>JAZSBZ010000117.1:0-6243 GCA_045602645.1 Candidatus Scatovivens sp. | reverse complement strand
CTTATTAAGCAATATACTTTAAGAAATGAAAATAATATTGATTTAAATGTTAATTTGTTAGCTTATTCAAAAGTTTATAGCAATTTAAATAATGATACATGTGGTTATATGAAAAATGATACACTTATTCAATATAATCATGACTATGCTGTATGTACATTCTCAAAAAATAAAGTATCATCAGTTCAAATAAATGGTGCAAGTGATACTTTTAAAACAGGAAAAATTTGGGGAAAAGATTATGTTGGTATGTCATCAGACTCAGCAATATCTTATGATTTAGAATGTATTAAACCAGGTGAAGAAGTAACTATTACACTGTTTATGTATGTAAATGATAATAGTCAAAAATCTGTTATTAAAGATTTAGAACAAGATGTTGAAAGAATAAGAAAATTAGACGTGTTAAAACTTGAAGAAGATACAATCAAATATTGGCAAAAGTACATAAAAGAACATGATAAATTAAAAATAAATAAATCAGAAATAAGTTATAAAATCAAAAGAATTTATAATAGAAGTATATTATTTTTCCCACTTCTTTCATGCGCAGAAACAGGTGGAATATCTGCTGGTTTTGAAGTAGATGAATTTAAAACAAAGTGTGGAAGATATTCATATTGTTGGCCAAGAGATGCAGCTTTTATTACAGAAGCATTAGATATAGTAGGAATGGAAGAACAAACAGAAAAATTCTATTCTGTATTTTGTAAGATGACTCAAAATAAAAATGGTATGTGGGAACAACGTTTTTATACAGATGGAAGACTAGCTCCATCATGGGGATATCAAATAGATGAAACAGCGAGTGTTGTTTTTGGAGCATATGCTCATTATAAAGTAACAAAAGATAAGAAGTTCTTAAAAGATAATTTAAAAATGTTTGAAAGTGCAATTTCTTTCTTACAAAAATATGTAGATGATATTTTAAGTGAAGAACCTAAAATGCCAAAAAGCTATAATTTGTGGGAAGAAAATGAAGGTGTTGCATTATATTCAATGGCGGCAGTGTATGCTGCATTTAGTGCAATGCATAGAATATATACAGCACTTCAACAAATGATGCTTAATAATAAAGGTACAGTTGATTATATGGCAAAACAACTAAAAATGCTTGAAAAATATGCATCACTTGTAAAAGAATATTCTGAAAAAACATTTTATGATGAATCTAAAAATTCATATGTAAGAAATATAGATGATAGAAAAATGGATTCAAGTATATTAGGTGCAGTAGTACCTTGCAGAATGTTTAAATTAGATGATGAAAGAGTAAAAAATACAATTGAAAGACTTAATATGACACTAAGAACATATACAGGTGGATACCTAAGATATGAAGGTGATCATTATATGGAAGGTAAATATCCATGGCCTATTGCAACATTGTGGATGGCGTGGTATTATCTAGAAGTAGGTGAATCTGATAAAGCTTTGGAATGCTTTAACTTTGTTGTTAATTCAGCTTCAGAGCATGGATATTTAGGTGAACAAGTTGATAATGAAACAATGAAACCTGCATGGGTAGTTGGATTAACTTGGAGTCACGCAATGTTTTTAATAACACTTGAGAAACTTATCCAAAAAGGATTAATCTAATCTTTATAGAAAGAGGATGTTTATGGCAAAGAAAAATTCAACAGTATTTGTGTGTAATGGGTGTGGATATGAGTCACCAAAGTGGCTTGGTAAATGCCCTGCATGTGGAGAATGGAATTCATTTTTTGAAGAAAAAGTTGTTACTTCTTCAGGATCTAGTATAAAAGATAAATCAAAACCAAAATCTGAAACTATAAAATTAAATGAAGTAGTTCATAAAGAAACTTTTAGATTAAAAACTGGAGTAGATGAACTTGATAGAGTTTTAGGAGGAGGTTTTGTACAAGGCTCTTTAACACTTCTTGGAGGTGAGCCTGGTATTGGTAAATCTACATTAATACTTCAAATTTGTAATAGTGTAAAAGTTGATGGACCAATTCTTTATGTATCAGGAGAAGAATCAGCAGAGCAAATTAAATTAAGAGCAGATAGACTTGGAATTAAGAATGATAACTTATTATTCTTAGCTGAAACTGATGTTGATAATGTAGAACTAGCATTAGAAAAGAGTGGTGCAAAATTTGTAATTATTGATTCAGTACAAACTATGTATTCAGAAGATATTACATCAGCACCTGGAAGCGTTAGTCAAGTTAGAGAAATAACAGCAAGAATAATGAAAATGTGTAAACAAACAGGTATTACTACTATTATAATTGGACATGTTACTAAAGATGGTAATATAGCAGGTCCAAGAGTATTAGAACATATGGTAGATACTGTATTATATTTAGAAGGTGAAAGATATTTCCCATATAGAATACTAAGAGGTGTAAAAAATAGATTTGGTTCTACTAATGAAATTGGTATGTTTGAAATGCAAAGCGAAGGATTAGTAGAGATAAAGAATCCATCTGAACTTTTAATTTCAGAAAGAGATGGTAATCCATCTGGTTCTGTTATTGTTGTTAGTATGGAAGGAACAAGAGCTTTAATTTTAGAAATGCAAGCTCTAGCAACACCAACAGTTTTTGGTATGCCAAGAAGAAATGCTAATGGAATTGATTATAATAGATTAACACTACTTATGGCTGTTTTAGAAAAAAGAGCAGGAATGAATCTTTCTTCGCAAGATGTTTATATTAATCTTGTTGGTGGAATAAAAGTTAATGAACCAGCGCCAGATTTAGGAATAGTTCTTTCTGCAGCATCAAGTTTTAAAAATGTAGCTATAAAAGAAGATGTAGTTGTAATTGGAGAAGTTGGCTTAACTGGAGAAGTTAGAAGTGTTAATATGATAGAAAAACGTATTAAAGAAGCTGAAAAACTAGGATATAAGACATGCATTATTCCTGAAAGCAATAAAAAACTATTGAAAGAAAAATTCAAATTAGATATAATAGGTGTGAAAAATTTAGTAGATGCTATGAAATTTTTAGGATTAAAATAGTACAGAAGATTATGGAGGAAAGTATGAGCAAAAAAACAAAAAGTCCAGTATGGATTGTGATTTTAGTTGTTGCAGCAATATTAGTTGTAATTGCAGGAGCTTTAATTGTTAAAGAAAAAATAAGTGGAAATGTATATCCAGTTGTTTCATTTGAAATAGAAAATTATGGAACTATTAAAGCAGAGTTATATCCTCAATATGCTCCAAATACAGTATCAAATATTGTAGCTTTAGTTGAAAGTGGATATTATAATAATAAAGTAATATATGGAAAAGACCTAATTTGTTTATATTTAGGTAGAGATTCAGAAGGTAATGTAGTAAATCCAACAGCAGGATTAATTGAAGAAGGAATAAGCCTAGGAAGCAATTCAGATATTGAATATACAATTCCAGGAGAATTTGTTGAAAATGGATTTAAAATGAATACATTAAGACATGAAAAAGGTGTACTTTCATTAATTAGAAATGATTATACACAAGCCGTTCCATCATTAATTGAAGAGAGTTATAATTCAGGAAATGCTCAAATAGGAATTATGATGGGAGATACAAGTAGTAATTTAAATGGTGTTTATGCAGCATTTGGTAAAATTACAGAAGGTTTAGATATATTAGAAAAAATTTATACAAAAACAGAACTTGCTGATCCTGAAGTTGATGAAGAAGGAAATGTGGTTCCAGCAGCAATTTCAAAATTCAAAGTATTCCCAGTTATTAAATCTGCAACAGTTGAAACAAATGGAGTAGATTTTGGAGTACCTGTATATCAAGAAGCATTTGATTATGATTCATATATGTATGATTTAATAAATGCACAATATGGTAGTAATTAGTAGTAAATAATTAAATGAGGCAAAATGTTTTGTTTTGTCTCATTTATTAAATTATAAAGGGAGAAAAGATGGAAAGCGAAAAAGGAATAACATTAATTAAATTATGTTTTCTAGTGGTCCTAGTTTGGATCTTATTTGCTATGTCTTATTCTGCCATTAAAGAATCGTTTGAGGCAACAGACCTTGAAAAATTTGTTGTTAATATGGAATTAATTCAAGAAAGAGTTAATTTAATAAGAAGAGAATATAAGTTATGGGAAGAATATAACCCAAATGAAGCAGAGAATTATCATAAGTATTTACAGACACTTGGCTTTGTTAATGCAGGTGATGTAACTGATGTTTATTCTGCTGAATTTACAGGTATTATTGATACATTGAATAGTAGTGATATCGAATTTTGGAATAAAGACATAGATTCAATTTTAGCTAACTATTATTATTTCTCACCAGAAACTTTAAAAAGTAAATTAAATATAACTAGTTTTGATAATCACATAATTATTAATTTCTATACTGGAAATGTTATTGCAAAAGATCCTGCAAGTGATATGGAAACAGGAAAGCTAGTTTATAGACAATATGATACTGAGATTGGAAATGATTTAATTATAGTACCAATTTCAAATGAAGATTCTAATATTGATGTAACAATTTTAGAAAATTATGGATTAAGTCAAAAAATAAAGATATCACTTCTTGCTACTGGTGATGATGTTTCTGCACCACATATTAATGAAATTTATTATACACTTGATACAAATGACACAAGAAAAAGATGTACAGATTTAGTTGACTATACTTATAATTTTGAAGGAAAGTTTGCAACATTTACAATAGATAGATCTGGAACTTATTCATTTATAGTAGAAGATACTAATTCAATACAATATAAAAAAGTAGATTTTGAAGTTATGCTATGTAATCCACCTATGCTTCCAGAAGGATTTATGGGAGTATATTGGGACAGTGAAGGAATAGAATTTTCAATTTCTAATACATATGATTCAAGATGGTATGATTATTCAAAAGCAAACTTTAATATGGCTAATGCAAAAGATGCAAATGGAAATTATTGGGTTTGGGTACCTAGATTTATATATGAAGAAAAACAAGATTTAATAAACGTTGACTTTGTTATATCAACTAGCAAAACATCAACAAAAAATGTTGCTACAAATACATATAAAGAATGTAATGCTTTTGAAGAAAATGAAAGTGGATTCTGGATAGCTAAATATCAATCAAATTATGATAAAAAACTTTTAAGCATTAAACCAGGAAAAACATTAACAATTTTAGATAAACCAGATGCAATAAATATTTGTAAAAATTATAGCGAAGATGTTTCATTGGTATCAATTAAAGATCTTGATGCACTAAGAATGCTAGCTGTATCTTATAATATTCAAATTTCAAATGATTTAGTTCATTATGCTGGTGGATCGCCAACAGAAACAGATATAATTAAGAATGTAAAATATTCTTCAACGGGTAATATAAGTGGTGTATATGATATCGAAACATCTGAGACA
Organism: Candidatus Scatovivens sp.; assembly: GCA_045602645.1. Classification (GTDB taxonomy): domain Bacteria; phylum Bacillota; class Clostridia; order TANB77; family CAG-508; genus Scatovivens. Next base: position 883 of record JAZSBZ010000117.1, on the reverse strand, counting down.
GAACTTACAATTGATTCAGATGAATATTCAGGAAGATTTAGACCAATTATAAAAATAAAATAGTGAAAATGCTTTAGAAAATGATCTAAGGCATTTTTTGTGCTTAGAATATAAAAAAGTACTGAAAAATTAGGAAAAAATGGGAAAAAGTATTGACAAATGCAAATAAATAGTGTAAAGTATATTAGCATTACAAATTAAGGAGTGGTCAAATGGAACAAAAAGTTAAAATAAGTATCCTTTTAGACATATATGGTAATATGCTAACAGATAAACAATTTAAACTTCTTGACGACTACTATAACAATGATTTATCTCTATCAGAAATTGCTGAGAATAATGATATTACAAGGCAAGCAGTTAGAGATATTTTAAAGAAAAATGAAAATAAGCTTTTCGAATTTGAAGAAAAACTTGGATTCATGGAAAAAGAAATGATGCAAGAAGAAAAAATAAGCCAGATATTATCTAATATAGAAAAACTAGAAAAGATAGTAGAGAATAAAGAAGCATTAAGTATTTGCAAGGATGTTAAAAACAAAATAAATGATTTAGTATAATTTGCTAAAAAGAAATAGGAGGCTAAGATGGCGTTTGATGGTTTATCATCTAGACTACAAGAAATAACTAGAAAACTAAGAGGAAAAGCAAGAATTACAGAAAGCGATCTTAAAGAAGTTTTAAGAGAAGTTAAACTTGCACTTTTAGAAGCTGACGTTAACTATAAAATTGTAAAAGATTTTGTTAAGGTAATTGAAGAGAAAGCTCTTGGTCAAGATGTATTAAAATCATTAACTCCTGGTCAACAAGTTGTTAAGATAGTAAAAGATGAACTTGTAAGTTTACTTGGTGGAGAAGAGTCAAAAATAAACTTTACACCAAA
>JAZSBZ010000116.1:0-2473 GCA_045602645.1 Candidatus Scatovivens sp. | reverse complement strand
GGATATACCACAGGTTCAACAACAAATGGTGCGACAATAACCATTCCGGCTAGTAAGATAACAGGAAACGTTGTAGTTACAGTGGCAACAGAAGCAGTGAATACAGGAGATGGAGAGGATACACCTGACACTGGGACAACCGATGAATATATTGTTAATTTTGACTTTACACAAAATAATTTGAATGATTACTCTTTAGATGGTATGTTTGAAATACCTACAAATTCAACAGTATCTTCAATTGAGTATGATAGTAATTTAGGTATGAATTTAAATAACAATTTGCCAAATGGTTTAATTCTGTCAAATCCAGTGGATTCATCTAAATCATGGACATTAGAATTTAGTGGAACGTTTGTGGCTCCTACAGTTTTAGCAGGTAATAGACGTGCTTTACTTGGAGGTGACAACTTAACACCGTTCATATTCATGAATGGAAATGCCGCAGAGAGCATCTCATTCCAAGTAAGTGCAGGCTCTCATATATATACTTCAAGTAGCAATATGATTTGGGATACCGAAGTAACTTATAAATTCATATATGATGGAAATGGCAAACTTGATTTGTATGTAAATAATGCACTAAAAGAAACAAAAAATATTAATTATATCGGTAATTTTGTTAGATTATTGGGAAACATTGAAGGCAAGTCAAGTGCTTATGTGTGGCAAGATGTGGAAAGCGGTAAAAAATCATATTTAAAAACATTTAAACTTAAATATAATTAATTATGGGATATATTAGTAAAACATTTAGTGAAGGTGAAGTTTTAACTCATCAGCATATGAATAATATTATAACTGGTATTGATGAGTTAAAACTTGTGTCTAATAGTGATTTATATGAGCAAGCAAAATTATTAATCTCTCGTTTTTCACACCAATATTATAATAATGTAGCATATAAATCAGAAAAAAAAATAGATATTGCTATATTTGCTGGGCAATCTAATTCATGCGGAAGAGCACAACAGAGTGATGTTACAACAGATAAAGACATTTTTTTACATATCCCAATAGAGCATGGCTTTAGTTTTAATAACACAGCATCTACAATACCACTTGAGATAACAGAACCAATAACAGCAAATGGTTCCACTGGTTATGGCTATATACCATCATTCATTAATTCATATTTTTTAACAACTGGGCGTAAAATATGTGCATGTTACAAAAGCGTCGGAGGAGTGATGCTTAATACTTTTTCTCCATTTGTTTTAGACAAAGATACTGGACAAGAAACAACAACACAAGGAACATATTATAAAACCATTGTTGATGCTGTAAAGCATGCTAAAACTAATTTAGTTTCAAATGGTTATGAAGTTGGTGATGTATTTTTAGTATGGTGTCAGGGTGAAGCAGATGCGGCATATCTTGGAAAAGAAAGTAGTTATACAAATGCATATGAAGCAACACTTACTACTGATGAACAAAAAATCACTTATTATAATGAACGTTTTGTACGTCTAATAACTAAATTGAAAGAAGATGTTGAGTTGTCGACGGCATTTATTGTGCGAATTGGTCAATCAGCAACAAGCCCTGGAAGAAATACTGTCATAGTTGAAGCACAGAATAGATTATGCAAAGAAGTTGATAATTGCGTCATGGTATCTACTATTTTCGATGGTGCTAAAAAATTCAAAGAAGAGGATGGTTCTATTAGAGATTTAATGAGAGACGCCTCACATTATGTGCCAGAAGGATATCTGAGGGCTGGTATGGAAGCAGGGACAAATGCTGGTATATACAACATTTCCAATAAATTAGTGAAGCCTATATTGTTAGAATATTCTATATTGATACGAGAGGATAATACTTCTTATGAACGGGCAATAGATAATTATTTATATAATCCCTGCAGAATAGATTTTAATTGTTTAAAACAATTTCAAATATAATTTTTTCTCACATTTTTTTTACTTTTTTGAATTTTCTAGATATTTATTATTGAAGGGTAAAAAATTTCCTTTCATTTTCAATAAGGACTTATTTCTTATCAATATATAAAAATAAGTTTGTTACTAACATCTTTTCCTTAAAGCGCCCAGGCCATAGTGCCTGGGCTTTTTATTCTGGTGCCTTATTATGATACCTGCTGAAGAAAAAAAAGTGGATATTGAAACATATCCACCTTTTAAAGGAATACACACACATTAAAAAGGATTGTAATTCATGTCTTTTGTCTTTTTTTAAGGGAGTTATAAAAACAAATGCATAATATGTGTGTGTATTAAAAAATTACAAAGAAGTATTTTCCTTCCCCACTATCAAACCACATTTATAAATATCTGAAAAATTCAAAAAAGTAAAAAATGTGAGAAAAATTTTTAGGGAACGATATACATGTTTACACTAAGTAGCACAAAATAAAAGGCACTGAGTTTTTTCAGTGCCTTAAATATTTGATTTGTAGTCTTCGATTGAATATAAACAATTGGTCATATGCAATTTAAGAGCATTAGCAATT
>JAZSBZ010000115.1:0-23515 GCA_045602645.1 Candidatus Scatovivens sp. | reverse complement strand
AATTGTTAGTTTTTTGTCTAACAATTTGGGTTCACTTCACAAAAGAGTAAGTGCTATTTTATTTTTTAATTTAATTGACTTGAAAAAATCTTATATATATAATTATTTTAATATGAAGTTACATAGGAGGAGAGTATGTATAAAATTAGAAATTTAATTAATAATGAGAATGTAAAAACAACTGAGAAAAAAGGCAACATGAGAGTTTTAGAATATATTAACGATGTTAGTATATCACCTACAAGTGCTGTTACAGCATATTTTGCAAGCAAAATGAATGTTAGAAAAAAACAAGTACTTATTGAACTAAATAATGATGAATATACAGTAAGTGCTGGAGCTATGCAATGGACACTTGGCAATGTAGAAATTTCAAGTGATATTAAAGGAGTAGGGGATTTATTAGGTAAAGCAGTAAAAGGTGCGGTAACAAAAGAAGCTGCGGTAAAACCAAAATATAAAGGAAAAGGAATATTAACATTAGAACCAACATACAGATACATTATTTTAGAAGATGTTTCAGAATGGGAAGGTGGAATAGTACTTGATGATGGAATGTTCTTAGCATGTGAATCTACTGTTGAGCAAAATGTTGTTGCAAGATCAAACTTATCTTCAGCAGTTTTTGGTAGAGAAGGATTGTTTAATTTAAAACTTTCAGGACAAGGTGTTGCGGCTCTAGAATCTTATGTACCAAGAGAAGAACTTGTAGAAATTACACTTGAAAATGATGTTTTAAGAGTTGATGGAAACTTTGCTGTTGCATGGTCAGGAACACTTGATTTTACAGTTGAAAAATCAACAAAATCATTATTAGGTTCTGGAATGACAGGAGAAGGTTTAGTAAATGTATATAGAGGAACTGGAAAAGTTTTACTTGCTCCAGTTAACAATCAAGCTATGGATCAAAGAACAGGAACATCACCAGCACCAACAGGTTCAAGTGGTAGTGGAGGAATCGGCGCTATTGCTGGTTCTGCACTTGGTGGATTAATAAATGCATTAAATTAGTAACTATAGATTAAAAGCGAGCAAGTAATTGCTCGTTTTTATCATTTGTGTAACATTAGGCTAATTTATTGACAAAAATTAACATTTATAATAAAAATAAAATATAAAGTTATATACATGAGAAAAAGGAGAAATATAATAATGGATGGAGTAAATGTTAGTAAGAAAAATAGATTCACAACTTTAATGCTATGTTGGTTTTTAGGATTCTTTGGAATTCACCGTTTATATGCAGGTAGATTAGGTTCTGGATTTTTAATGTTATATGGAACAATTTGTTCAATTTTAGTATTAGCAGCAAGCTTACCTTTAGGGTTAATGTGCTTTATAACAATGGGAGCATTTGTTGTTAATGATTTCGTTGTAATTGCATTTGGTCAATTTTCAGATTGCTATAACAAATGTATTTGCGATGATACAGTAAGACAATAGTAATTAAAAGCAGAGACTAGGATAGTACTCTGCTTTTTTAACTATATAATTTTTTGGGGAGGAAGTATAAATGGAAGAAAAAGAAAAATTTTCAGTAGACACTGAAGACTTAAAAAAAGAAACAAAAGATACTGTAAATCAAGTAAAGGATACAATTAAAAATGTAGATTTTAAAAATGATGCAGTAGCTACAAAAGGATTTTTAAAAGAAATGTTTACAAATCCAATTGAAGCAATAAAAAGAGCGGCTTCTAGTGAAGAAGGAATCTTTAAAAAAGCAATAATGATATTATTAGTTTATATTGTTGCTGAACTTGCTTATGCTATTTTATATGTCTTAAAATACGGAGAATTTAGTGGATTTATGGACAATATAATGGATATTGTAAGTGGTGCATTATATCCAATCGCATTTGTTTTAGTTCCAGCTGTTATTGTTTATGTTATGAACAAAAATAACAAAAAACCATTAACAACAGTAATTGCTACTATGATAGTTGGTGCAGTTCCAGTTATTATAAATAGTGTTATTGATCTTGTTGATTTCTTTGTAAGTGGTTTAACAATAGTTACAGGACCAATTGGAACAATGCTTAGTGCATTATCAATTATCCTAACTTACTTTGGAATGAAAGATTTGTTTGCTGAAGAAGATGATGCTAAATTCATTAAAAAATACGCTGTAATTAAAGTTTTAGCTGCTTTTATTTTAGTTGTTTTAGGTAGAATTGGTATTGTATAATAAAAAAATAATATAAAATATGAGAAAATCGCCATTTTGGGCGATTTTTTCTTGCGAATTTTTTGGTTTTATTATATAATAATCGTATTATGTGAAGGGAGTTGAAGCAAATGGCAATTAGTAAAGAAGAAGTTATTCATATTGCAAAGCTTGCATGTTTAAATCTTTCTGAAGAAGAAATTGAAAAATATACAAAAGATATGCAAGAAATACTAGAACTTGCAAATATGGTTAATAACGTAAATACTGAAGGTATGAATGAAACTGTTGCAGCTAATAATAAACGCAACGTTTTAAGAAAAGATGAAGTAGTTGACTTCGGAAATAGAGAGTTATTACTACAGAATGCACCAAGTCAAGACGAAGGAATGTTTAGAATACCAAAAGTAATAAATTAATTGAAGTTTGAAAGGAACAAATATGATAATTGGAATTGATATTGATGACACAATTACAGATACGTATGAAGTAATGATGAATTATGCTCAAGAATATACAATTGAAAAATTGAAACGCGAGCCATTAATCAATGAAACAAATTCATGCAATAATCATTTATATGTTCAATATTTGCATAATTGGAATAAGAATGAGGATTTAGAATTCCTTGAAGAATATTATGAAAAGATAATTAATGAAGTTAGACCAAAAACACTTGCCTTAAAATATTTAAATAAACTTCATGAAGAAGGTCATAAAATTATTTTAATAACTGCAAGATGGGAAACAGATTATACAGATATAGTTGGTCTTACTAGAGAATGGTTAAATAAAAATAACGTTCCTTACGATAAATTAATAGTTAATGCTGAGAATAAAGCAGTAGCAGCAGAACAAGAAAATTTAGATATTTTTATAGATGACAGTTTTAAGAATTGTCAAATGGTTTCAGATTTAGGAATTAAATCATTTTTGATGGATACAAGAACAAATAGAGAATTATTTGATGATAGAATAAAAAGAGTTTACTCTTGGCCACATCTATATGAGATATTTAAAAATATGATTAAGGAGGCAAAATAGATGGAACTTTACGAATATACAGTTCATGAATTAGCAGAAAAGCTTGAAAAAGGTGAAGTAACTTCAGTAGAAATAACAAAAAGTTATTTTGATAGAATAAAAGAAATTGATCCAAAAGTTAAAGCTTATGTTTCTACAATGGAAGAAGAAGCAATGGCTAAAGCAAAAGAGATTGATGACAAAAGAAAAGCAGGGGAAGCAGTATCAAAATATGCTGGTATCCCAATCGGAATAAAAGATAATATGTGTATTACAGGAACAAAAACAACATGTTCTTCAAAAATGCTTGAGAACTTTGTTGCTCCTTATAATGCAACAGTAATTGAAAAATTAAATAAAGAAGATTTAGTATATCTTGGAAAATTAAACATGGATGAATTTGCTATGGGTGGATCTACAGAAAGATCAGCATTTTTCAAAACATGTAATCCTTGGGATTTAGATAGAGTACCAGGTGGTTCTTCAGGAGGAAGTGCAGCAGCAGTTGCGGCTGATATGGCTCCATGGGCATTAGGATCAGATACTGGTGGAAGTATTCGTCAACCTGCATCACTTTGTGGTGTTGTTGGATTAAAACCAACATATGGTTTAGTATCTAGATTCGGTTTAGTTGCTTTCGCATCTAGTTTAGATCAAATTGGTCCATTAACAAAAGACGTTGAAGATGCTGCAATATTATTAAATATGATTGCAGGACATGATGAGAAAGATTCAACATCAATGGATTTACCAAAAGTTGATTATACAAAAGCTTTAGTAAATGATGTTAAAGGAATGAGAATTGGTCTTCCAAAAGAATATCTTGGAGAAGGTATTAATGAGGAAGTAAAAGAATCTATATTAGCAGTAGCTAAAAAATATGAAGAAATGGGTGCTATCATTGAAGATTGTTCATTTGAAGTTGGACAATATGCTACATCAGTTTATTATATAATTGCGTGTGCTGAAGCAAGTTCAAACTTAGGTAGATTTGATGGTATTCGTTACGGATATAGATCAGAAAAATATGATAATTTAAAAGATATATACAAAAATTCAAGATCAGAAGGTTTTGGAGAAGAAGTTAAAAGAAGAATTATGCTTGGAACTTATGTATTATCTTCAGGATATTATGATGCTTATTATAAAAAAGCACAAAAAGTTAGAACAGTTATTACAAATGCATATAATGAATTATTTAGTAAATATGATTTATTATTAACACCAACATCTCCAACTACAGCGTTTAAAATTGGTGAGAAATCAAGCAACCCAGTTGAGATGTACTTAGCTGATATTTGTACAGTACCAGTTAATATTGGAGGATTACCAGGAATTAGTGTTCCATGTTCATTAGATAGTAAAGGTATGCCAATTGGTTTCCAACTTATTGCAAAACCATTTGATGAAGAAAAATTAATTAAAGCTGCTTATAGCTATGAACAAAATACTAACTTTAAAGTAAATAAACCAACATTTAAAGGAGGTAATAGCTAATGGCAAGAGAAGATTATGAAATAGTAATAGGGCTTGAAGTTCACTGCGAACTTTCAACAAAAACAAAAATATTCTGTTCATGTTCAACAGAATTTGGTGGTGATCCAAATACACATTGTTGTCCAATCTGTATGGCAATGCCAGGAACACTTCCAGTATTAAATGAAAAAGTAGTAGAATATGCTGTTAAAGCAGGTCTTGCTACAAATTGTAGTATTGAAAAGAAAAGTAAAAATGATAGAAAAAATTACTTCTATCCAGATAATCCAAAATCTTATCAAATTTCACAATTTGATAAACCACTTTGTTATGATGGTCATGTAACTATAGAGACAGAAGATGGGGAAGAAAAAGTAATTAGAATTGAAAGAATTCATATTGAAGAAGATGCTGGAAAATTAAATCATGATGAGTATGGAAGAGGAAGTTTTGTTGATTTAAACAGAGCTGGAGTTCCACTTATTGAGGTTGTTTCTAAACCAGATATGAGAAGTGCAAAAGAAGTTGAAAGTTATATGAGAAAATTAAAATCAATTTTTGAATATATCGAAATTTCAGATTGTAAAATGCAAGAAGGTTCTTTAAGAGCAGACGTTAACGTTTCTGTAAGAAAGAAAGGTGCATCTGAGTTTGGAACAAGAACAGAAATGAAAAATATGAACTCATTTAGAAGTATCGTAAGAGCAATTGAGTATGAAGCAGATAGACAAATCGAAGAGATTGAAGCTGGAAATAAAATTGTTCAAGAAACTTTAAGATGGGATGATGTATCTGGAAGAACATTCCCAATGAGAGATAAAGAAGATGCTCAAGATTACAGATATTTCCCAGAACCAGATTTAGTTGGATTAGAAGTATCAGATGAGTATATTGAAAATGTAAGAAATAGCTTACCAGAATTACCAGAAAGCAGAAGAAAAAGATATATTTCTGAATTCGAATTAACAGAAAAAGCTGCTAACTTCGTTACAGGATCAAAATATTATTCAGTACTTTTTGAAGAAGCAACAAAAATTTCTAATAATCCAAAAACAGTTGGAAATTTAATTATGTCTGATATAGCTAGAATATTAAATGAAAGAGAAGAAGAACCAGAAGCACTTAAATTTGGTGGTGCTGAACTTGGTGAATTAGTATCTCTAATCGATAAAGGAACAATAAGTTCTGCAATAGCTAAAAAAGTATTAGAAGAATTATTTGAAAATCCAAAAATGCCAAGTAAAATAATTGAAGAAAAAGGTTGGGTACAAATTTCTGATGAAGGTGCAATTAAAGAAGTTGTAATGAAAGTATTAGAAAATAACCCACAATCAATTGTTGATTATAAAGCAGGAAAAGATAAAGCTTTAGGATTTTTAGTTGGTCAAGCAATGAAAGAAACAAGAGGAAAAGCAAATCCTCAAATGTTAAATCAAATGTTCTTAGAAGAATTAAATAAATAAAAATAATTAATGTATTGGAGTTAGATATGGATAATAGTATTGTTACAGTTCTTTTAGTAATTTGTATAGCTGGAGTTATTGCTATTATGGGTTTTGCTGCATTTTATTTTACACAAGACTCAAATAATAATCCAGCAGGTACTCAAGTATCAGCAAGTCAAAATGTGACTAGTGTAGATAGTGCTACAGTAAATGATGTAGAGACACCAGAAAATGTAGTTGATGATAATACTACTATAGATGATAATCAAAATGTTGTAACAGACGATAATACAGCTGCAGTAGATACAAATATTGTGGATACAGATGTAGAAAGTGATGTTGTAACTTTAGATAAAATAGTTGAAAAATATAATAATTCATCAGCTGTAATGGAATGGAGATCAAATGGAGATATGTCAGTTGCAACAGTTGATGAAAATAAAATTTTAATTAAAACTATGTCACTTGATTATTCATTTGATGTTGTGTTTACTTTAGATGGAACAATATTAACTGGTGAAGTATATAATGAAGGTGATAACGATGCTGTAATAACATCAAAAGCAAAAGTATTACCTGTTGTATTAGATTCAGTTGCATGTGTAAAAGGATTCCAAGAAAAAGCTTTACAAACATTAATAGATTCAGATGCTTCTAAAAATTATACTTTAGAAAATGAAGGAATTTTAATTGAAGCAGATTCAACAAAAATTATTATGAAAATTGATATTTCAAAAGATTTATCATTTGTAAACTAATAAAAAATAGATAAAAAATCCACAATTGGTATGAAAATTGTGGATTTTTTGCGCTATTTTCTACAAATTTTGTGAAAAAATAATTGACATAATGTTAAAAGGGCTGTAAACTAAATAAGTGGAGGATTTTTTTATGAACAAGACTTTAATATTTAAATTTATAGCTATTATGTTATTAGTAATATTAACACTAACAAACATTAGCTTAGCAATTAATTTGACAAATGACAAATTAAAGGGATCAATGGAAAAAATTTATTCAAGTAAAATAGAAGTAGAAGTTGAATCAAAAACACAAATTATCCCTGGAGATGGAGTTACAATAGAAGGCGATGATACAGTAACAAGTACATCATCATTAACATATGATAAACCAGGAGAAGTAATTGTAGATGATTCAAAAGTTATAATAAAAGAAGTAGATGAAGAATCTGGCCAAAAGATGGAACTTACATTTGATTATTTGCTTGCTGATAATATTTTAACAATTAAATCAGAAAGTACATTTGCAGACTTTGGTATTCAAAATAACGGAGAATATTCAGAACCAGAACTTGCATTTGCATCAATGATGTTTTTATTAATGCAAAATCAAATCTTATCTACAGGATATATTGCAGCATGTGATGCGATTGGACAAGATATTAATTTAGCTTATTCTTATTATTCACAAATATCTAATGCGGCAACATTAAATGGTTCACAAACAGAAGGAGCTGTTAATTTAGAATCAAATGTATTTAAAACAAATATTAAAATGGAAGGTGCTGGATTTGATACTAAATTCTTAAGTAATATTGAAATTAATTTAGATAATTTAGCAGCTTTAAAAGAATCTGATTTAGATGGAACAGCTAAAGCAACAGTTACTATTATTAGTTCTGGAAATGTTCAAAACAATAATACAGTTAATAACACAGTTAATAATACAGTAAATAATATTGTAAATAATTCAGTAAATAACGTAGCTAATAATACTGTAAATAATGCAGTAAATAATGTAGCTAATAACGTAGTTAATAATACAAATAAAGTTGCAAATAATATAGTAAATAATTCAAGTATTAAAATTGGAAATAATATAGTAAATAATTCAACTATAAAAGTAGTTGATGGAACAACTACAAATAAAGTTATTCCAGAAACAGGATTAAGTACATTTGTACAATATGCAATTATAGCTATGGTTATTATTTCACTTACATTTTATTTCAGAATAAGAATGATAGATAAAAAAATGTAATATGTAGAGGGTAGAGAAAAATCTCTATCCTTTTTATTTTGAAAAAATAGGTAAAAACTTTATTATATATAAAATTATAATATATTAAAGAAAAAATGCCTTAAAATTCAAAATAGAAAGTTTTAAAGGGTATTTTAAGGGCTATTGGTCCTTAAATAAGTATAGGGAATGAGAATTATTATAGACAAATATATTTTAATTTGATATTCTTTTTAGTAGAGAATTAATTATAGGAGATGTTATATGGATAAATCAAAAGTATATTTTACAGATTTTAGAGCAAGACCTGGATATAATTTATTGCAAAAATTACAAAGATTAATAAAGACTGCAGGAATTGAGAATATTAATTTTGAAAATAAATATGTTGCAATCAAACTTCATTTTGGTGAGCCAGGAAATTTAGCATTTTTAAGACCAAATTATGCAAAAGCTGTTGCAGATGTTGTAAAAGAATTAGGTGGCAAACCATTTTTGACAGATTGTAACACACTTTATGTTGGTGGTAGAAAAAATGCATTAGATCATATTGATGCTGCATATTTAAATGGATTTACACCATTTTCAACTGGGTGTCATGTTATTATTGCTGATGGACTTAAAGGAACAGATGAGAAATATGTACCTGTTAATGGGGAATATGTAAAAGAAGCAAAAATAGGAACTGCAATAATGGACGCAGATATCGTTATTAGTCTTAACCATTTTAAAGGTCATGAACTTGCAGGATTTGGTGGAGCTATTAAAAATATTGGTATGGGATGTGGTTCAAGAGCTGGAAAAATGGAAATGCACAGTAATGGAAAACCAAGTGTAACACCAGCTAAATGTAAAAAATGTAAACAATGTTATAAAATATGTGCTCATGGCGCTATAACATATACTGAAGATGGAATTGCAGAAATAGATCATTCAAAATGTGTAGGATGTGGTAGATGCATTGGTACATGTAATTTTGATGCAATAAGAGCAGTTAATAATGAAGCTTCAGATGTATTGAATAAAAAGATGGCTGAATATGCTTTAGCTGTTGTTAAAGATAGACCACAATTTCATATTAGTTTAATTTGTGATGTATCTCCAAATTGCGATTGTCATGCTGAAAATGATGCTCCAATAGTTCCAAATATTGGTATGCTTGCATCATTTGATATGGTTGCTTTAGATAGAGCTTGTGCAGATCTTGTTAATAAACAAACAGCATTTGAGAATAGCGCACTAGGTGAAAATATGAAAAAACTTGAAAAAGAATATATAGATAGATTTAAAGCAGATAGATTTGTGATTAGTCATCCAGAAACAAATTGGGAATCTCAAATTAAACATGGTGAAAAGATTGGACTTGGAACTTCAGAATATGAATTAATAAAAATTTAATCAAATTAAAAACTTCTTTCATATTATAAAAGAGATATATGAAAGGAGTTTTTTTATGGCAAAAATTTTAGTATATAATAATTCACTAAATAAAATGGAAACTTTTTATAAAGGTGAAAAAGAAGCTATGCCATATAATTCAGGAAGAACTTTAACAGTTTCAGAATTTAGAGGAGCGAGTAAATCTAATATTTTATGGACTGATAAAAGAGCAATGCAAGCTTGGAATAGTTTTAGATATGTATATGGAAAACCTATATATGTCGGATACGCATTTAAAAGATCATGGGAAGGTGGACATGGAATATTATCTCAACATTATGCGGGTCTGGCGTTTGATGTTGGACAAAATTTATCAAGTAATGAAAGAAATAATATGAGAAATAAAGCAATTTCTAGTGGTATTTGGAATTATGTTGAGCCAGCATATTTGACTCCAAGATGGGTACATTTTGATGAAAGACAGGAACCATATGGATATCCTCTTTTAAGATATGGTAGTAAAGGAGAATATGTTTGTATTTTGCAAGATGGTTTAACTACACTTGGATATAATACAGGTGGATTAGATGGAGTATTTGGAAGTAAAACTAAAAATTCGGTAATAGAGTTTCAAAGGAGAAATAACTTAATTCAAGATGGATTAGTAGGAACTAATACATGGAATTGTTTGCAAAATCAAGTTGTAGGAAATGGTCCAACTAGTACAACTATTATTGAAAATTAAATATTATTTGAAATTTTGAAAAAGCCGTGCTATAATTCCTATATCAATCGATAGAGGAGGGAGATTATGAGCGAAGCTCGTGGGTTTCTCAAACTTGCACAAAAATATGAACGCCGGATGAGATATTGTCGAGAGGAGATGATTAAAAATCGTGACGTTTATATTCCTCAATTGAGGGGCATAATCGAATGTGCAGTACAGTACTTGGAGATCACCTATGGTGAAATGGAATCTTGGGCTAATACTATGCAAACTGTTTTTGCTGTTGATGATGCAAATACTTGGCTTCAAAAGATTGAGCTTTGGCTCATGAAGAAATTTGTGTGCTATCGATATAGCCAGACAATTAAAGAAGCTGATATTGTAGAAACCGCTAAAAGACAATTTGAAAGTATGTTAAATACCCTTGAAGTCATGAATGCTTTTAGGAGACTTTAAACTGCAAATGGCATGTGCCAAAACAATGAAATTCACAAGCTCGAAAGGGTTTGTGAATTTTTTGTATTTTTAGAAAAAAGTACTTGCTAAATTTATAAAATGTGATATAATAATAAAGTAAAAATAGGAATTATTCCTATTTTTAACAAGGAGATTTTATGAAAAATTATTCAAGACAAAGGGAAGAAATAATTGAAGCTATAAAATGCTCAAAAGAACATCCTACTGCTGAAATGATTTATATGACAGTAAAAGCAAAAGATCCGACAGTAAGTAGAAGTACAGTTTATAGAAATTTGGGTATGTTAGTAGATGGTGAAATCATTAATAAGATTTCAATGATAGTAGGACCAGATAGATATGACTATATAAGAGATGTTCATAACCATGTAGTTTGTTTAAAATGTGGTAAAATCTTTGATGTAAATTTTGATTTCAAATATAAGAAATTAAAAGACACGATTAAAAATGAAACAGGGATAGAAATCTCTGAAAAAGGAATCACATTAGAAGGCATTTGTGATTCATGTAATAATAAAAAATAGGAGGAAAAAATTATGCCAGAATTAAAAGGTTCAAAAACAGAAAAAAATTTAATGGAGGCTTTTGCTGGAGAATCTCAAGCAAGAAATAAATACACATATTTCGCTAGTAAAGCTAAAAAAGAAGGATATGAGCAAATTGCTGCTATATTCCAAGAAACAGCTGATAACGAAAAAGAACATGCTAAATTATGGTTCAAATTATTACATGGTGGAGAAGTTCCAACAACAGCTGAAAATTTATTAGCTGCTGCTGAAGGAGAGAACTTTGAATGGACAGACATGTATGATAGAATGGCTAAAGAAGCTAAAGAAGAAGGATTTGATAGAATAGCTTATTTATTTGAAGCTGTTGGTAAAATTGAAAAAGAGCATGAAGAAAGATATAGAAAATTATTAGCAAATGTTGATGGTGATTTAGTATTCTCAAGAGATGGAGATGCTATTTGGAAATGTAGAAATTGCGGACATATCGTTATTGGAAAAAAAGCTCCAGAAGTATGCCCAGTTTGTACACATCCAAAATCATTCTTTGAAATTAAAGCTGAAAATTATTAAAATAAAAAAAGGTCCTACAAATTTTGTAGAATCTTTTTTTATAAAAATATTGAAAAAATTTAAAAATGTTATATACTTTAACAAGAAGTTCCTGACAAAAAGATTTTATATCTGATTGAAAGGTGCGGCCATAAGAAAGCTATAAATAGCATTTGTTTTGCTGCGCCTTTTTTGGGCGCAGTTTTTGTTTTAGAAAGGAGATAGAATATGGAAAAAAGAGTAGCTGTAATGGGAATAATTGTGGAAAATAGAGATGTAGTTTATGAGGTAAATGAAATACTTCATGAATATGCAGAATTTATTATTGGAAGAATGGGAATACCATATAAAGAGAAAAAAATAAGTATTATTTCAATAGCAATAGATGCACCACAAGATAAGATTTCAGCACTTTCTGGAAGAATTGGAAAACTTCCTGGCATTAGTGTTAAAACGGCATATTCTAACGTGATTTCAAATGAATAATTATAAACAAATAGTAGAGAAACTGTGGAAAACACATAGTCTAGAATTAGATGAATATAAATTTTTAATAGATTCAAAATGTGATGAACTTATAAGTATTTTAAGAGAAAAAGCAGTAGTTTTAAGAAAAGAATATTATTCAAATGAAGTCTATATTCGAGGACTTATAGAGATTAGTAATATATGTAAAAATGATTGCTATTATTGTGGCATAAGAAGATCAAATACAGATTGTATAAGATATAGATTAGATATAGATGATATTTTTGAATGTGTACGTGAAGGGTATAGTTTAGGCTTTAGAACCTTTGTACTACAAGGTGGGGAAGATGCTTATTATACAGATGAATTGTTAGAAAAAATAATAAAAGAAATTAAAAATAAGTACACAGATGTTGCAGTAACATTATCACTTGGAGAAAGAAGTAAAGAAAGTTATAAAAGATTATTTGATGCTGGAGCTGATAGGTATTTGTTAAGGCATGAAACAGCAAATGTTGAGCATTATAAAAAGTTGCATCCAGAAAGTATGTCATTTGAAAATAGAATGAGATGTTTAAGAGATTTAAAAGAAATTGGTTATCAAGTTGGTGCAGGTTTTATGGTTGGCTCTCCGTATCAAACTAGTCTTGATCTAGCAAAAGATTTAAAATTTATTGAAGAATTTAAACCTGATATGTGTGGTATTGGTCCATATATTGTTCATAAGAATACACCATTTAAGAATTTTATTTCAGGAGATGTTGATCTTACATGTATGCTTCTTTCAATAATTAGAATTATACATCCTGCGGTGTTACTTCCAGCAACAACAGCGCTTGGTTCACTTGATGAAAGGGGAAGAGAAAAAGGTATTTTATCTGGTGCTAATGTTATAATGCCGAACTTGTCGCCAAAATCTGTTAGAAGTAAATATGAGTTATATGAGAATAAAGCAAGTTCTGGCCTAGAGGCAGCAGAAAATAAAAAAGATATAGAAAATAGATTAGAAAAAATAGGTTATAAAATAGTTATATCTAGAGGAGATATAAGAAAGGATGGAAAATAAATGGCTATATATAATCCAAAATCATTAAAAGCAGAGGAGTTTATAAATGACGAAGAAATTTTAAGAACTCTAGAATATGCTGAAGCTAATAAAAATAATGTTGAATTAATTGATAAAATTTTAGAGAAAGCTCGTCCAAAGAAAAACGGAAATGGTGTATCTTGTCAAGGGTTAACTCACGAAGAAGCATCAGTACTTCTTGCATGTGAAATTCCTGAAAAAGTAGAAGAAATGTATAAAATAGCAGAAGAGATAAAACTTGCATTTTATGGAAATAGAATAGTAATGTTTGCACCATTATATCTTTCAAATTATTGCGTAAATGGATGTGTATATTGTCCATATCATTTTAAAAATAAACATATTGCAAGAAAGAAATTAACTCAAGAAGAAGTTAAAAATGAAGTAATTGCACTTCAAGATATGGGACATAAACGTTTAGCGATTGAGGCTGGAGAAGATCCTGTTAATAATCCAATTGAGTATATTTTAGAGTGTATTAAAACAATTTATAGTGTAAATCATAAAAATGGAGCAATTCGTAGAGTAAATGTTAATATTGCTGCAACTACAGTAGAAAACTATAGAAAACTTAAAGATGCAGGAATTGGTACTTATATTTTGTTCCAAGAAACATATCATAAGAAAAGTTATGAAATGCTTCATCCAACAGGTCCAAAACATGATTACGCATACCATACAGAAGCTATGGATAGAGCAATGGAAGGTGGAATTGATGATGTTGGACTTGGAGTTTTATTTGGACTTGAACTTTACAAATATGAGTTTGCAGGATTAATTATGCATGCAGAGCATTTAGAGGCAGTTCATGGAGTTGGTCCACATACAATTAGTGTTCCAAGAATTAAACATGCTGATGATATTGATCCTTCAGCATTTGACAATTCAATTTCTGATGAGACATTTGCTAAGATAACAGCATGTATTCGTTTAGCAGTTCCTTATACAGGAATGATTATATCTACAAGGGAATCTGAAGAAACAAGAGAAAAATTATTAAGACTTGGTATATCACAAGTTAGTGGTGCTTCTCGTACATCTGTTGGAGGATATACTGAAGAGGATAGACCACATGATACTGAACAATTTGATGTATCTGATCAAAGAACACTTGATGAAGTTGTTAGATGGCTTATGGAAAACAATCATATTCCTTCATTCTGCACAGCATGTTATAGAGAGGGAAGAACTGGTGATAGATTTATGAGCTTATGCAAAAGTGGTCAAATATTAAATTGTTGTCATCCAAATGCATTAATGACTTTAACAGAATATTTAGTTGATTATGCTTCAGAAGAAACAAAGAAAATTGGTTTTGAATTAATAGAAAGAGAACTTGAAAAAATACCTCATGAAAAAGTAAAAAGAATTGCTACTCAAAATATTGAGGATATAAAAAATTCTAACAAAAGAGATTTTCGTTTTTAGGAGGTAAATATGGCAAGTGTTGTAAATGCTGAGAGAATTCATATAGGTATATTTGGATCAAGAAATGCTGGAAAATCTAGTTTAATAAATAGACTAACAAATCAAGATATTGCAATAGTTTCAGATACCCCTGGGACTACAACAGATCCAGTAAAAAAATCCATGGAAATGGCTCCAATTGGACCTGTTGTTATAATTGATACTCCAGGAATAGATGATGATGGTGACCTTGGCAAGTTAAGGGTTAAGAAAACAAAACAAGTATTAAACTATGTTGATATTGCAATAGTTGTTTTAGATTTTTCAAAAGATGTATCTGAAGCTGATACTAAGTTAATTGATTTAATAAAAGAAAAGAAGATTCCTTATTTAGTTGTTCATAATAAAGTTGATTTAGCAGGAGGTATTCCTGAGTTTATGCAAGCAGAAATCTATACAAGTGCTAAAAATAATGAAGGGATTGATCATTTAAGAGAAGAAATTGCTAAACTTGTAAAGAGTAAAGAAGAAAAGAAAATTCTTCAAGGAGTTGTAAAAGAAGGAGATAGAGTAGTGCTAGTTATACCAATAGATTCTGGTGCTCCAAAAGGAAGAATTATACTTCCACAACAATTAGTTTTAAGAGAACTTATTGATAAAAAAGCTATTGTTACTGTTGTAAGTCCAGATACACTTGAAGATGCTTTAAACAATATGAAAGATAAACCAAATCTTGTTATAACAGATTCTCAAGTTTTTGGAATTGTTAATAAGATAGTTTCTGATGATATTTTACTTACATCGTTTTCAATTTTATTTGCGAGATATAAAGGAAATTTAGAAACACTTGTAAGTGGTGTAAATGGATTAGATGATTTAAACGATGGTTCTGTTGTGTTAATTTCAGAAGGTTGTAGTCATCATAGACAATGCGAAGATATAGGTACTGTAAAGATGCCAAAATGGATTAAGGATTATACAGGAAAAAATATAATATTTGAATTTACATCTGGCGGAGAGTTCCCAGAAGATTTATCTAAATATGATTTAATAGTTCATTGCGGTGGATGTATGATAAATGAAAGAGAAATGCAGTATAGATTAAAACATGCAAGTGACTCTAATATTTTAATAACTAATTATGGAATGGCAATAGCTAAAATGCATGGAATATTAAATAGAAGTTTGAAACCTTTTAAAGAAATGGGAAGTTTTATAAAATAAAATTAGTGCTAGCAAAAGCTAGCACTTTTTAATTGTTTAGTAAATAATTTTCAAAAAATAAACTACATATGTAAGAAAAAATAGCCATGGTAATACCTGTTTGAATGATAAAGATACTTGCCGCAAAAATATCATATGTAATAAAAAAGTATCGATTTACTAAAAATAATAATAATCCTAAAAGGGAAATAATTTTTGAAGTAAAAAGACACTTATTTAATAGTTTTTTGTTTTTATAATTTGTTATTTTAAATTTAAAATTATTCATAGTTAATCTCCATTTTTCATTAGTTTATAAATAAAGTGTACAACTTTTTGATGCTGAAAACAAATGAAATAAATGGAAAAGAAGCAAAAAAAATAATCGTAGGTTATACGATTATTTTATTGTATTTAATTTTTTTGCTAAATTTGATTTTTTTCTAGAAGCTGTATTAGCTTTGATAACACCTTTTGTGCAAGCTTGATCTACTTTTTTAACTGCTTCTTTGAAAGCTACTTCTGCTTTTTCTTTATTTCCTTCTGCTACTGCAGCTTCAAATGTTTTAACAGCTGTTTTGTAAGCAGATTTTACCATATTATTTTGTAATGTTTTTTTCTCAATTACGCTAACTCTTTTAATAGCTGATTTAATGTTTGGCATCTAATTTGCACCTCCTCTTAGTTCATAAAGTAAATTTTACTTCAAACATTTTAACACGTATATATTTAAAAATCAAGTATTTTCTTTAAAAAAGTCATTTAAAAATGAAAAAATGGGCAATTTCACAAAACTTTCACAATTCTTACAAGCTTTGATATTGTAAAAAATGGTATTCTGTGATATATTATTGCAAAATAATAACTACTAAGGAGGAATTTATGATAGCTTTAGGTTGTGACCATGGAGGTTATGAATTAAAAGAAGAATTAAAAAGATACTTAGATGAAATTGGTATAAAATATAAAGATTTCGGAACACATAGTAAAGAAAGAACAGATTATCCAATATATGCAGAACAAGTTGCAAAAGCTGTTCAATCAAAAGAATGTGAGTCTGGAATTTTAATTTGTAAAACAGGTTTTGGGATGACAATAGTTGCAAATAAATTCAAAGGAATTAGATGTGCACCTTGTTATGATGAAGAAACTGCAAAACAAGCTAAAGAACATTCAAATGTAAATGTACTTGCTTTACCTGCTGCATACTTATCAACAAGTAAAGCAATTCAAATAATGAGAGTATGGGTAGCTTCAGAATTTTTAGAAGGAAGATACGCAGAAAGATTACAAATGATAGCAGATATTGAAAAAGAGAATATGAAATAGAATTGTGAGGGTTTAATCATGTGGGGAGATATAGCGATAGCTTTTATGATCGCGTTTATGACAGCCTTTATGGCAACACCACATACAATAAACATTGCTAACAAACTTGGTGCTGTTGATACGCCAAAAGATGAAAGACGTATTAATAAAGTTACAATGCCAAGATTAGGAGGACTAGCTGTTATAGCTGGATTCTTCGTATCAATAATTTATTTACTTATAGTAATGTCTATGGAAAATAAAATAAACTTGGCTGTAGAATCATATGATGTAAAAATGATTGGTTTTGCAGTAGGTGCATTAATTATTGGTGTTACATGTTTTATTGATGATGTTAAAGGAGTTCCTGCTCTTATCAAACTGATTGCTCAAATAGCGGCAGCAGTTGTTGTAGTAAAATCAGGAATTCGAATTGACACACTGGATATACCATTTTTTAACATAGCTAATGCAAGTCCACTTTTTTATTCAGGACTAACAATAGTATGGATAGTTGGTATAACTAATGCAATGAATTTAATAGATGGATTAGATGGACTTTCAACAGGTATATCAATGATTGCTTGTTTATCACTTTTAATAATCTTTTCGCTTAATGGTTCACCACTTATTTCAATCGTTTTAATAACAGCACTTGGTGGAGCGTTATGTGGATTTTTACCATATAATTTTAATCCAGCAAAAACATTTATTGGAGATACAGGATCTAATTTCTTAGGGTATTGTTTATCAATTATCTCAATACTTGGAATAGCAAAAACATATACAGCGATTGTTATCGTTGCACCTTTAATGGTTTTAGCACTTCCTATATTTGATACTTTATCTTCAATAGTTAGAAGAGTGATATCTGGAAAATCTTTAAAAGCGATTATTCAACCAGATGCAAATCATTTACATCATAAAATGCTTAAAAAAGGATTTACTCAAAAACAAGCAGTTTTAATTATGTATGGATTAAGTGCTACTTTTGGTATGTTTGCAATCATTTTAATGGATAGTGGTATTTGGAAAGCATTATCATTTGCAATTATAATGGTTGTTATAGTAGCAATGGGATATAAAGAATTTTTTAAACAAAGACTTTTATCTACAGAAACATCTGAACATGTTGAAGAAACTAACGAAGAAGAACCACAACATGTAAGAGAAGAACCTAAAATTAGAAGAATTAAATAAAATTTTATAAGAGAACACTTTTTAGTGTTCTCTTTTTGTCTAAAATAATAAAAAAACCTTTATAATACTAGGGATTTAAGGCGTTAATATGCTTTTAAAACAAGAAAAATAGTTTAATGAAATCTTAATTGTAGTAAATTAAAGAAAAAGAGAGTAAAATAAAGCATACTTACATGCCATAAATATAAATGTGTGTTGAAAGCTAAAATAGGTGAAAACGAGATAAATTTACTCTAAATTACCAGTTACTTGTTTGACAATTTACATAAATTTATAGTATAATAATGTTCGAGGTTATTTTTTTATGTATTATAATTGGGAAGATAAGACAAACACAGAAGAATTAAAGGTTGTATGTAATTTAATAAGAAATGGAGAGCTTGTTATCTTTCCAACAGAAACAGTTTATGGTATAGGTGCAAATGCATTAGATGAAGTTGCTGTAGGTAAAATCTTTATTGCTAAAGGCAGACCTTCAGATAATCCTTTAATTGTTCATCTAGCAGATAGAAGAAAAATTGAAGATATTGCACAGAATATTACTGAAATGGAACAAATTCTAATTGATGAATTTATGCCAGGACCATTTACTATAATATTGGAAAGAAAACCTATCGTTCCAGATATTGTTACGGCTGGTTTGGATACAGTAGCCGTAAGGATACCAGAGAATATAATTGCAAAAGGTATTATTCAGTTTTCAGGATGTCCTATTGCAGCACCTAGTGCAAATATTTCTGGGAAACCAAGTGGAACTAAAATTGAAGATATTAGAAGAGAGCTTGAATCAAAAGTATCTGCTATTGTTGATGGTGGAGAAACAGCAATTGGACTTGAGTCAACTGTTGTAAGAGTAATTGATGAAGTACCAGTTATTCTTAGACCAGGAGCTGTTACACCTGAACAGATTGAAAAGGTAGCAGGAAAAGTTAGAATTGATAAAAATGTATTTGCAAATCCAGAAGTAGGACAAATTGTAGAGTCACCTGGAATGAAATACAGACATTATTCACCTGATTCAAATTGTATGCTAATTCATTGCGAAAACGATTTGGATCAAATTTTTTATTTAAAGAAATATATTACACAATATCAAGGAAATGTTGTGGTTATTGGATTTGAAGAACATAAATCCAAATTATTGGTAGATGATGATAGATTCATCTCAATGGGAAATAAAAATGATTTGAATTATTATGCAAAGAATATATATTCTGCATTAAGACAAGCCGATAAAATTAAACCAAAAATGATTTTAATTGAAGGTGTGAAAAAACAAGGTATTGGTTATGCAATAATGAACAGACTTGTTAGAACTTGCGAATACAATGTTTTTGAGAAGTAAAATTGTTAATTATAGCTTGCTATAATTGAGAGTGAGGAAATATGAAGAAAGAGATAAATTTTGGACTTGGGTTTATCACAGGTAGACCTAATGTTTGTAGAATTATTAATGCTTATTATAAACATATTGTAGATCAAGTAAAAGATTTAGATGTAAAAGTAAATTTTACAGTATTTATTTTATTTGATTTAGCATATCAATTTACAACTAGAATGGACTTTTATGGTATTTTACCTGAAGTTTATAAACACATGAAAATTAAATATATAACACCAGAAGAAATTGACGAAGAAAAGAAAGTTTTAATGTCAAAATATGGTTTAACAAAGGCTGAAGCAGATATTTTTATAGGAAAAGGTTATGCAAAAGCTAGAAACATGATTCTATATACAGCATTTAGAAAGAAAATGGATTACTTATTATTCTGGGATGATGATGAATATCCACTAGCTAATGTTAAAGAAGAAGGCGATACAGAAATTAACTGGTTAAAACAAGACACTATCAAACAACACATTTTAAATATTGAAAAAGTAGATATAACATGTGGTGATAGATGTGGAATAATGAACCCAGTACCATATATTGAATATAACGAGACTCTTCAAGAAGAAGAATATAAAGCGTTTATTGAAGGTATTTCAAACGAAGTTATTACTTGGGATTATGTTTCAAAAACTAGAGTTAAAAATGGATTTTTGAAATATGCAACAAGAGATATTGCTTTAGGTAAAAAGAAACCTGAGATTGTTAGTAAAGAAGGTGAAGCACCAGTTATGTATGGTTCTAACCTATGTTTAAATTTAAATCATATAGATAAAATACCAGCGTTTTATAATCCTCCTGGAGCAAGAGGTGAAGATACATTTTTTGCTTGTGCTACAGTAGATAAGAAGACTACAGTTCTTTCAATACCAGTATATCATTTCCATGATGGATTTTTAAAATTTACTGGACTTATGAAAGAAAAGTATCCAAAACAAACGTTAAAAATTTCACTTGAAGATAATGGTATTGAGCAAAGATTTTATAAAGCTGCTCTTGGATGGATTAAATATAAACCATTATACTTCTACATAAATGAGAGAAAAGATTATAGAAAAATAATGGATACAGCCGTTGAAAACTTGAAAAAAGGCGTTGGAAGTGTAAGCAAACAATTTGAAACTTGCGATTTTGATTGTTTTGTTCCAGAATTACAAGATTATGATAAAAATGTTAGAAAACACTATAATGAATATCTTGAAACAAACAGAGTTTGGGACAATTTAAAAGAGCAAATGAAAAAAGAAAGATAACATTAATGGCCATCTCGTTTTGAGGTGGCTTTTGTTAAATATATTAAGGCCAAATAGCTTTAAAATAAAGCTTTTAAGCTATTGGTGATGTTTGACTTTATATTTAAATAATGCTAAAATTAAAACGATAATTAATGATAAAAGGGAGAATAGTGATGTGCATAATTAGAGATTTTGATATAAAAGATAAAGATGAAGTTACTAAATTATGGATTGATATTTGTGTTGATGAATATGGATTTACACATTGGAAAAAAGAATTAGAAGTTATTGATGATTTTACTAGTTTAATAGTTGCAGAAGTAGATGGTAAAGTTGTTGGTACAGTTGCATATCAAAAATTTGATGCTGAAACAGCTGAATTAAAAAGATTATATGTTAATAGTAGTTGTAGAGGAATGGGAATTGCTCAAAAATTATACGATGAAATAGTTGATAGAATAAAAAAAGAAGGTTATACAAAATTATATTTAGAGACATGGGTACAACTTGAAAGTGCAAGAAAATTCTATGAGAAAAAAGGTTTTGTATTAACAGAAATTTTACGTGATGGTCAAGTATATCATTATATAAAAGATATTTAAAGAAAGGTAAAGATTATGTATTTAATTGTAGGACTTGGAAATCCTGAAAGTGATTATTCAAAGACAAGACACAATATGGGATTTAATGTTATAAATAATCTATCTAAAGAATTTAATATTGAAGTAAATAAGTCTAAATTTAAATCATTGTATGGCAATGGAATTGTTGATGGTGAAAAAATTATTTTAGTAAAACCTCAAACATTTATGAACTTAAGTGGTGAAGCTGTTGTTGAGATTATGAACTTTTTCAAAATATCATTTGAGGAGTTAATAGTTATATATGATGATATAGATATAGAGCCAGGTAATATTAGAATAAGAAAAAATGGTTCTCCAGGGACTCATAATGGTATGAAATCTGTAACTAACTTACTTGGAACAGATAAGTTTACTAGAGTAAGAGTTGGAATTGGAAAACCAAAAGAACATATAGATATGATTAATCATGTTATAGGACATATTTCAGAAGAAGAAATGAAAGTGCTTAATGAAGGTGTTGACACAGCAACTAAAGCGGTACTTGAAATAGTTAAAAATAGCGTAGATTCTGCTATGAACAAATTTAATAAAAAGAAAGAAAATTAGATGAAAAAAGAATTAGTTATTTGTAATTATAATGATAAGAAATTAATTGCTCTTCTTGAAGATGATGAACTTGTTGAAAGATATGAGGAAGATGAAAATGATAAATCAATAGAAGGTAATATATATGTTGGGAAAGTACAAAATATACTTACAGGTTTGCAATCTGCATTTGTTAATATTGGTGAGAAAAGAAATGCTTTTATACATGTAAAAGATATTCTTCCAAAAGTTGATATAACAAAGGACTATACTCCAATTACAAAATCTATTAATGAACTTGTAAAACCAGGTGATCCAATTATTGTTGAAGTAAAAAAAGAAGCTATTGATAAAAAAGGACCAAGACTTTCAACACATATCACATTGCCTAGTAGATTTGTTGTATTTATGCCTAATGCAACATTTATTACTGTATCTCAAAAAATAGAAGATGAAAAAGAAAGAGAAAGATTAAAATCTATTATTGAAAAGTATATTCCAGAAGGATCTGGTGCAATAATTAGAACTGTTGCAGAAAATCATTCTGAAGAAGATTTAAAAGAGGATTTATTAAAGACAATTGAAAAGTGGAAATTAATTCAATCAAAACAAATAGAAAATTATCCTCAAAAAATCTTTGATAAAGGTGGAGTATTAAAGAAAACAGTAGTTGATTTAGTAGATAGCAATTTAGATAAAATTATTCTTCAAGATGAATTAGATAGAGAAAATATTGATGAAATATTAATGGAAATTGGTAAAGAAATATCAGTTGAAGTAGATCCAGATATCTTAAGAAAAAATGATTTGTATAAACAAATTGAAGAATCTAAAAATGTTAAGATTTGGCTTAAAAGTGGTGCTTTTATTACAATTGAAAAAACAGAAGCATTAGTTGCAATAGATGTTAACTCAGGAAAATTTATTGGTAAAAAAGATGTTGAAGAAACAATAAAAGCTGTTAACTTAGAAGCCGCTAGAGAAATTAGCAAACAAATTAGACTAAGAGATATAAGTGGAATTATAATAATTGATTTTATTGATATGAAGTATGATGAATCTAAAAAAGAAGTAATTGCTGAAATAGTGAAAAATACTAAAAAAGATAGATCTAAAATACAAGTAGAAGAATTTACAAAATTGAATCTAATGGAAATTACAAGAAAGCATATTAATAGTAAAAAAACATTCTAAAATTTGCTTTAAAAATTAATAAAAATAGACAGAAAAAATTAATCATTTCTGTCTATTTTTTGTTGTAAAAAAACTAGTGTTAAGATATAATATATAATGACTAATATTATAAAAAAGGAGAACT
>JAZSBZ010000114.1:0-6573 GCA_045602645.1 Candidatus Scatovivens sp. | reverse complement strand
TAGAATATTAGAAAGTAAAACATAATTAAAAGTTTTTCTATCAGAAAAATATTTTTTTAAAAAACAAATTATAATGCTTGGTAAATTTAAAATTAAATAGAATATAAAAACTAATCCAAGTCCATAAATTTGTATTTGGTTAAACATATAATCACACTTCCTTAAAATTTATAAAGAAATTTTATCACAAGATATGCGAAAAATAAACAATTAAATTCACAGATTGGGGAGTAAAGTGGTGGATTTTTTAAAAATTATGTTTTTAAGTTGTGGAAAAGTAGTATAAAAAAATTTAATTTTTTTGAAAAAATGCTTGCAAATTAAAAATCTATATATTAAAATCAAATTAAAGTGGAGAGAAGTGGTAAAAAGTGGTAGAAAAAGGAAAGGGGTTGTTTAGCTTGTTAATTGGCGAATATGAGCACTCTCTAGACGCTAAAGGTAGATTAATTATGCCTTCAAAGTTAAGAGATGATATAGGTGAAAAGTTCATAATTACCAAAGGTTTAGACGGCTGTTTGTTTGCGTTTTCTATTGAAGAATGGAAAAACTTCGAGCAAAAATTAAGATCACTTCCAATTTCTAATAAGGATGCAAGAGCATTCTCAAGATTTTTCTTCGCTGGTGCCATGGATTGCGAAATAGATAAACAAGGTAGATTTTTAATATCAAGTAACTTAAGAGACTTCGCAGGTTTAACAAAAGAAGTTGTTATTGTTGGTATGGATTCTAGAATTGAAATCTGGAGCAAAGATAAATGGCAAAAATGTGATGAAGACATTTCTGCTGATGAAATAGCAGAGAAGATGGAAATGCTTGGTATATAACTTGCTAAAGTTTATATAATCACATAAGACAAAAGTTTTAAAAGTACAAAAGAATTAAAAAAATACTAAAGAAAAAGCACACAAAAGATAAATCCTTTAGATAAACTAAAGAATTAAGAGAAAAAACTAAAGAATTAAACTAAAGAAGAAATTATATAATTTACTAAGGTAAAAGTTATATAATACGAAAGAAAAATTTATTAAAAACACAAAAGAAAAAGAAAAAAAGTAAGTACAAAAGATGAAATTACAATGAAGCATGACAGTTGGTAAAAAATTACCAACTGTTTGTGCTATATAATAATTTTATCACGAGGAAAAACAATTTGGAATTTAAACATTACTCAGTTATGCTTAACGAATGCATGGATGGTCTTAATATTAAAGCAGACGGAATCTATGTAGATGGAACTATGGGCGGAGCAGGCCATAGTAAAGAGATTGCAAAAAGAATATCAAAAAATGGGCTTCTTATCGGAATTGATAGAGATCAAGAGGCTATTTGTGTTGCTAAGGAAAGATTAGCAGAATTTCCAAATGTAAAATTTGTACATGATAACCATGATAACATTAAACAAATATTAGAAGAATTAGAGTTGCCAGGGGTTGATGGGATATTACTAGACCTTGGTGTTTCGTCATATCAATTAGATGAAAGAAATAGAGGCTTTAGCTATATGGGTGAAGCTGAACTTGATATGAGAATGGATAGAGAACAAAAATTAACTGCTAAAACTGTAGTTAATAAATATTCAGAAGAAGAACTAGCTAAAATAATATTTGAATATGGTGAAGAAAAATTTTCTAGACCAATTGCTAGAAAAATAGTTGAAAGAAGAAAAGAAAAGGAAATAGAAACAACTCAAGAACTTGTAGATATAATTGAGGAAGTACTTCCAAGAAGAAAAGGGGAAGGACATCCAGCTAAAAGAACATTTCAAGCAATAAGAATAGAAGTAAATGATGAAATTAGACCGTTATATCAAACAGTTATTGATTCAATAAATTCATTAAATCCAGGGGGAAGACTTTGTGTTATTACATTCCATTCTTTAGAGGATAGAGCTGTAAAAAATGCAATGAATGATTGTATTGGAAAATGTACATGTCCACCAGGATTACCTTATTGCGTTTGCGGAGCAAAGGCAATAGGAAAGATAATTACAAGAAAACCTATTTTACCTTCAAATGAAGAATTAGAAGAAAACTCAAGAAGTAAAAGTGCTAAATTACGTATATTTGAAAAGATATAGTTTTATATAAAATACTAAAGAAAGGAGGCATGAAAAGTATGGCAGGTAGAAATTATGCATATCAATATGAGACAAGCCCAAGAAAGTTAAAACCAGAATATTCTAGACCACCAAAGAAGACTCAAAAGAAAAAATCAACAGCTCGAAAAACTGTAACTAAAAAAGTTGAAAAACCAGTTACAAAGAAAAAAGAACAAACAAAAGCAAAAATAAAAACAGAGTCAGAAGGAAAAATTAAATTGAAAATAGCCGGAAAAGCATTACTTTTATTTGCTATTATATTTATCATACTTTTCAGAAATGCCCAAATTAGTGGTGCTTTTTCACAGATACAATCGTTAAAAGCAGATAAAACTACAATTCAAAAAGAAAATGATCAATTAGAAATAAGTATTCAAAATAGTATTAACCTAAATAATATTGAGCAAGCTGCTAAAAATTTATTAGGTATGCAAAAACTTTCAAGTAAACAAACTGTTTATATTAATCTTCCTAAAAAAGATTATGTAGAACAAAGAACAGAAGAAGTTATTATTGAAGAAAATAAAGGATTTTTTGAAGAATTAAAAGAAAAAATAATGAATATATTTTAAAATACAAAAACAAAGAAATTTGTTTTTGTATTTTTTTTATTCTTTTTTTAGTTTATGATAATAAAATTTAGTAATCATATAGTGTGGAGGATAAGATGCTAAATGGAAGTATAAAAACTAAAAGAAGAATTATTTTTTTCCTTGGAGTTATAAATTTGTTTTGGATTATAGTATTAATTAGATTAATAATTGTTCAGTTTGTAGAAGGAGAAGAATGGTCTAAAAAAGCAGAAAATCAAGCATATGTTTCAAGAAAAATTACAGCAAGTAGAGGCGTTATTTATGATAGAAATAAAGAAATTTTAGCCAAAAGTGGTACTGTAGAAACTGTTACAGTTAATCCTGTAAATATAAAGAAAGAGGATAAAGAAAAAGTAGCTAAAGCATTGGCTGATATATTTGAACTTGATTATGAAAAAGTTTTAAAGAAAGTAAATAAAAATAAATCTATGATAGAAACCATAGTAAGAAAGGTAAGTAAAGAAAAAGCGGATAAATTAAGAAAGTGGATAATAGAAAATGAAATATTTACTGGAATCAATATTGATGAAGATATGAAAAGGTATTATCCTGATGGTAATTTAGCATCACATATTATTGGATTTGTAGGTAGTGATAATCAAGGATTAGATGGAATTGAAGCAAAATATAATGAAGAACTAACTGGTGAATATGGCATGATTAGTAAAATGCTTGATGCACAAGGTAATAGTATAGGAGATGAAGGTGAAAAATATGACAAGGCGATAATGGGAAATAGTATTGTTTTGACAATTGATAAAAATATTCAGGCAATAACAGAAAAATATTTAGAAGAAGCTTGTATTGAAAATGAATGTACTGATGGTGGAAATGTTATCATAATGGATCCAAGAAATGGAGATATTTTAGCTATGGCGACATATCCAAGTTATGATTTAAATAATCCGTATGAAATTACAGATGAAAGTATAAAATCTATATGGGGAGAATTAAAATCTAATGAGAAAAATATTTATCTTCAAAAGATATGGAGAAATAAAGCAGTTGCGGATACATATGAACCTGGTTCTACATTTAAATTAGTTACAGCATCTGCTGCTATTGAAGAAAAAATTGCGAGTACTGATAGAAATGGTGATTTTAATTGTTCTGGAAGTATAGAAATAGCAGGAACTAGAATAAAATGCTGGAGATACTATAGACCTCATGGTAGTCAAAGTCTAAGAGATGGATTAATGAATTCATGTAACCCGGTTTTTATAGGACTTGGTCAAAAAATAGGTAAAGAAAAATATTATGATTATTTAGAAAAGTTTGGTTTTTTAAGAAAAACAGGAATTGATTTAATTGGAGAAGCGTCTTCAATATTTTTAAAAGAAGAACGAGTAGGGCCAGTTGAACTTGCAACTATAAGTTTTGGTCAAAGATTTGAAGTTACTCCAATTCAAATGATTACTATGGCAAGTACTATAGCAAATGATGGTGTATATGTAAAGCCAAGAGTTGTAAGTAAAATTATTGATTCAAAAACAGGAGAAGAAAAAGTTATTGAACCAGAATTTACTGAAGCTATTTCTAAGGAAACAGCAGAAGATGTTTTAAGTATGATGACATCAGTAGTATCTGAGGGTACTGGTAAGAACGCTAAAGTGGAAGGGTATTTTGTAGGAGGAAAGACAGGAACATCAGAGGATGGAATAAATACAGGAAAATATGTAACGTCATTTTTAGGCGTTGCCCCAACTGATAATCCTTATCTTACAATTTTAGTTGTTTTATATAACCCATCAGGTGAGGGAGGACATCAAGGAGGTGCTGTTGCAGCACCAGTTGCAGGAAAAATATTAAATGAAGTTTTGAGTTATTTGAATACTTAAAAATTAGATTAATAAATTTCTATTTTTTCTATACAAAAATATATTTTTGTTATATAATACACTTGAATAAATAGCATAATAAAATGGCGAAAATTTAATATTTATTCAGTTTAAAAATTGACTTAAGATTTTAAGACAATAGGATAGAATTTCGGAGGGATTAATTCAAATGGAATTAAAAAAATTATTAGTAGGAGTAGAAAACTATAAATTAAAAGGTGATGAAAATTTAGAGATAAAAAAAGTTGAGAGTAACTCTAAAAAGATAGTACCAGGATCTTTATTTGTTGCAATTAAAGGATATGACTTCGATGGTCATACATATGTAGAAGAAGCAATTAAAAATGGTGCTGTTGCAGTTATGCTTGACATGTCTGCTGATTTTTCAAAAATAAAATTAACAAAAGGAATTACTGTAATAATTACAGATGATACAAGAAAAGCATTAGCAAGAGTATCTTGTAATTTTTTCGGCAATCCATCTAAATATTTTAAATTAATTGGTGTTACAGGAACAAAAGGAAAAACAACAACAACATACATGATTAAATCAATACTAGAAAAAGCAGGTTATAAAGTTGGATTAATTGGAACTATTGCTAACTATATTGGTGATGAATGCTTAGGTTATAGCAGTAGAACAACACCTGAAAGTTTAGAACTTCAAGAATTGTTCTATAAAATGGCTAAAGCTAAAATGGATTATGTTGTAATGGAAGTTTCTTCACAAAGTTTAAAATTAAACAGAGTAGAAGGATGCAATTTTGATTACGGTGTATTCACAAATCTATATAAAGATCATATTAGCTTAAAAGAACATGCTGATATGAATGAATATTTTGAATCAAAATTAAAATTATTCCAAATGTGTCCAGTTGCATTTATTAATAGTGATGATTTTAAATGCAATAAAATTATTAAAGGCGCACCAAATTGTTCAATAAAAACATATGCAGTTGATAATAAAGCTGATTTATTAGCTAAAGATATTACAATTACAAATGTTAGTGTTGATTTTAAAGTAAAAATTGGAATGAAAAATGAAAGAATTAAAGTAAATATTCCAGGAAGATATAGTGTTTATAATGCACTAGCTGCAGTTTCAATTGCTAACGCAATCGGAATTGATGCTGAAAAGATGAAAGAGGGATTAGAAAACATTATAGTACCAGGAAGAAATGAGTTAGTTCCTAATAAACAAGAACTAGCAATAATGATCGACTATGCTCACACAGCAGAAAGTTTAGAAAATATTTTACAAGCTACAAAAACATATACACCAGGAAGAGTAATTTGTGTATTTGGTTGTGGTGGAGATAGAGATAAAGAAAAAAGACCACGTATGGGAGAAGTTGCTGGTCGTTTAGCTGATTATACTATTGTAACAACAGATAATCCAAGAACAGAAAAACCAGCTGATATTATAGCTGAAATAGAAGCTGGAATATCAAAAACAAAAGGAAAATATGAAGTTGTTGAAGATAGAACAGAAGCTATTGAAAAAGCTATAAAAATGATGAGTAAAAGAGATATAGTAATATTAGCAGGAAAAGGTCATGAAGTATATCAAGAAATCAATGGTGAGAAATTCCCATATGATGAAAGAGAGATTATTAAAAATATTTTAGGAGAGAAAAAATAATGATGACACAATTAATTTGCTTAATCTCTGCATTTATTTTAACAGCTATACTTGGAAAGGTTATAATTCCAATACTAAAAAAACTTAAAGTTGGTCAAAGCGAAAGAGCAGAAGGACCAAGAATGCATTTAAAAAAACAAGGAACACCTACAATGGGTGGAATAATAATGATAATAGCAGTAACAGTTATAACAGCAGGCATATTTTTATATTACATAAATAAAGAGCCAGATATGGCCAAAAATATGCTTGCATTATTACTTACTACAATAGGATTTGGATTAGTTGGATTTATAGATGATTTTAAAAAATTAGTTTTAAAAAATACAAAAGGATTAAAACCAGCTTATAAAATGATTGGATTATTAATTATATCAGTATCATTTGTAATATATTTTA
>JAZSBZ010000113.1:0-10762 GCA_045602645.1 Candidatus Scatovivens sp. | reverse complement strand
AGGGATCACCAAAAAAAGATGGAATTTAATTCCATCTTTTTTTATTTTAAATACACATATTTAATATTTCTTCTAATCTTTCATCTTGTTTTGTTAAATATAAATATCCTATTAACGCTTCAAATGCTGTTGATTGACTATAATCTGCTACATTTGAATTTTTAGCAACGTGATGATTTTCAGTATTTCTACCACGTCTTACAATATCTTTTTCTTCTTCTGTAAGACTATCAGATATTCTTTTTAATATATCTGCTTGTGCTTTTGCTTTTACATATTTAATTGATTCTATATGTAATTTATGTGGTTTAGCATTAGATGCATTTGTAAGTTTTGTTCTAACAAATAACTCATATACACTATCTCCAACATATGCCCACACTAAAGGTGATAACATTTTTGCATCTTGCAAATCCTTTTCTCTTTTAATAAATTCCATTTATTCTCCTTTATGGTTTTTCTAAACTTATTCTTCCTAATTTGCAATTTCTAAAATCATCTAAAATAATTCTAGAAACTTTTTCATCATCTGTATTTCCTCCAGATACTAATGCACCACGTTTTTTAGCAATCACTTGCATTAATTCATATATATAATTTGTATGTGATTCAATTTCTTTCATCTCATCATCTGATATTTTATATCTTTCTTGAAGATTCTTTTTATAATCTTTATGAAGAACTTTTAATAATTCATAAGCTATTTCAACTCTTTCTAAAATATCATCTTTAATTGTACCTGTAAAAGCTAAATTTAAAGCTATATCATTGCTTTGAAACTTAGGCCATAATACACCTGGTGTATCTAATAACTCTTGATTTTTTGAAATTCTAATCCATTGTTTTGCTTTAGTAACCCCTGGTTTATTACCAACTTCCATAGATGTCTTCTTAGATATTCTATTAATAAATGATGATTTTCCAACATTAGGAATTCCTAAAATCATAACTCTTATTGTTTTATTTACTCTTCCTTTTGCTGCTTGTCTTGCAATCTCTTCTTGCATTAATTCTTCAATTTTCTTGAATACCTTATCCACACCTTTTCCAGAGTTTGAATCCGTTAATATAACTGGTGCTTCTTTAGATAGCTTCTCTACCCACTTTTTATTAACATTCTCATCTGCAAGATCTGCTTTATTAAGTAAAATAATACGTCTCTTATTTTTAGTTAATGACTTAATATCAGGATTTCTACTTGATATTGGAATTCTAGCATCTAATAATTCAATAACAACATCAATTATCTTTAAATCTTCTTCAATTTGTCTTCTAGTTTTAGCCATATGGCCTGGAAACCAGTTAATATTTAGCTTATTTTCTTCCACTTATTTCACTTCCTTTTATTTTTCTAATCCATTTAACTTAAACAAAAATACATTATTTGTTTCATGTCTTACGTGCTTATCTGATAATACAAGAGTATAATTATCAAAAATATATGGTTCTTCTTTCCTTATATCATCTATATTCTTTTTTGTATAATACATAATAAATTTTATATCTTTATTAATTACATATTCTTTCATTTTATCAAGATTTTCTGGATACTTTTCATAAGTAAAGTTATGAACTTGATAGTAATATGTATTTGGCATTATATCTAACAATGTATATAAACCCGCATCTAAATATCCCATATTTAATATTGTAGGATCTTCATAATCATTTATATAATCAACAAATTCATAAACATAATGTTCTTCTTTTGTTTGTCCAATCCAATCTTTATAATTGGCTCCTAAGTAGCAACAAATAACAAGTATAATATTTACTACTATTATTACCATTACAAATTTTTTGGATTCTAATATTTTATTTAATTGTTTTTCAAACATTTTAAATATTCCAATTAAAGCAACTGAAATAAATATTAATAATGGAAAATGATAATAGTTAAAATTCCTCATTCCCCCATAAATACATAAAACATTTAAATATAAATTAATTAATATACTAATCTTACCAAACTTTGTTATATTAAGTTTTAATATAAAGAATGGTAAAAATACTAAACAAACAAATGGTACAATTCCATTTATAAAACTATAACTAAAAAAGCTTTCAAAAAGATTATAAGCTCTTTCCCCTATACTTATTACTTCACCTGTATATGATGTCATATTAACTACAAAATAACATCTAATAAAATCATCTATAGCATTATTAAAAGCAAAATAAATTAAACAAAGTGCAAATGGGATAATAAATCCTAATAAAAATACCATTACATATTTAAGTGCTTTTTTAAAGTTCTTCTTTATAAATATCAAATCAATTGTTATACACATCATAAATGCGATCCAAACACCTAATATTGTGTATTTCATCATAAATACTATTCCAGCTAATAATCCGTTAATAAATATAATCTTGCTTGATAATTCATCTCCCTTAAAATACTTTAAGAAATAATACATGCATACTGCCATATATGGAAGACAAAACTCTTCACAAGATCCTCCATGAACAAAAGAAAACGCTGTACATATACTTACTGAGACAATTGGTATAATTATAAATGAAGCTTTTTTATCCAAAAATAATTCTACAGTTTTATGCGTATAGTATAAAAATACAGAAAAACTAATAAGTTCTAATAAATACACTCCTATAAAGCTTGTATTTGAAATCAAATAACTTAGTGCAAACATCAAATATAATATTGGTCCTTTTTGCTCAAATATATCTCTATAAGGAACTATTCCATTTATCATTCCCTTACCTATTGTAAAAAATGAATTAATATCACACCAATCATTAAATACATATAGAAAAGAGTTTTTACTTGTTATAGTTATCGAAATAAATGAAATACAAATACAAAAAAATATAAACTTTAAATCTTTTGTTTTTTTCATTTTCTATCCTTTATTTTAATAATTCATCTAACTTTTCAGTAATCTCTTTAATATCCTTATAAGGTATTAATTTAATTCTTTTATTTCCTCTAATCATTGTTGATACTTTTTTAGTATAATTTTCATCATATATTGCTACAATCTTTTTCCCAAGCTTATCAGCAAATCCTAGCTCATATCCTACTCCTAAAGAAGGAATTGATACTTCAGCAAAAACAATATCAGCATTTATTAATTTATTTTCTAAATCTTGATATATATCTTCGTCTTTTTGAAATGCCTCATTAGCCATAGTATTTGGATCAGCAATTTGTTTATCAACAACATTTCCAAATTTTTCAAGTTCTTCTATTAAAATTTTATATGTATCAATTTTTTGTGTTCCACCATAAATTGAACCTGATATATAAATATTCATTCTCATCATCCTAAATTAAAAATCTATTCTCTGAAACAATTACTTCCGTAGCTTGTCTAGAAGTCATATTACTTGTATCTAACAAAAACTTAGCGTCAAAATTCGATTTTAAGAACTTTTCTAAAAGCACTAAACATCTATCATTCATCCAACAATCTTCTTCTCTTAATTTGTCTCTTTCAAGAAGTGTTTTTTCATCTGTAATTAAAACAATAAATTTAGTATCATAATCTTTAAAAATCTCTTTTAATTCGTTAAATTTTTCATATTCTATTATATAATTAAAAACAACATCATAACCTGCATTCAAGTAAGTAATAATTGTATCTGTACATACTTTCCAAAAGGTATCTAAATGATTTCCTTCTTTCCATGCTGGCACATAACTACTTACTACATGATGATAAAAAGAGTCTCCTTCCAAGAGCACAGACTTTTCTAATTGCTCTGCTACTTGTCTAGAGACTGTAGTTTTACCAACTCCTGCAGGTCCTGTTATAAAAAATATTTTATTCATTTTATATAACCTTATCTAATTTTATATTGATTTCTATCTGCTCTTTCGTCAAATTGTCTATCATATTCTTCATTAGCATAGAACCAATCTTCTTTTTTTACACCATTTCCTAATGTTCTGTGTTTATTTAAAAGAACATCAAAGAATGTTAATAGTGGAATAATAATTCCAACTACAGTACATAACATATCAGCGCTATTAACTAATGTGATTCCAACTTCTGAAGCGTTCATTACTACTTTATATAATGTAGATCCAAAATAAGATGCATATAAAGCTAAATATCCAGCTGCACATACAGCATTTCTTTTACATACACCTATTAAACATGGTAATGTTAAAAATAAAACTATAATTTCATAGTTAACATTTGAAGGTGTTGAAAATAAAGGATTATCTAATTGGTACATAAGAGTAACAACTGCTCTAAATGCCCAAAATATAATCGCTAAAAATGTTAATAAATAACTAAATAATGTTGTCATATGTATACCTCCCTTTTTGACGTATTAATTTTACCATAAATAATAAAAATTGAAAAGAGTTTAAACGTAAAAAAAGCAGGCTAAGCCTGCTCTTTTATAATTATTCACCATCTGTGAAATTAAATTCTTCTTTGAATTTTTCTTTAAAGATTTCGAATACAGCTGTTAATGTTCCTTCATCATCAACGCTAACATATGATTCTTCATCACTTTCTTCGTCTGAATCATCAACTTTTAATATAACAACTTCTCCATCATCTTCTTGTCCATCTTCTAATACTGGTAATAATACCACAAATTCTTCTGACTCATATTCTATTAAATCTAAAAATTCGAATTGAACTTCATTTCCGTTTTCATCATTTAATATTATAATATTGCTGATGTTTTCATCTAATTCATTATTTTCTTCGTTCATTATAAATCTCCTTCCTTTGTACTCTCATACAAATCTAAAATTATAATATACTAAAGATATTTTTTTTGCAATAGTTTTTAGCAAATATTTTTAAATATCTTCAATTTTAAGATCTTATTTATTTTTATTCATATACATTTCTAATATATAAACCGCTGAAATAGTATCAACAATACCTCTTTTCTTTGTCTTGTTAACATCTAGAAAATTCATTGTTTTATGTGCAGCGACAGTTGTAAGTCTTTCATCAACTGTTTCTATTTTTACTTTATTATATTTACATTTTAGTTTATGGATAAATTTTTCAGTTATTTC
This sequence comes from Candidatus Scatovivens sp., assembly GCA_045602645.1. Taxonomy (GTDB): domain Bacteria; phylum Bacillota; class Clostridia; order TANB77; family CAG-508; genus Scatovivens. The sequence goes on along the minus strand of JAZSBZ010000113.1, from coordinate 5,748 downwards.
TGCTCTTTCAGTCTTTGAACCATCCATATTTAAAGGCATGCCAACAACAATAGTATCAATTTCATATTGTGCGAAGATTTCATCTAATCTTCTTAATAATACTTTATCACTACCATTGTGACTTATAGTCTCAAGACCTTGCGCAGTGAAACCAAGTGGATCTGTTATTGCAATCCCCACCCTGCTATCACCATAATCGATTCCTAATGTTCTCATTATCAATTAGTCTTCCAATCCTATATAATATTTAACCATTTTTTCTAATAATTCATCTCTTTCGATTAATCTTATTAAATTTCTAGCATCATTATGGCTAGTAATGTAAGTTGGATCTCCTGATAAAATATATCCTACAATTTGATTAATAGGATTATATCCTTTTTCAACTAACGCTTGATATACTTCTTTTAAAATTTCCTTTGCTCTCATACTTTTGTCTTTGTCAACTTTAAAGCTCATTGTTTTATCCATAGCCATATCTCTATCCTCCTAAAATTAAATATAATTTATTTGACTTTCTTTACTATCGGCTGAGTCAATATATTCTTCTAATTTTTTATTTAATTGCTCAATACCTGTACCTTTATAATATGTTGATACTACAAAGTTAATCTTTGGTGTTGCTATTTTTTCATCTTTATGTTCTGTTACTTTCATTGGTTTGCCGTTAATAACTCTTTCAACTTCATTATCTTCAGCTTCCTCAACGATTTCAAGTTCTTCCATTTCTCTTTTTAATTCTTTTAAGAATTCTTCAACACTGCCTTCTTCAACACCTGAGAATACAATAACAAATTTAGGTCCCATATATCTTACGAACACATATTGTGAAGGCATTTTAGATTTTACTATGTTACTTACTTCAGTAATAACTTCGTTACCAGCTTGTCTTGATACTTCTTCATTAATTTTCTCAATATTTGTAATTTTAAACATACAAACAGCTGATGTTGGGTATTTATCGAATGTCTTTTTAGCTTTACTATATAAATATTCAGCTGAGAATAAACCTGTAAATTTATCAATTCTGATAATATTTTCCATAGCATCTTGGTAAGACATTGTAGCTAATACTGAAATGATATTATCTTTTACAACTTCGATTATTGTTGTATCAGTTCTATCAAAAGCATGCATCTTTCCACTTTCCATAATCCAATATCCAATATAGATATTATCTATATATAGTGGAAAGAACATTGCTGATTTTGCTCTACCCATTTCTACTTTTTGATATGGTAATTTTTCATTTTCATTATCAATTGTTATATACTTAGGAGTTGCTGTTGCAACGCTATCTTGAAAGATTTCTTCAGTATGAAGATTTGTTAATGTTTCGTGGTGTAATTTATCAACGTTTGTAGCTTTGATAACGTACTCAGCTCCATCAAAAACAACTATTGTTGAATATTTAATATCATATTTTTCAATAACTATTTCATTAATTTTGTTTAATTTTGCTTCTACAGTATCTTCTTCTCCAGCTACTTTCATAAAATCTTGAAGTACTGATAAATTACTAATCTTTTGATTAATATTATTGAATGCTTCAATTTTCTTTTGAATATGAAGATTATAAGCAACTAATATTACTATTGCTATTAATAGCAGTCCAATTATTATAATAACCAAGATATCACCCCTATATATTCTTTCACTTTCTTATTTTATTAAAACTTCTTTTTCATTTGAGTTAATGTATTACTCATATTATTTGAAAATGCGTTTTTACTATAATCAACTTGTGCCATTCCACCTTTTCCTGATGGTTTGCTTACAAGTGGATATACCATATCACCTAAGTTTCTTAATTTATTAATAAATTGTTTTGAGTATCCATTTAATGATACATTACAATTTACCATTGCATCTAAATATTTTGCATATACAGCTTCCTCAAATGGAATACTGCATGCTTTTACCATATCTTTATTAAATAATTCTGTCATAAATGACATTGAAGGATCGTTGTAGAATGACATTCCTCCAATAATTGCTTTTGTTGTTAAACTTCTTACTTTTAGTTCTTTATTAATTACAACTCTTACTTTTTCTGATTCTAATACACCTTTAGCTTTAAGATCTCTTAAGAATGCTGTTAAAGGTTGAATTGTTAATATATCCATTGATTGAACTAAGTAAATTTCTTGACAACTTGCAAAGTATGATGGATCAGTATCATAATCACAGTCAATTAATATTAATGAATGATTTTGTACTAATGTAGAAAGAATTGGTTCTGCGTCAGAATAATCTTTTCCATCATTTGGTAATGCTGTATAAACACTTAAGTTTTTGTTTACTTTAATTCCTTCAGCAAATCCTTTTTGTAATTTACTGATTGAATTATAAGCAAGTTTTCTTAATTCTTCTTCGTTATTTGTATAGATATAATAAGAATTTTTATTCTTTGTCATATCTAAAATTGCTGTATTAATACCTACAGAAGAGAACAATGCAGCTAAGTTATTAATTAAGAATGATGTACCATTTTTTGTAGTACCTATGAAAGTTACAATCTTTTTATCTTTTGTTAATAAACTATTTAAGCTTGACATTGAATAATCAACTTTTGGTTTTATACTTTCAATCTCATTTGATTGTGGTTGTGCTTGAGCTTGTGGTTCTGCTAGAACATCATCTATATCTCCTAACAAACCATCATCTGCATTATCATCACCAAGTGGTAATACATCTTCAACATCATCACCCATTGGTAAAATATCTTCATCTAAATCATCTAATCCTGGAATTTCTACTTCTTCAGTAAATTCTTCTACTTCTTCAAAGTCATCTCCTAATCCAAGAACATCATCATCTTCTTCAACCACTGGTGTTGTTTCTTCTGCTTGTTCGAAACCTTCAACAACATCTGGCATAATTTCTTCGATTTCGTCAAAAACTTCTTCTGCAACACTTGTTTCTTCTGCTGGAGTTTCAGTAACTTCTTCAACAGATTCTACTAATGGTGCTTCTTCTTCAAAATCATCTAAACCTGATAATTCATCTTCAACTTCAGGTACTGTTTCTTCTACAACTGGAGTTTCTTCTTCAAGTCCTGGTAAATCATCATCAAGCCCAGGTAACTCATCGTCAAATCCAGGTAATTCATCATCAAAATCATCCTCTAACCCTGGTAATTCATCTACTTCTTCAATAGGTGTTTCAACAACAGGTATTTCATCTTCAAAATCATCTAGTCCTGGTAATGAATCTTCAATTTCAGGTAATGTTTCTTCAACAACTGGATTTTCATCTTCAAGCCCAGGTAATGAATCTTCAAAATCATCCTCTAACCCTGGTAACTCGTCTAGTCCAGGTAATTCATCCTCAACTTCTGGTGTTGTTTCTTCAACAACTGGTTGTTTTGGTCCACCTGGAACTGCGTTTTCATCAAAATCATTTGAATTTTCTTCAAACATATCTAATCCTGGTAAAGTATCATCGAAATCACTTAACCCACCTTCATTTCCCATGTTTGGAAGAATAAAGTCATCATCGTCATCTGGAATTTGTGGTAATAATGTATCTTCTTCCTCAGGATTTTTTCTAGGTCTTCCTCTTTTTCCTTTTTCTTTAACTACAGGATCAAAAGGTAACTTTTTTGGAGCATCAATTTTTTCTTCTTCTAAAGCTGTTTCTTTTTTAGGTTCTTCCTTTTTTGCATCTGGTTGAACTCTAACTTTTACTTTTACAACTTTCTTTGAACCATCTGGCATTGTTTTTAATACCTTTTTAATAACAAATTCTTCAGCTGGTTTTTCTTCTACAGAAGTTTTTTCCTCTACTGCAGTTTTTTCTTCTTTAACAACAGGTGCTGCTTGTACTGGTTTTGGTGGTACAACATCAGCAGGTGCTGTTTCATTTTTGCTAACTACTTTTTTTACTTTTTCTGTTTCACCAGAACTCATAGGAATCTCTAACTCATTTCCCATTGGTCTTACTGGCGCCGGACCTTTATTCTTTGATGTTCTAACTGATGATGGTATAACAATTGGTCCTGTCATTTTAGCTTGATTTAATTTATTTTCAATGATATCAATTTTAATTCCTGTTTGTTTTTGTGCTTCTTTTGTTCTAGACATTTCTTCTCTATTAACTTTTTCAATTAATTCTTCTGAAGAAACTACTTGTTGATATCTTTCACATTCATCTTGTAAGACAGCTTTTACATTAACTGGTAAACAATTTATAACAATTTTTAATTGATCTTCTGTATATTGTGCAGCAATGTTATTAAAGCTTTCTGAATATTTATCAGTATTTCTACCTAATTTTTTAAAGTGATTTAAAATATTTTGTATTTCAAGTTCACTTACTTCTTTTTCACTCTTATTATTATAATTTACATCTTCAGCATCAATTTTATAATACATCTTAGCTTCTTTTTTTGCTCTAGGCTTGTTAATTAATTTACAGATATTTTCAATCTTTCTATCACTACCTAAAAGTGCATTATAAATTCCTATACCGAAAAGTTTAACTAGGAAAGAACCTCCTGTTGTATGTCTATCAGTACAAATCATGATAATTGATGTTCCGTTTCCATCAATATCTTGTGCTTCGTCGCTAATATTATCAAGTTTCTCAAAGATAAATTTATCTATTGCGTCATAATTATTGTTTGCGAATGGCTCTAAATCTTCACTTATTACGATTCTATCGTAAGTTTTATCTTTTTGTATCTCTTTTAATATTGCGTTAAAGTAATAAACATTCTTATAAGATAAAATTTCCTTATAATCCTTTTGATATTTCTTAATTATAGCTTCCGAAATACTTTCACTACTAACCGCAAATAAAACTTTCATTTGTTTAACCCCTCCAACCGTTTACTACTATAGCAAAAATTAATGGTAATACTTGGCATATTAATAAAATTGTTACGAATGTTATGATAAGCATGAAACCTCTATCTCTAACATCTAATTTTCTTATTCCAAGTACGTATTGGTAAATTGATCCAACAGCAATACCAACAAAACAGAATGGTATACTGTAAATTCTGACCATATTTAAAATATATGCAGCTACCCCAAAAGGTGTTGAACCATATTTATCAATATACTCAGCCAAATTATTTTTAGCTGATTCTTTAATTTCAACAAGTTCAGTTGCTTGAGTTGAATTCAAAACTTCTTCTCCTGTAACCGCTTGTACATTTGAAAATATTGATAAGATTACAACTAGTGCTACAAGTGCCAATCCAATTAATGTAATTTTCTTTTTCATAATTTATAAAAAACCTCCTTTTGGTTATTTCCCTATAATATTATACACCTAATATAATACTATATAATCCTAAAAATATCAACCAAAAAATGCTAATTTTATGAATTTTTTCCAAGTTTTTTTGTCATTTTTTACTATTCTTTTTTCTATAGCTTTCGCAATATTTTCTCATTATAATTTTAATCATAATAATTTGTTTTGTCAAACCAAATTTGCTCAAAAAAATGTAATTATTTTGTGAAATTTTTATTTTATTTTTTAAAAATAAAAAATAGCCGGAGTACTTATTTCCCCAGCTATTTACCTTTATTATTTTAACATATTATCTATTGCCATCATTATACCAATTTTACCATATTCATATGTTAATCCACCTTGCATATATGCTGTATATGGTTCACAAATTGGACCATCACAACTTAATTCTATTGTTGCACCTGGTGTAAAACTTCCTCCAGCCATAATCTCTTTATGTTCATATCCTGGCATGTCATCTGGAACTGGTGTAACATACGC
>JAZSBZ010000112.1:0-3352 GCA_045602645.1 Candidatus Scatovivens sp. | reverse complement strand
GAGAATTTTTCATATATATTTAATCAATCACCATTTGAAATTGCAGCATATATTAAATATTTATGCTCAAGAAATAATTTAGAAGAACAAGCTTTAATAAAAGCACTTTTAGATAAAAGAAAATTTAGAGATACAGAATTAAGAGTTGCATATTATAATCAATATGTTCACTTAGTACAAGAATTAGAATGTTCTGATAAAGAAAAAGAAGAAATTATTTCTATACTAACTTATATTAGAAACTATTATTATAATGAGGATTTACCATATATTCATTTTAATATCGCATTATATACTAAAAACACAATAATAGCAGAAAAAGTAATAACATTATTAAATAGATATGTGAGAACATTTAATTATATAACAAATAAAGGCACATTATGGGTTGATACTGAAATGCTTGTAAAAAGAACTAAAGATTCAACAGATATGATTATGCAAGTAGATAAGATATTCAATGAAAATGATACTATAATATTTGAAAATATTGAAAAAATCAAAACACTTAATGAGTTTAGAGTAGATGCTTTACTTACAGCTATAGAAAAATTCCATTCAAGAAATAAAAGATCTATAACTATATTTGTTGAAACGGAAAATGCATTTAAAGAAATAACAGCGAAACATCCTGCAATTGAGTCTACAATAATAAATAAAAAGATTCATATTGATGGATTTGATGCAGAGATGATTAAGCAAAAAATTATTAATAAATTAGAAAATGTTATGAAAATAGATGATAGTTTTGCATATGAATTAGAGCAATATATTAAATCTACATATCATCCAAATATAATGCAAGAAACAACTTATATAGATACACTTTATAATAGAATTATATTTGATAAATTTAAAGCATTAAGTACAACAAATGAATTTACAGGAATAGATGCACCGAAAGAAGAAAATACAAGGGAAGTTGAAGAAATTCTAAATGACATTAATGGATTGGTTGGCCTTGCAGATGTTAAAGATAATGTTAAAGAAATTCTAAAATACATTGAATTTTCAAGAAAAATAAATACTGAAGGTTTTGCAAATCTTAATATGATTTTTAAAGGAAATTCTGGAACTGGTAAAACAACAGTTGCAAGATTATTTGCAGAATTATTCTATAAATTAGGATTTATAAAACAAAATAAAATTATTGAAGTTACAAGTAAAGATTTAATTGGAACACACCTTGGTGAAACAGCACCTAAGACACAAGCTGCGATTGAAACTGCTTTAGACGGAGTATTATTTATTGATGAAGCATATACTATAATGGCTAGTAAAGGTGGAGGAACTTCAAATTATCCAGCAGAATGTATTGCTACAATTTCAAAAGCAATGGAAACATATAAGGATAGATTAATAGTAATTTTTGCTGGTTATACAAAAGAAATGAATGAGTTTATTAATGCAAATCAAGGACTAATGTCAAGAATTGGATATGAACTTGAATTTCCAGATTTTTCAAAAGCAGAGTTAATGCAAATATTCTATGATGAAGTAAATGGAAATGAATTTACTCTTGAAGATGGAGTAAGTGCAAAAATTGAAAAAATTATAATGAAAAATAAAATAGGAAGAAACTTTGGTAATGCAAGATTTGTTATTAATTTATTTGATAGATTAGTAATGACACATGCTGCAAATTGCAATGATGATTGTAATTTGAAAATAATAACAAATTATGATGTTGAAGTATTTGAAGCAACAAAGAAAGATAGAGAAAGAGGAATAGATGATATTCTTTCTGATTTAAATTCTTTGATTGGTCTTGCTAAAGTAAAAGATACAATACATGGTTTTGTATCAGTTATAGAACTTAACAGAAAGCTTGGAAGAACACCAGATTTTAATATGCATATGATTTTTAAAGGTAATGCAGGTACTGGTAAAACAACAGTAGCAAGATTACTTGCAGAAATCTATTATAATTTAGGTTATATCAAGAGAAATAAACTTGTAGAAGTACAATCTCAAGATTTAATAGGTGAGTTCTTAGGACAAACTGGACCTAAAACACAAGCTGTTATAGAATCTGCTTTAGATGGAGTTTTATTTATAGATGAAGCATATTCTATAATGGAACATAGTGGAACTAATGCAAGTTATTCTGCAGAGTGTGTTGCAACACTTCTTAAAGCAATGGAAGACTATCAAGGAAGATTAATTATTATCTTTGCTGGATATACAGAAGAAATGAAGAAGTTTAGAGATCTAAACCCTGGGTTAAAATCAAGAATTGGATACGAGATTGACTTTGAAGATTATTCACAAGAAGAATTACTTCAAATCTTTGATAAGAAAGTTAATGATAAAGGATTTAGAGCAGATGATATGGCTAGAACTAAAGTTGATAGAATTCTTAAGAAAGCAAGAGACGTTGAGAACTTTGGTAATGGTAGATTTGTTGAAAATACAGTTCAAAAAATTATTATTGAACATGCTAAGAAAACAAGAGATGTTACTGATTATGATAGATTGATAACATTTACTGAAGAGGACATACCAGAAATTACAGCGGAAGAGTCAAGAAAAAGAATAGGATTTTAAATAAAAAATAAACCGAAAATTAAATTTTCGGTTTATTTTTATGCTTTTTTAATCTTTTTCATATTGAGTATCTATATCATATTCTTTATAATTTTTTTCATCAAATACCATGATATCTTCTTCTTTAACAACATCAAATTCATAGCTATATGTTGCTGATTCTTTTAAAGTGTATTTATCATGGTTAACGTTTGTATAGCAGTCAGATTTTAAAATTAACCCTGTGTTTTCTTCGATATAGTAATGATAAATGTATTTATATGGAGAGAAGTCATCTGTTATTGTAACTACTAAACATTTTTTATCTTCAATTGTTGCTTTGTTTTTATATTCAAATACGTTTCGATTAACAGTTTCGTTTTTTGCTTTCTCTAAGAAAGTATTTGTATTATAAGTAAATGCGTTATATACATCTAATGCTTGTTTTGTAATTTCTTTTTCATTGTGATCAATTAATATCGCCTCATTTGTATCTAAACTAGTAATTGTTTCGTGAGTTATAGTATCTTCTTCTGGTAATGTTATTTTAGAATATGTTAATGAGTTTGTATAATGATTAAAAATTTCTATAGAAGATAATGTTTTTGCTTCAGATACATAATTTTTAACAGTACAACGATAGTTTGTTGATTTTAAATTTGGATTTTTTACTAATTCTACAATTTTATCTTTTGAATATTCTGTATCAATAGTGTTTTTATAGAAATAGATAGCACCAGATATAAGAGCAGTTACAACTATAATAAAAAGTACTGATATAATAACTTTCTTTTTCATATTAATACACCTCTTTTGTATAATTTAT
>JAZSBZ010000111.1:0-17041 GCA_045602645.1 Candidatus Scatovivens sp. | reverse complement strand
TCAAAAAAGTAGGTTGTTTTATTATGTTTTGTATTATATAATATTTGTGTAAATTTTTAAAAAGTTTATTTTATATACTTTTTTAGAGGGAGGAATTTAAATGAAGAAAGTATTAAGTGTTTTAATGATAGTAATATTATTATCATCATGTTTATTTGTTTTAACAGGATGCACTGGAAAAGATGAAGAAAATCTTGCTCAACAAGAAAATAATGAACAAGAAGTTGTTCAAGTTGACGAGGAAGAACTTGATGGATTTTTAGGAACAAAAACAGGAAAATTTTACAGTAAATTTAATGCAGGAAAAATGTATATGGAATATGAGATGGAAGTTGAAGGACAAAAAATGAGTGTTGTAACAGCTACAAATGGAAAGAAAATATATTCTGAAACAAAAACAGCAGGTGTAGCAGCAACAACAATTATGGAAGAAGGTGTTCTCTATACAATAGACCATACAAGTAAAATGATTATAAAAATGAAAAATAATATGCCTGATACTAATACTTTAGCATCAACAATTATCGAAGAAAGTAGCGTTGATATGAATAACTTTGTAAAAGGTACACGTGAAATAGATGGTAAAACATATGAGACAGAAGAAATGGATATAGATGGTACAAAAGGAATTATGTGTTTTGAAGGAGATGATTTAAAATACATGATTTCAAGTGTAGATGGAGAAGAATATATGATGAAAATCGTAGAAGTATCAGATAAAGTAGATGATAAATTATTTGAACTTCCTACTGGATATCAAGTATTTGAAATGTAATTTGTAAGAAGAGCGACTAAATAAAGTTGCTCTTTTTTTGTCTTTTAAGATATGTCATTTTTAATATAATAATTAAAAAAAATTAATGTATTTTTTTGAAAATATGATATAATGATTTTGCAATAATTGGATAAAATAAAAAGATTAGGAGGAGAAAATGGAAGATTTAGTTGAAAGCATATTAGATTATGTTCGTGCAGATTATACTGATTATGCGATTATGATTAATGGTGAATGGGGAAGTGGAAAAACTTATTTTTGGAATAACAAAATAAGAAATAAAATAGATTCATTAACATTTAATGGAAAGAAATATACAACTATTTATATGTCTTTATATGGTATTTCTAACTTAGAAGATATTAGTAAAAAAATCTATATTGAAACAACTCAACTTATGGATAAAAACATGAAAAGATATATGACAGCTCATGATAAAAAAGTTGTTCCTGAATATGCTAAAACAGGACTTGATATGGCTCATTCATTTGGACTTCATCAAGGTACAGATAAAATTGATTATGATAAATTCTTCTCAACAGATGATAAAGTACTTTGCTTTGACGACTTAGAAAGAGCAAATGTTGATGTTATAGATATCCTTGGATATATTAATAATTTCGTAGAGCATGATCATATTAAAACAATTATTATTTGTAATGAAAAAGAGCTTGCAACAAAATTAAAAAGCTCTAATCTTGAAATGAAAACATTTATTGCAACATATTTATTAGATAAAGAAGGAGACTTATTAAAATCTGACAAACCAATGGTTGAAAAAATTGGTGAAAAGATTGAGCACGTTTTCGATAAAGCTAATGATTATGAAAGAATTAAAGAGAAATTAATTGGTGAGACATTTGAATATGCTCCACAATTTAGTTATATTATAAATGGTCTTTTAATGAGATATGAATCAAATTCTGATTTAATTAGATTTTTAAGAGAACATACAAACTTAATTACTAATACGTTCATTAAGTCTGGAACAAGAAACTTAAGAATTTTAAAACATGCGTTAAATGACTTTAAAAAGATATTTGAGACAGTTAATAAGTTCTATCCAAATACAAATTTAAGAGTACTTCAAACAATGCTTATTTTTACAATAGCAGTGTCATTTGAAATTAAAGCAGGTAAGATAACAAAGGATAAATTCATTAACATTAATTCAAATGAAGAATATAAAGCTATTCTTGTTTCATCAAGAGTATTAAGTGATAATAGACAATTCTATATTAAAGAGTTTGATAATAACTATTACTTTAATTTTAAAGCTGATTATAGATTCTTTAAATTTATTGAAATGTATGTAAGAACAAGAATATTTGATATGAAAGTATTCAAAAACGATATGGAAATGATTATCCAAACAATAGATACAGAAAAACTACCAGGATATAAGAGATTACTTACAGAAGAATATTGGAAGATATCAGACGATCAATTCCCAGAAGTTATTGAAGAAGTTTTAGAAAATGTTAAAAATGGTGATTTAAAATTAATCGAACTTGTTAAGTTATTTGCATATTTTAGTTATTTCTCAAGACGTAAATTAATTGATTATGGAATGGTAGAAATTAAATCAATATTTATGGATGGAATGGAACTAGTAGCAAAGAAATCAGAATATTGTGATAACTTAGATGAAGAACTTTCAAGAATTGGAATAGATGTTGGTGACGATATGAGTGAAGTATTAAAATACTTCCATCAACTAAATAGAGAATTAAAAACTCAAATGAATAAGAATAGAGCTGATGAATTATTTAAATGTATTCCAATGAAGATGGAACAATTCTATGAGAAATTCTTAACAGAATATATGAATAAACCAATTTTAAATTATTATGATGTAAACTCTATGATGCAAAGAATTACTTGTGCAAGTAACGAAGATATAATGAAAATAAAAGAAATGTTACTTGATAGAGCAAGTAAAAATAGACGTGCATTAGAACCAGAATTAAACTTTGTAATTACTTTAAAAAGTGCTCTTGAAATTTATTGCAAGGGAAGAGATACAAGTATTAAGATGGTAATGCTTAGAGAATTTGCTCGTGATTTAGGTAATATTGTAAATATTTACAAAAACTTACCTAAGAAAACAATATATACAAGAAAAAGATAAAATTAAAAGGTGCTTTTTAAAAGCATCTTTTTAATTTTAAGGAAAATTTAAGTTTATCTTAAAGTTAAATTAATAATTGTGATATATAATCACATCATAGATAGCATAAGTAGTTATGATTTATATTTTATAACGCATAACTAAAATCCTCGAAATCAAATATGTAGTAGAAAACTAGTCAACCCCAAGGCTAGTTTTTTACATTTATAAAAACTTATAATATTTAATATTTTTTCCTTTACAAGGTGTTATTTGTTTGGTAAAATAATAAAAAATCGAAAAGGAGTATAAAAGATGAAGCATTTAATCGATATAAAAGATTTGTCAGTAAAAGAAATTGATGATTTGATAGAAGTAGCTAAAGATATTATCAATCACAGAGATAAATATTCTCATAAATGTGATGGTAAGAAATTAGCTACTTTATTTTTTGAGCCAAGTACAAGAACAAGATTAAGTTTTGAGGCTGCTATGATGGAACTTGGAGGAAATGTATTAGGTTTTTCTGAAGCATCATCAAGTTCAGTTTCAAAAGGTGAAACAGTATCAGATACTATTCAAGTAGTAGGATGCTATAGTGATATTATTGCAATGAGACATCCAAAAGAAGGAGCTCCATATGTAGCTTCAGTTAAGTCAACAGTTCCAATTATAAATGCAGGTGATGGTGGTCATAACCATCCAACACAAACATTAACAGACCTTCTTACAATTAAATGTGAAAAAGGAAGATTAGATAATTTAACAATTGGATTATGTGGAGACTTAAAATTTGGTAGAACAGTTCACTCATTAATAACAGCTATGTCAAGATATAAGAATATTAAAATTGTTTTAATTTCACCAGATGAATTAAAACTTCCAGACTATGTAAAATCAGAAGTATTAGAGAAAAATAATATTGAATATGTTGAAACAAGAGATATATCAGAATATATGGATGAACTTGATATTTTATATATGACTAGAGTTCAAAAAGAAAGATTCTTTAATGAAGCTGATTATATTAGATTAAAAGATTACTATATATTAAACAAAGAAAAATTAAAAATTGCTAAAGATGATTTATGTATAATGCATCCATTACCAAGAGTAAATGAGATATCAACAGATGTTGATGATGATCCAAGAGCATGTTACTTTAAACAAGCTAACTATGGTAAATATATTAGAATGGCATTAATATTAAAATTATTGGAGGTAAAATAATGAATATAGATAGTATTAAAAATGGTTATGTAATAGATCATATTCAAGCTGGAAAAGCTATGAGAATATATGATGTACTAGGTTTAGCAGAACTTGATTGCCAAGTAGCATTAATTACAAATGCAAAAAGTAAAAAACAAGGTAAAAAAGATATAATTAAAATTGACAAAGATATACCATTAAATTTAGATGCTTTAGGTTTTATTGATCATAATATTACTGTTAATGTTGTTAAAGATGATATTATAGTAGAAAAAAGAAAATTAACATTACCTGAAAGAATTGTTAATGTTGCAAGATGTAATAATCCAAGATGCATTACATCAATTGAAAAAGATTTAGATCAAGTATTTAATCTAACAGATAAAGAAAAAGAAGTTTATAGATGCTTGTATTGTGAATCAAGTTTAAAAAATAAAGAATAAATTTTTTCCCGCTTTAATTTTAAGCGGGATTTTTATTTTAAAAACAGGTTTTATGTATAATTTTTTCCTTATTTGTCATAATAAGATTATAAATTAAAGACAAGGAGGAAATTATGAAAGCAACAGGTGTTGTAAGAAGAATTGATGATTTAGGTAGAGTTGTTATTCCAAAAGAAATAAGAAGAGTTCATAGAATTAAAGAAGGAGATCCATTAGAGATTTTTACAGATAAAGAAGGAGAAATAATTTTAAAAAAATATTCTCCAATTGGTGAACTTAATGAATTTGCTACAACATATGCAGAGACAATTTCAAAAACAACTGGACATATAGCATGTATTACTGATAAAGATACAGTAGTTGCGGTATCAGGAGGATTAAAGAAGGATTTTCTTGAGAAAAATTTAAGTAAAGAATTAGAAGAAATAATTGAAAATAAAGAAGTATTTAAAAGTAAAGAGAATAACGAAATTGCTATTCCAATAACTCAAAATGAAGGAAGAGAAAGAATATATAATTCTCAAGTAATTTATCCTATAATAACAGATGGAGATGTTGTTGGTACAGTAATACTACTTTCTAAAGAACCAAATAAAAAAATGCTTGATTCTGATGATAAAGTTGCACAATCTGCGGCAAGTTTTTTAGGAAATCATTTAGAGATTTAAAGAGGGACAAAAAGTCTCTCTTTTTGGCTTTTTGTTATAAATTTGTGTCATTAATGTAATATAAAATTTATAGTAAATTATTGATAAAAATGGTATTATTTTAGTATAAATTATAAATGTCGAATAATATGTATTATTCAAGGGGGAAAAACTTATGGAATCTAAAGATATTAAAGTATTAGAAGAATTAGCAGCTGGTGGAGATGTTAGTGCATTATGTGCATTAGGACAAGCATATTTATCAGGATTAGGTGGAGTTGGAGTAGACTATGGCAAAGCTAGAGGATACTTTGAAGCAGCTTCTGCTAAAGGATCAAATGGAGCAAATTATTATTTAGGTAAAATGTACTACAACGGAAATGGTGTAGGAACAGATCACTTAAAAGCAAAAGAATATTTTGAAAAATCAGCAAGTGCTGACAACGTATTCTCAAAATACTATTTAGGAAAATTATATTATTGGGGAGATGGTGTAGAAAAAGACTACAACAAAGCTAATGAATATAAAGTTTCAATTTTAAATAGACCAATTTATTCAAATCAAGAAGCTGGTTTAGAAGAATTCTATAGCTTAACAGATTTTGAAAAAACAACAAAAGATTATGTTGGTGCTTTACAAAATAAAGTTATATCAGAATATAGAAATTTATATGGTGAAGAATAATATTTTTAGATGATTTATATATAGATTGTCTAGAAATAGATAATCAAAAAGGTTAATTAGAGCTAATGAAAATTAGCTCTTTTTTGCGTATTTAAAGGGAAATATTGCAAAACTTTACATAATGTGGTATAATATTGGAGTATGACAATATTCTCTTAGCTGTGGAAAGTTGTCTACAATAGTACATTGAAAAACTTATATAACAGAAAGGATGATTGCATGATGCAAAGAACCAACACCCCTGGCACTACAACGAATTCTGACAACGTACTGCTGACGAAAAATTACAAGAGTGGATTTTTCAAGCCCTCAAGAACTATCGTCGACTGCGAAGGAATCACCCGTTCAGAACGCGATGCAATAATTAAGCTTTATGAAGCATTAGTACCTAAGGATACCACAAGAACCATCAACATTCCGATGATTCTCAATGAGGCATTTCCTAAATTTGAGGAAACTATTGGCGAGGCAAACTTGGCTAAGCTGAAGAAGTACTTTGGTATTGGTGTGAAAAAGGCAAGCAAAGGCGCGATGAAAGAAAGTGAAATTATGGCCATGATTGGTAAATTGAGAACTATCGAGAATGCTCAGTACTACATCACCGGCTATAAGGATCTCCTTGCGAAAGTTGCAGAAAAGCTCGGTAATGCACCAGAAGCAATGACCATGCTCGAGAGAGCAAAAGTCGTGAGAATGTTCTCTGTAATCTACTTCGGTTACTATTACTTCTTGGAGGATATGACCTTTAAGAGAACTGTAGATGGAGGAATTGATACAGGAATCAATTACGACAAAGTTTTGACCCTGAATAAGGCAATGTTCAACCCTGAAGAACTTTTCGTACTCTGGGATTATAAGCTTGCTTCCTTCAGTAAAGGTGGGCTTATTTATGAAATCGTAGATATGGAAATTTCCAGTTTGGACAAGCGTACCCGCAAAGAAGTACTTGAATTTGGCGAGCTTAAGTTGAATCCAGACAAGGGATTTGAGTCCGTCAATCAGACAGTTGCAAATCAGAATTTTGGTATGGTTAGAAACATTAAAAAGAATGTTCATACCGAACCGGGAGTATTTCCGTTTGAGATTTTTAGCTGTAAGGATATGTTTATCAAAGTCGATTTTAATGACCTGTATTCCATATACAAGGCTCTTAGATCTTTCGACATTGAAAGCTTCCCTACACGCGACAGAGAACTGATTATTTACGAAGGCTCTCGCCTGGTAAAAAAGGCACATACCTGCTATGAAATTGTTAAAGATATGGATGTTGCTGGTCCTATTGAAGCCGGTCGTTTTGTAAGACTTATGGAGCTTGCAATGACCATGGACTATAATATTCCTATCAGACACAATGAAAGTGGTGAAGAGTTGCCTATCGAAGATGTAAAGTTCTACAATGCAAGAAAGTATATGGCAGCGATTCAGTTCGCAAACAAGATGGAATATCTGGATGCCTATACAACTGTTGAAGAAGATTTCAGAATGGCTGAAATGTTCATCGAGATGGATACGAGTGATATTCTTCCAAAGTATCTGCTTGGTGAAGCAACTGAAGATGAGGTTAAAGAAAGCCTTGGTATTGATGAAGTCTTCGAAAGAGAAACACTGGGTATCGTAAGAGAAGCTGCTCTTGATGAAGCCGTACTTCAGTATGCTATGGAGCAGGGGTATGTTGAGGAAGTATCTGATACAACAATGCAGTTCATTACTGAACTTGTAATCCCTGGAAATGAAGAGATTTTCCAAGAGTATATTGAAGGTGGAATCGATGTTGAAACCCTGGAGAGAAAGATCGGATTTGAACCAGAATTTGCAGAGATGTATTTCGATGCTGGTAAGGTCGATTTTGCTCTGCTTGAAGGTAAACTCCAGGATATGAAACGTTCGATGGCAGACAAGAAAAAGTTGCAGAGAAGCGCACTGACAATCTCCCTTTACTGTTATGTAGTTGAAGGACAGATTCCGTGTGGACCTAAGAACAAAGTTCCTAAGAGAAATAAAGGCCTCAAACCTGCAAATCTCAAAGCTTTGATTGCTTAATTCTGCACTTAAAAATTGATAACCACAGCAACCGCCGTCTGAGTAATTTCAGGCGGCGGTTTCATTTTGTCTATTTTACATAATGTTTTGCCAAAATACTTGAAAAACAGTTGATTTTATAATATAATTACACAAGTTATTTTAGAAAATTAAAGGAGAAGAATTATGAAAGCTATAGAAATTAGAAATAAATACTTAAACTTTTTCAAAAATCATGGACATAGTGTGATTCCTTCAGCACCAGTAATTCCTGAAAATGATCCATCTGTATTATTTACAACAGCTGGAATGCAACCATTAGTACCATATCTTTTAGGTCAAAAACATCCATCAGGAACAAGATTAACAGATTATCAAAAATGTGTTAGAACAAACGATATTGATGAAGTAGGAGATAATAGACATTTAACATATTTTGAAATGTTAGGAAACTGGTCTTTAGGTGATTACTTTAAAGAAGAATCAATTGCAATGAGTTATGAGTTCTTAACAAAAGAACTTGAAATTCCAGCAGAAAAGTTATCAGTAACATGTTTTGCTGGTGATGAAGATTGTGGAAAAGATGAAGTTGCATATGCTGCTTGGAGAAAAGCGGGTATACCAGATGAAAGAATTTATTTCTTTGGTAAAGATGATAACTGGTGGATTGCAGGAGAAGAAGGACCTTGCGGACCAGATACAGAAATGTTCTATGATACAGGAAAAGAAAAATGTTCAGAAGAATGTAACCCATCTTGTGGATGTGGTAAATATGTTGAAATCTGGAATAACGTATTTATGGAATTCTATAAAGACAAAAATGGATATACAAAACTTTCTCAACAAAACGTTGATACAGGTTTAGGTCTTGAAAGAATGGCTATGCTTTTACAAGGTAAGAAAACTCCTTTTGAAATAGAATTATTTGCTCCAGTAATGGAAAAATTAGAAGAATTACAATCAAAAGATATTATTCAAAGTAGAAGAATTGTTGCTGAGCATTTACGTTCAAGCATGATGATTATCAATGATGGTGGAAGACCAAGCAACGTTGATAGAGGATATATATTAAGAAGATTATTAAGAAGAATGACAAGACATTTAAATAAACTAGAAGTTAATTTAAATGAACTTGAATCAATTATTGATATCTCAATTGATAGTTTAAAAGAATTATATCCAGAGCTTGATCAAAACAGAGCAACAATTAAATCAGTAATTATTGAAGAAAAAGATAAATTTATGAAAACTCTTCAAAATGGTGAAAGAGAATTCGAAAAAGTTGCAAATAGAACTAAAAATGCTGGTAAGAAAGTATTAGATACACAAGCAGTATTTAACCTATATGAAACATATGGATTCCCACCAGAAATGACAGAAGAACTTGCTATTGAAGAAGGTTTAGAAGTTGATATGTCAGATTATCAAAGATTATTTGAAGAACATCAAGCTAAATCAAGATTAGGTAGTGAGCAAAAATTTAAAGGTGGTCTAGCATCAAGTGGTGAAATGGAAACAAAATACCATACAGCAACTCACCTTTTAAATGCAGCATTAAAAGTTGTACTTGGAGATCATGTTCATCAAAAAGGAAGTAACATTACTGCTGAAAGAATGAGATTTGACTTTTCACATGGTGCAAAAATGACTGATGAAGAAAAACAAAAAGCTGAAGATTTAGTAAACGAATATATTCAAAAAGATATTCCAGTTGAAAAAATGGAAATGAACAAAGATGAAGCTATCAAAATGGGAGCAGAAGCAATGTTTTTAGATAAATATGGAGATATTGTTACTGTTTATAAAATTGGTGATTTTTCAATAGAATTATGTGGTGGACCTCATGTTGAAAGAACAGGAGAACTTGGAAGATTCAAGATTAAAAAAGAGGAAGCATCATCTTCAGGAGTTAGAAGAATTAAGGCCATACTTGAATAATTAATATAAGTTAAGAAGTAGTTTTTTAATTACTTCTTAATTTTTTTATTAAATGTTTGTTAATATTATGTAAAACTACTTGTCAAAAGATTTTTTTATATGTAAAATATAAGTAGTATAATTGAAGAATACCGATTTTTATGGTATAATATAATTAAGAAAATGTGTGATTTTAAAGGATAGGAGAGATAGATATGTCTAACAAATATGGTAATTTTTTAACTATGTTTTTAGTTGTTTTAATTGTTGCAATATTAGGTATATTAGGATATTTTGTTTATGATATGGTTCATTCACAAAAGGTTAATGATAATGCTCAAACTGCACTTGAACAATTAGAAAAAGCTCAAGCAGCAGTAAAGAAGGATAATCCAAATTTATCAACATCTAAAGATGGAGAAAAAGATAATACAAATACTGTAGCTAATACAGATACAAATACAGTAACAAACACAGTTGATACAACTGCACAAGATGTATTAAATCAAATGAAAAATACTGTAACTGAAAATCAAAATACAGTGGTTCCAGATGTTGGTAATGATGAACCTCAAACAGAACCAGAAAAAGTATATATGGAAGATTATGAAGTTTTAGGTAGAATAGAAATACCAAAAACAAAAGTTGATTATCCAGTATTAGAAGGTGTTACAAAGAGAAGTTTAGAGATTGCAGTAGGTGTTGCATATGGACCTGGACTTAACCAAGAAGGAAATACAACTATATTTGGACATAACTATAGAAATGGTTTATTTTTCTCAAATAATAAAAAATTAGTAAATGGAGATAAAATTTATATCACAGATAAATATGGTGAAAAAGTTACATATGTAATTTATAATATTTATCAAACAACTCCAAATGATGCATCTTATATGCAAAGAGAAACAAATGGTAGAAGAGAAATCTCATTACAAACATGTACAGATGATTCTACAGGAAGAATTATTATTTGGGCAGCTGAACAATAAAAATAAAGATCCCTTGAAAATAGGGATCTTTTTGTATACAAAAAAATGCTACTTTTAAAGTAGCATTTTTATTTAATCTCCAAATATTTTAATAATAAGATTTTTAATAAATACAAAGAATGATTTTACAATATCACCAAGTGGTCTTTGAAGTACAGGTAAATTACTATTAGAACTATTTGATGCTGTTGTATCAATTTTTGTAAATATATTTTCTTTTTCAAGTTGAGAATTTAGTTCATTTTGTGTTTGGTCATCCATTAATGCATAATCTATTATAAATTCTTCTTTTGATTTTTTTCTATTTGACCAATAATTTGCATGTAATAGGGAAAGAAGTGCTAAAGTTTTATCATTAAGTTTTTCTTCACCAATTTTCTTTGTCATAGTAAATTCATAGTCTAAAGAACAATTATCATAAAAAAACATTATTAATTTTTTTGGTATTTTATTAACATATATATCATCCATGTGACGAAGAACTTCTAAAAGTTCACTATATACTTGTCTTTGTTCTAATGTAATAACCATATTTCTCTCCTTATTAATTATATTTTCTACAATTTTATCTTTTTTTCTTTTGAACATTTATATCAACCTCTTTAGTTAGTATAAATTTTAATCACGTTCATCACCGTCAGATTGTTCTCTACTTTCTTGTGATAAATCTGGTGATTGTGTGGCTGAAGCATTTAAATCTTCAAGTTGTAATCCATGATGTTCTTTTGGTTTTGCTTCAACATTTTTTTCTTCGATTTCTTTATCATTTCTATTATTTAAAAGTGCATCTGTATCACCGATTATTGCAGTAGCGGCAGAATTATGAGCTTCTTCAATTTTTTCTATTATTTCAGGTGAAAGATGTTGGTTAACTTCTTCTTTAACCATTTCTGGTGTATATTTTTCTATTGCTGGTGCTTTGTCTTCTGAGATTGCACGTAACATATCAGCAACTGACATTTCATCTAATTGTGATTTATCTATTTTTTTAAATTTTTTTGAAAATTCGTCTGCCATAAATTATAATTCTCCTTATAAATAGGTATATATAAAAATTATAGCATTAAAAAAATAAGTGGACAATAATTGTAATCAAAATGAGAAATAAAAAAGACTAATCATTTATGATTAGTCTTTTTTGGCTGGGCTGGATAGATTCGAACTATCGAAATGCCAGAGTCAAAGTCTGGTGCCTTACCGCTTGGCTACAGCCCAATGAATGAAATGGGGTGGAAGATGGGACTCGAACCCACGGTCTTCAGTGCCACAAACTGACGCGTTAACCAACTACGCTACATCCACCATGTTTTGTCGATTCTCACAACGCTCTTATATTTTAAAACAAAAATAATCTTTTGTCAATCTATTTTATAAAAAAAGTAATAATTTTTAAATAAAAAGGGGGACACTCCCACATTGGGTTATCCCCAAAGGGAAGTGTCCGAATTTCAAGAATTACTTGGGATTCTGATTAATCAAACCGATGTAAAATCTCATAAACTTGACGATGCTAACACCGCCAACACAAGCCTTGACCATCTCGTAGTATTTCCAGTTCTGGAACTCGTTGTAGAGATCAGAAGGATTTACCAGGATGTTATGCTCGTGATCGAGGATGCAGATAAGCGTATCGATGCTTAAGAAACCTACAGAGTCTTTAGCAGCAATGCTATGTACAAGCCGTACGACGTTAGGAGTATTGATGGAATCAAACTCAAATCCGTAACAGAATGCATTTGCTTTATCGCTGCGAGAAGGGGTGTCCTCCAATTCATCCAGGTATGTTTTGTACTCATTGATCTGTTTTGCCATAGCAGCCGAAAGCTTTTCGGACTTGGTTGCAGTCAGGTTCGGAGCGTAAACAGTGGATTCGTTGTATGCCTTGATGATAGCGTTCTTCAGACTCTCGTCGAGAGTGGAAAAATTAACGGTCTTGGGAAGCTTTGCACCAGGGATTTTAAGGACTAGTTTGTCATCCAGAATATCAATAGTTGTTTGTTTCTTCATAATGCGATCTCCTTTGCGTGTAGTATTCTTGAATATATAATCATTACCGGACACATTCAGTAGAATATGATGTCCTAGTAAAAAGATTATCCATGTTTTTCAATGTGCGTGTGTTTGAATTAACATAAAATGTTAATTAATATTATAACATGATTTTGCGATAAAGTCAAAAGTGGCTAATATAGGTCTTGATAAATGATAAGATAAACAGAAAAAAAGGTGACATAAATATTTTGAGCTAAAAATTTTTGTGAATTTTTAAGAAAAAACGTATACAAAAATGCTTAGTATTGTTATACTATTTATGTTGCGAAAAATGTTGAAAAATGTTTTTTAAAAAAGTGATAAGGAAATTTGCATATGAATATAATATTAGAAAGACTAAAGGATATTATTAAGAATAAAAAGCAAGTACTTATTATTTTTTCAATATGTATGTGTGCTTTTTTAATAATAGCTTTGATTAATTTTTCAATAGAGTTTGTAAGAAACAACGTTGATATCACAGGAGCAATTCATGGCGTTGTTATGGTAGATAATGCGGCTTTTTATAAGAAACCAAAAGAGTCAAGATGGAAAAAGATTTCTGATTTAGATATTGGACAAAATGTTTATATCATTGAAGAATTTGTTGATAAAGATGGAAATGCTTGGTATGAAGTAAAAGCTGGTAAAAAAGTTGGTTATATTTTAAAAGAAAATGTAGATTTTTATACAATAGATTATGATTCAGAATATGTTTTAATGGCAGATGTTTCAAAATTTAATGTTATTGATAAGGATTTTAAAACAAAAGAAGATTTTGAAGTGTTTTTATTAAAACATAATTTTAATTATGCTTATATAAGAGCTGGTGGAAGGGGATATGGAGAAGAAGGAAATTTCTATACAGATCCTAAATTCCAAATATTTGTAGAAGCGTGTGAATTTCTTGGAATGCCATATGGTTTTTATTATATTGATGAAGCGTTAAATAGTGAAGAAGTAGATGAAGAAGTTGAATTTATGTATAACTTTATAAAAGATAATGCAACTTTAAATAATGTACTTCCACTTGTTATTGATATTGAAAAATATGATAACAATATAAAATCAAGAACAGATGAAATATGGGAAGAAAGAAAATTTTTAGCAACAGAACTTGTAGATAAGTTTTTAGCAAAAGGTATTAGTTCTATTATTTATACAAATGCTAATATAGCAAATGAATATTTATCAGAAGTAAATACTTGTTTCTGGCTTGCTTATTATGATGAAGAAAATAAGATTCCAACAACATGGTATACAAGTTTAGAGGATCAAGAAGCAACAAAAAATGAAGAATTAATGAAGAAAATGGTAGCTTGGCAGTTTAGTGAAACTGGAGCTGGAAAACAAATAGATATGGATGTAGATGTCAATTTAGTAAAAAATGACTTCTTCATCGAATATGTTAAAAAATACAAAAGATAAGAGTTAGTAAAATTACGGAGGAAAAATGAAATTAAATAGAATATTTATCAAGGTACTAGCAATAATGCTTTGTATAGTACAAGGACTTTGTGCGTGCAATTTTTTGCCTAAGGTAAAAGCTGCAGAAACTGATAATGGGAATTTGGTAAATAAAACAAAGGATAAAAGTATTAATATTTATTCGGAAGCGGCAATATTAATAGAAAAAGAAACAGGAAAAGTTTTATACGAAAAAAATAAAGATAAGAAAATGTACCCAGCAAGTACAACTAAAATATTAACAGCAATTCTTGCAATTGAAAATTGCGATTTGAAAGAGCAGGTAGTAGCAAGTAAAGAAGCTGTAAGAAGTGTTAAAACAGGATATAGTACAGCTGCTATTCAAGTAGGAGAATCATTTACTGTAGAAGAATTATTAAAAGTTTTAATGGTGCATTCTGCAAATGAAGCAGGAAATATTTTAGCAGAACATATTTCTGGATCAATTGATGAATTTGCAAAATTAATGAATATAAAAGCAAAAGAGATTGGATGTAAAGATTCAAATTTTGTTAATCCTCATGGAGCTCATGAAGATAATCATTATACAACTGCATATGACCTTGCTTTAATAGGGAGATATGCAATGCAAAATGAAGATTTTAGAAGAATTGTATCAACTATGGAATGTAGCCTTCCTAATACAGAATTATGGACAGAAGAAGATTCTAATAAGTATGGCGAAAGAAAATTCTATAATACAAATGATTTAATGCTTTCTAACAGTAAATATTATTATCCATATGTAAATGGAATTAAATCAGGATATACAACACCAGCTAAAAATTGTTTAGTAACAGGAAGTAATAGATATGGATTTGAATTAATTGCTGTAGTACTTCATGCAGAAGCAACAGAAAATGGTGAAAGTGCAAGAAATGTAGATACGATAAAGCTTCTAGATTATGGTTATGAAAACTTTAATAAAGAAGATATTGTTAGAGAATACGAACAAAATAAAGAAAAAGAAGAACAAAAATATATAACAGGAATTGTAGAAAATACAGATGATGATATAGATTCAAATGGAGGAGTAGCTTCAGGAAAAACAATAAAGACTTTATTTAGTACTATTTTATTTTTAGCAGCTATGTCTATAGTAGCATATGTAATTGTTAAGAAGAGAAAAGAACATAGAGAAGCAGTGTATAATGAATATTCTTTAGTTGATTTATATAGATTTGAACTTGATACTAATTTATAAAACAAAAATGCTAACCTTAGGGTTAGCATTTTTATTTTATATGTTTTTAATTAATGTGTTTCCAAAACATTCTTGTCATTTATTTCAAATTCAAATATTTTATTTTCTAAATTAACTTTATTTATATTATTTTTTTCATCAAAATAATTGTAAGATAGATTATAAATACGGATATAATATGTATTTGTATTTTCAAAATCATTTGCTGTTTTTCTTTCAAAATTAAATGATTTAGAAAATTCATCAAATGTAAAGTTTAATAATGTATCTTGTACATATGAATTTGATTCATCTTTTTTGTTGTATTGATATTTGTTATAGAAATCATTGAAACTCATATTTATTTCGTTTTTAATTTCTTCATAAAATATATTTGCAATTTGATTTCCTGTTTGAATATATTCAGATAATAAATTGTATTTTTCATTATATACTAAGCAATCAAATTGTATTGAAGAGGTATCAATTTTTTGTGTTTTATTTTCGGTTAATATATCAATTTTGTAGTTAAAAGAATTAGAAGAAATTAAATTAAACTCTTTTAAGGATAGTTTTATATCTGTGTTGTCTAGCATAATAGAACTAGATAACATTCCGTTTTCATGAGTTCCATTGGCTTTTTTTATAAAATAATAGATATCCGATTCCTTTGGAAAATTTACATTATACATTAATAAAATGAAGAATAATGTAAATATAACTAAAATAATAATCCATATTTTTTTCATGAGATATTTCTCCTTTATTTATAATAAAACTACTGTTAGTGCTTTAGCACTAACAGTAGCAAAGTGTGTGCATACAGGTTAATTGATAATTATTACTGAGTTACTGTTAGATTCATTGTAATTGTATTTCCGTTTGTAGTGCCACTTACGGGAATAACTACAACTTGGTACCATCCACTTGTCAAAAAATATGCTTTTTTTGATTCACCGGATGAATCATTTCCCAAAACATCGGGCAGCAATATGGTTGGTGTTATTACAGAAGTGGTAGTAATTTCACAACGGAAAGAGCAACTAGAAGTTCCGTATGCAGTTAAATGGAAAGTGGCGCTAGATCCTTTAGATGCATCGTAATAAAAAGTAGTCCGTGCTGCCGCTTGACCTTGTTCACGATAGAATGTATAGGTGTTGATTGTTGAACAGGGGGCTATTTCGTTTGATGTAGCAGCTAATGCAGATACACTGCAAGATAGTACCATAATGCTGCATATAGCAAATGCTAAGAGTTTTTTTATACATTTTTTCATCAGAGTACCTCCAATCTTATTGAAGATGCACACACTTTGTGGTTATATGTAATAATTTTATAAGTTTATTTATATAATACATATAACCTTTAGCATAAAATGCCATATGTATATTTTAGCATTTCGAAAAAATTTTTTCAATTAGTTAAGAATTGTTTTTGTAGATTAGAATAAATAACCCCCGGCTAAGTTGAAGTCGGAGGTTATAAATTAATTATTTTGTTTTATTTTTTTGTTATTATCTTCTTGCTTGAGATGGAACTGTAAATAGTGAAGTTAATTTA
>JAZSBZ010000110.1:0-23887 GCA_045602645.1 Candidatus Scatovivens sp. | reverse complement strand
CGGAAGATGAAAAATGCCAAAAGAGAATAGAGATATTTGAAGAGACAGAAGGAGTTTTAAAGAAATTAGAAAAAGACGATATTAATATTGTTAATTTTTATTTTAATAAAATCTGTAAAAAAGATTGCCTAGAGCTATATAAAGACTTTATTGAAAATTTCGTTTTTGATTATGTTGATAATGAAATAATCGGTAGTTATTTAGTAAGAAACACAATGAAGAATTTAAATAATGGAGAAATAACTTTTGAGGATTTAGCTCCAATTATTTATCTTCACTATAAAGTTTTTGGAAGTAAGGTTAAAAAGAGTTTAAGACATGTTATTGTGGATGAAGCACAAGATTATGGAGAGTTCCAATTTAGTGTCTTAAAAACGATTTTAAAAAGTAATTCGATGACAATATTAGGTGACATCGCACAAGGTGTACATTCATATAGAGGGATTGAAAATTGGAAGAAATTTATGGATGTAGAATTTCCTGAAAATGATGCAGTATATACTACATTAGAGAAAACTTATAGAACAACAAAAGATATCATGTATAAAGCAAATGAAGTAATAGATAAGCTTCCAGAATTTGAAAAACAATACATTATAAAAGGTGAACCAGTTATTGATAGACCTGATTCAATAAAAATTGAAATGAAAGAAAATGAAGATGAAATTATAAAAGAAATTAGTAATAAGATTGATGAATATTTAACTAAGGGATATAAGTCAATTGCAATAATTGGTAAAGACATTGATGAATGTAAATTGATTAAGAAAAAACTTGAAAAGGAAGGTAAAAAAATTAAGTTAATTCAAAGCAAAGATTCTGAGTATAATGCTGGAATATCAATAGTTCCATCATATCTTGCAAAAGGTTTAGAATTTGATAGTGTAATGCTATTTAATGTAAATGAAACTAAGTATACAAACTCGGTTTTAGACATTAAATTATTGTATGTTGCAATAACAAGAGCAATGAGTAAACTAGATGTATTTTATACTGGAAAAATATCAAATTTAATGATTTAAAAATTTGAAAAACGTTAAGCCATTAGTGTAAAAACAATGGCTTAATTTTTTTGTAAAAAAATTGTAAAAAATGTGTAATCAACTGATTGATAATTCGAAATTTCTGTGATATACTGTGCATAAATTATAAAGAAGAGGGGAAGTAAGGTGGAGAATATTACAAAAGGCGAATTACAAAAGAAATTACAATATTTAAACTTAGACTTAGATAATGTTCCAAGTGAAATCGTAGACTATCAACCACTTAATTTCAATGTATCTAGATTGAATAATGATAAAGATCATAGAATTTTTCGCTTTGTACCAATCGATAAAATTGATATATTAATTTCACCATGTCTACGAACAGATCCATTAAAGGAAAAATATGCTAATGCGTTACCATTATTTAAATATATTTTTCCTGCTAAGAAAGAAGAAGATATTGAGAGATATACAACATTCTTAAAAATGCTTGAAGCAGTTACTGTTCCAGAAATTGAGAACGTAGCAAGTATTCAAAAAGAATTAGAGAAAAAAGAGCCATTTAAAGTAGTATACCCTAAGGATAATATGTGGCAAATATATTATTCTGAATCAGTTGGAAGATATTTTATGATCGTTTGCTCTAAAGAGAAAACATTTGCAGAATTTTTCTATTTATTAAAAGCAAAAATTGATTATATAGAAAACGGTGGAAAAACAGTTCCAAGAGTTTATGTTCCAATTAATGCAATGAATTACTGTGAAGAATTTTTAAACAGAACTGAAATTGCTGATTTAGAAAATTATTTATGGCTATTTACAAAAAATTGGGCAATGTCATTTGAAGTATATAGCAAAACAAATGCCTTATCTTTACAAATTACAGGTGAAACTGTAGTATATGACAACGTAAAAAGTAGTTATAAGATTAAGTTAACAAATAGAGAAGAAGCTCTTAAATTTTACAAACTTTTAAAAGCTTTATTTATAATGCAAACAGAAATTAAAAACCGTTTTGAATTTACTACAAAAATTGATAGTAATAATGGTTTAGAATTATATATTGGTGAGACAAGATTAACATATGAAATGTTAACTGAATTTATTAAAGAGCAATTTAAAGTTGCTGAAGTAGAAATTAAAGAACAAAATGAGAAAATTAGAGAAATCGAAGAAGAACTTGCTAATATTAAATTTGCTGTTAAAGCTAAAGAAGATGAATACTTAATTAAACAAAGAGAAATTTCTACATATTTAGAATATAAGAAAACATTTATTGGTAAAATGAAATATTTCTTTAAATCTACAAAAATTAATAAACAAATTGTTAATGATACACAATCTGCTAGAAGAAAACGTAGATCTGAAGAAGAAAATGAACCAATAGTATCACAAGCTGTTAACACAGCTCCACTTCAAACTTCATTAAAAAATAAAAAATTCTATACAATTGAAGATTTAGTAACTGTATATACTTTACTTGAAAAAGGTGTTAAAAGTTATAAGAATTTAAATCAAGATTTAAAAGCACAAAGATTAAAACTTGAAAATATTATTTCTAAAGTTAAAAATGCTAATCTTTATATTGAAGAAATAGATAAACACAAAAAGAGTATTTTTGATTTCTGGAAATTCTCTAATAAAGACGAAAAACTTAGCCTAGAAATGGGTGATGAATTCGATAAAGATGATAGTAAAAAATCTTTAAAAAGAGCATTTGATTTAGAGACAGATCTTGAAGAATTAGGTGCTAAAGTAGATACACTTCAAAGAAAGAAATTATCAAGAGAAGAACTAGATAGCGTATTTGTTGCAAATACAGAAGTATTACCATTATTAAATATGCTTAGAGAAAATGATCTTAATAAAAAAGCTTTAGAAGATTGCTTGTTATCATTAAAAGATGAATTTAACGAAAATAAAATGTTAATTGAAGAAGAGACATTTGATATTTTTGGAAATGTTGCTGATGATAATACTAAGGTAAAATATATTGGTAGTAGAAGTCATAGAGAAAACAATAGAAGTAAATTTAAAATACTTAATGTTAATAAGAAAATAGATGTATTTGATTTTACAGAAAAATTACAAAGTATAATTACATTTATTGAAGGAGCAATTCCTAAAGCAAGATCTGAATTTGATTTTTCTTTATATAAAGTTTGTCAAATAACAGAAACAATAAAAGATAACGCGTTTGAAGTTTATAATTTAGATGTCGAAAAAGCATTATCAGAATATGAAGATGATGGAGAAGGTGCTTTAAATTTAATTAAAATAAATTATAAAGAAGACTTACCACTTCTATACTATTCGAACATAATGTTTTATGATAACACAAATCAAACATTACCTGTTGGTATGGATGAATCAACAAGCGTATTAATAGATACAAAGAGATTACAATTCAATTTAGTTTCAAAGGATAAATTTAGAACAAACAATTACTTTACAGAAAGTAATAATTTAATTTTACCAAAGACTAAAGATGTATTTGTATATGAGTATGATGTTGAACTAAAAAAACAAGATGTTAAAGTTGATGAGGAACAAGTTGAGCAAGCAGAAGAATATTCTGAACTTGAAAATGTGATCGATTCACTTGAAAATCTTGATGAAGAATAAGTTATAGGACTTTATAACCTAAATAAATGTACGAGGGATAAAATATGATTAATAGAGCAGTTATAATTGTTTTAGATAGTTTTGGTGTTGGAGAAGCACCAGATGCGGCTGAATATGGAGATTTAGGTAGTAATACTTTAGAAGGTATTTATAATAATACAACTATGAATCTTCCAAACTTAAAAAAACTTGGACTTTATAATATTGATGGATTAAACATTAATGAAAAAGAAGAAAAACCTATCGGTGTTTTTGGTAAAGCTGCTGAAAAAACAAAAGGGAAAAATAGTCCAGTTGGACATTGGGAAATTGCAGGATTTGTTAAAGATGAACCTTTTAAAACATACTATGAAGGATTTCCAAAAGAACTTTTAGATGAAGTTGCAAGAAGAGGAAATATTAAAGGATTTATCTGTAATGAAAAAGGCTCAGGAACAGATTTTTTAAAGAAATATGGAGAAGAATCAATAAAAACTGGGATGCCAATTGTTTATACTTCTGCTGATAGTGTTTTCCAAATTGCTGCTCATGAAGATATGATGCCAGTACCAGAACTACATGCACTATGTAAAATTGCAAGAGATACAATTGATGAAATGGGTTATGGAATAGGAACAGTTATTGCAAGACCATTTATCGGGACATGTGCAGATGATTTTACAAGAACATATAGTAGAAAAGATTGGGAAGCAGAAGATTTTGGTAAAACAATGTTAGATGTATTCCAAGAAAATAATAAAAAAGTTTTAGCTATTGGAAAAATAGAAGATTTATTCTCTGGAAGAGGAATTAATAGAGCTATTCATACTAATGGAAATGCAGATGGTATTGAAAAGACAATTGATGCTATTAAGAATGCTGAAGAGGATATGATATTTACTAACTTAGTTGACTTTGATATGTTATATGGACATAGAAATAATATCGAAGGATATGCAAAAGCATTAGAAGAATTTGATAAGAAATTACCTGAAATAATGGTATCATTAAAAGATGATGATATATTAATTCTAACTGCTGACCATGGTAATGATCCAAGTACACCAAGTACTGATCATTCAAGAGAATACATTCCAATTTTAGCTTATGGTAGAAATTTAAAGACAAATGTAAATTTAGGAACTAGAGATACATTTAGTGATATTTCAGCTACAATACTTGATATATTTGGAATGGAAAAATTAGAAAATGGAACAAGTTTCAAAGATGAAATATTATAAAAAAGTGAGAAGATTTTTCTTCTCATTTTTTTGTTTTTATATGGACATTAATAAAAATATGTGTTAAGATAAGTAACGTAGTAATTTTGCCTGAGTGGCGGAACTGGCAGACGCACACGACTCAAAATCGTGCGGGAAACCATGCGGGTTCGAGTCCCGCCTTAGGCACCAAAATCTGTATTCTTTCAATAAATAGAGTACAGATTTTTTATTTTATATTTTAATTATTTTTAAAATATTGTTGATAAATGATTTTTTAATTGATACAATTTTTATAAGTTAATTAATAAGGAGATGATACTATGAAGAATGTAAAATTTATTATAATTGTTGCAGCTATTATATTTTTTATGGTTATTGGATATAAATCAGTTAATACAAAAGGTATGAGTTATAAAGTTTTAGATGTTGGATATATGGATGGTATGGAATCACGCGTAATTGCTACATATACTGATTATTTAGGATTGCTTGAAGAATTAGATGAAGATGATAAAAAAGAAATAGAGAATAAATATGATAAAGAATATTTTAATAAAAATTCTTTAGCTTTTGCATACAAGGATTGTCATCCAGATGATACTATAATGGAAGTTAATTTTTTAGTTATGGGAGATCATTTGAATATTATGGCAGTAGCACAAAGAACAGAAGGTACAACAGATGTAATTTCAGGAGTTGCAGTACTTGTTGAAGTGGATAAAACCGTGACTGAAGTAAGTATATATTAAGTTTTAAATGTAGTCTTTAAAGACTACATTTTTTTTATAAAAAAAGAAACCCGAGCTAGCCTCGGGTTCATTTATGCGGGAGTATTAATTTTTAGTCGAAAAGTAGACTACTTCAGTTCCTTGATCAGAGCAAATCTCAATGCGGTATGTTACGATTAGAGGATGAGTTCCTGCGTGAATCGAAACGGGATATGCATAGAGAGAGTATTGATCATTTCCGAGATAACTGGTATACAAAGGATTCCAGGTATTATTCGGATCGTTACTGGTTCGGTATGTTACATTGAAACATTCGTAGTTACAGTTTACAACTGCGATGAAAGTGTTGGATTCGTGAAGTTTGTAAGGCTGAATTTCAGCTTTTCGTTCACTAAGCGACCTGCTTGTGTAAACAGGAATTTGCTTGTTCCAACTTTCATTTACAGGATTGTAAATTGAAACACACGATGAGGTAAACAGAAACGGGATCGTAATGATTGCAATAATCAAAACGATTACGAAACACAAAAGTCCGCTCAGAAAGGGGTGCTTTCTAGAAGGATGTGCGTTTTTGTAAACGACACTGTAAGGACTTTGGGTAACGTGGGGCTTGGCCATGCGTTTGTTCATCTTCTCCTCATTCTCCCACATGTTTGGCAGTGGGCACCATCACGATTTGTAGTAAGAGACTGGCCCACCACGGGAATAGAGCAAAATGCTCATATAGTAATTATAGCACGGGTTAACATAAAAGTCAAAAAACAGTTTGAAAAAAGATTTAAGATATGATAATATAGAAAAGTAGTTCTAAAAAAAGATGTAAAAATAGGAGAGTGACAGTATGAGGGAATTAGCTGTAGTTGTTAATAATTCTAATAAAACAGTTTCTGCATTTGAAACAATAGATGCTATAAAGGAAGCCGGATTTAAAAATGTATTTATTCAATGGTATGATGTTGCTTCTTGGGAATATAGTCAAGAAAAACAATTAGAGTATATAAGAAAAAAAGGATTAAATGTTATATTTGCTCATTTAGGATATCAAACAATAAATACTATTTGGGAAGAAGGAGAAAGTGGCGACGCTTTAGTAGAAAGATATCAAAAAGATATAAGAGAATGTAAAGAAAATGGAATAGATTTAGTTATAATGCATTTAACTAGTAAAAATGTTGCACCAATGTATAATGAACTTGGACTTTCAAGATTAAGAAAAATTACTGATTATGCTAAAGAGATGGGAGTTAGAGTAGCTTTTGAAAATACAAAAATAAAAGGTTATTTAGAATATGTTTTAGGTGCAATAAATGAAGAACATGTTGGTATGTGTTTTGATGTAGGACATTTCCATGCTCACTTTAATGACAAATTTGATCATGAATTTGTAAAAAATAGAATATTTGCTGTACATTTACATGATAATGATACATCATCAGATCAACATCTATTACCATTTGATGGAACCCTTGATTGGGAAATGGCAATGGGAAAAATTAAAGATTGTAATTATGAAGGACCAATTACGGTTGAACTTTGTTATAGAAATGATTATTTAAATGATAATGTAGAAGAATTCTATAAAGAAGGATATAAAAGAGCAAATAAGGTAAGAAAATTGTATGAAAGTATATAAATAGAGAGCTTTTTAAGCTCTTTATTTTTTTATAAAAAGTATTTGTATTTTAAAAATATTAGTGCTAGAATTATAGTGAGAGACACTGCAAAAGTGTTTTCTTATACGTCGCTCAGCACCATATAATGGAACAAATGAAGTTATTTTTGTGCTGAATAAATCTCAGTTTAACATATACATCATAAGGGGGTTTTTACACTATGCAAAAACGAGAATTCGCGTACAATTCATCAGATGGAAAAACAAAAATCCATGCAATCATTTGGGCTCCTGACAAAAATCAGGAATTTCGTGCAGTTCTGCAGATCGCGCATGGCATCACCGAATATATCGAAAGATATGATGCACTTGCAACTTTTTTGGTAAGTAAAGGATTTGTAGTTATCGGCAACGACCACATTGGCCACGGCATGTCTGTTGCAGAAGATGCGCCCAATATGTATTTCGGACCGAAAGGAAGCTGGAAGCATGTTGTTAAGGATATGAAGTACATAAGAGATTTTGCGAGGAAGGCATTTCCTACGCTGCCTTATGCTATGTTGGGATTTTCCCTTGGTTCATATCTTGTCAGAACGTACCTGATTGATTATCCTGATTCTGTAGATGCTGCTATCATTATGGGAAGTGGTGACAAGTCTACAGCAGAAATCAATATTGGTCTTTTGGCAGCCGGCGTTGCTAAACTCATCGGCGGAGAAGATGACGAAAGCGATTTCGTTGATTATCTCACGTTCGATACGTACAATAAGCACTTTGCGCCTAATCGTACTGGATTTGATTGGCTTTGTTCTGATCGTAAAAGTTTGGATGCTTACATTGCTGATCGCAAGAGAGGCAACTTCGTTACTCCTGGTCTGTTCCGTGAAATGCTTAACGGCATGAAGTATACGGCTGATCCGAATAACGTATGTAAGATGAACAAGAAAATGTCAATCCTGTTTGTTTCTGGTGAAGATGATCCTGTAGGTGATTTCGGCAAAGGTGTCGAAAAAGCTTACACCACGTTTATTCGTGCAGGTTTACGCGATACTACTCTTATGTTGTATCCTAAACTGCGTCATGATATCTTGCACGAAGCCAATCGTCAGGAAATCTACGCATATCTGCATGAATGGTTGGAAGCAAAATTGCCTAAAACTGGTTCTGTAAAGAGATAAAGACGCGCTCCGGCGGCCTGGTATGGCCGCCTTCTTTTTTTATTATAGGTGGTCAGTTTATTGTAAAGAAAAATAATTTGTGTTATTATAAATAAGTATTATTAATGGAGGTAGTTATGATAGGAATTACAAAGATATTACCAAGATATGCTGAAACAGATCAAATGGGAGTTATACACCATTCTGTATATGCAATATGGTATGAACAAGCAAGAACAGATTTATTTAATCAAATTGGTATGGCTTATGATGAAATTGAAAAAGGGGGAATAATGACTCCTTTAGTAGAATTAAATTGTAAGTATAAAAGACCAGCTTATTATAATCAAGAAGTTGAAATTAGAACAAAACTTGTTGAATTAACACCTGCAAAATTTACAGTAAGATATGATATTTATGATAAGGAAGGAAATTTATTAAATATAGGAAGAACAACACTTGCATGGGCGGATAGAAATACATTTAAAGTAATTAATGTAAAGAAATTAAAACCAGATTATTATAAAGTTATGGAAGATATTTTAGAGGCAGATGAATAATTAGTAGCTAGTAATAGCTACTTTTTTTATAAACTATTTAGAAAAAATTCAAAATAGTTATTGACAATATAACGTTAAAAATAGTATAATCTATTTAGAATAAAATCTAAATAGATTAGGGGTGATTGTATGGGAATGTCAGAAACATTAAAAGCAATTTCAGATCCTGTAAGAAGAGATATTCTTGAAATGTTGAAAAAGAAAAGAATGTCAGCAGGGGAAATTGCAGAACAATTTAATTTAACAGCAGCAACAGTGTCATATCATTTATCGCAGCTAAAAAAAGCAGAACTAATAGAAGAAAGTAAATGGAAAAATTATATTTACTATGAACTTAATGCTTCTGTTTTTGAAGAAGTGTTAACTTGGATATATAGTTTAGGAGGAAAAAAATAATGAAAAAGAAATTTAATTGGAATGTTTATTTATTAACAATAATTGTATGTTTATTACCAATGATTTTTGGAACATTTATATATGATAGTTTACCAGATAAAATACCTGGACATTGGGGAATAAATGGTCAGCCAGATAGATATGATCCTAAATGGGTTATTATATATGTAATTCCTGCTATAATGGTTGTATTTCAAACATTTATATGTGCTGTTACAGATTTAACTAAAAAGGATCCACAAGCGAAAAATCCTAAAGCACATAGGGTTATAAGATGGATTATACCTATAATTACTGTTGCAGTTGAAACTGTAACATTCATATATGTATTTAACCCTGAAATCAATGTTGGAAAAATTTTATGTATGGTTATAGGTGTACTATGGGTTTTAATGGGAAATTATATGCCAAAAATAAGCTATGAAGACGGATTAAATTCTATGAAGATTTTACCAAAGAATAAAGATGATTATAAAAAGATGATGAGAATTGGCGGATATGCATTTGTGATTAGTGGTTTGATTACAGCTATAGTTGGAATATTTGATGAAGTTGTAGCATTTGGGGTATTAGTTGGTTCAACAATTGCAGTAGCTGTAATAAGTCTTTATTATACATTTAAAAAATAATTATAAACTTTTAAGCAGTGATTGAAAAGTCGCTGCTTTTTTGATATAACTTATGTATAATATTTTAGGAGACGCTTATGAGTTATATTGGAATTGATGTTGGTACTTCTACAACTAAAATAATAGAAGTGAAGAATAGAGAAATAGTTTCAAAAGCAATTATACGAGGAAAATATTCAAAAGAATATTTTGATGAATTTATAAAAAACAATAATATAGATAATATAGAAAAAATTGTATTTACAGGTATTGGTGCAGATAAAA
The DNA here is from genome assembly GCA_045602645.1 of Candidatus Scatovivens sp. GTDB lineage: Bacteria > Bacillota > Clostridia > TANB77 > CAG-508 > Scatovivens. Next base: position 13,728 of record JAZSBZ010000110.1, on the reverse strand, counting down.
TTAATGATAGTGAATATGATTATTTAGTTGAAAAAGTTGATGAATTTACAAGCATTGCAAAAGGTGCTTTAGCACTTTCGAATAAAGAAGAAGCTTTAGTTGTAAGCGTTGGTACTGGTAGTGCTTTTATTGATATTGTTGATGGTAAACCAATACATCTAGGAGGATCTGGAGTTGGTGCAGGTACATTATTTAATTTTTCTAAAGCTTTTTTAAATATAACAAATTTTGATGAAATGCTTGGATTAATTGAAGAAGGAAATGTAGAAGCAGTTGATTTAAGAATTAAAGATATTACTACTCAAGAAATTCCGACACTTCCACTTGATTTAACTTTATCAAATTTTGGAAAGTTAAATAGAGATTCAAAACCAGAAGATATTGCTGCAGGATTAATAAATATGGTATTTGAAATAATTGGAATGATGGCTGTACTTATTGTTGACAAGAAGGAATGTAAAGATGTTATTTTAATAGGGAATATTACAACACTTCCAGGAGTAGATGTTGTTTTAGAAAGGTTTGAAAAAGTAAAAAATATTAAATTTTTTGTCCCAGACGATTCAGAGTTTTCTGTAGCATATGGTGGGGTTATAGCAAAAAGTTAAACTAAAATGTGTGCATACTCAAGCATACTTATGATTAATAAAGATTAAATGATTTTAAGATATCTAATTTGAATTAGGTATCTTTTTTTAACTTTAAAAAAGTTTAAAACGATTTGATTAAAGAAATAAACTTATGTTATAAAAGAAATGGTGCGCGTTTTTTAGAAAACAAACGGTAGGCATAATTATTTTATAAGGAGAGTTTTCGTGGCAGAATTAACAACACAATATATAGCGTCACAAATTATTGTAATTTTTGTATACGTTTTTTTATCATTAACTTATGTTGTAAAATCAAGAAAAGCAATTATAGCATTTAGTTTTTTATCAAATTTTTTAAATTCTATAACATTTATTTTATTAGGATCTTATACAAGTGCGGCAATGTGCGCAATTTCTATTTTAAGAGATATAATATTTTTAATAGATGAGAGAATAAATGGAAAAAGTAAAGTTATTACCAAAAAAGATATTGCTTTAATATCATTTATTTATAGTCTTTCTTTAGTATCTATTATATTTACATATAATGGACCTCTTTCATTATTATACGCATGTGGTTCAATGCTTTATACTTATTCAATATGGCAAAAGAATACAAAATTGTATAGGTTTATGGGTATTCCGGTTACACTTATTGTAATTGTTGATAGTATAGTTATTAAATCTGTGTTTGGAGTTATTCTTCAAGGTGTTGTTTTAATAACTTCTTGTATAGGATATTTTTCAAATAGAGAAAATAAAGAGACAAAGATATATACTTTAGCAGAAGTAAATCTAACAAATATGGCAGAAGGTATAGCTTCATAAAAATTGACTCTTCACAAATATGTGGAGAGTTTTTTGTAAAAATTATTGCTTTTTATTATAAAAATAACTATAATATTATTTTAGTGGATAAAATATTTTTTAAGTGAACTAGGAGGATATTTATGATTGTACCTATTATTATGATAGTTATTGGATTTGTACTGTTAGTTAAAGGTGCAGATTTTCTAGTAGATGGATCAAGTAGAATTGCTAAAAAATTTCATATTCCAGAAATAGTAATTGGATTAACGATTGTTTCTATAGGAACAAGCCTTCCAGAATTATTAGTTAGTATTACATCAGCAACTAAAGGATATTCAGATATGTCTTTAGGAAATGTAATTGGAAGTAATATATGTAATTTGCTTTTAATTCTTGGAGTTTCTGCTTCAATTAGAAGGTTAAAATTAAAGAAAGAGACAAGATATATAGAAGTTCCACTTTGTATTGCATATACTTTAATTTTTATTGTTATATGTAATTCAGGAAATATGATAACAAGACCAGAAGCTGTTATTTTATTAGTTTTATTTAACTTATTTATTGCTTATACTGTTGCAATGGGTATCAAAGGAGAGAAATTTGATAAAGAGCCTGAGCTTGAAAATGCAGATAAAGAACATGATAAAAAAATTAAATTAAGAAAAGAAAGCATGTTATATAGTGTTTTAAAAATTGTATTAGGTATGATTGGATTAAAATATGGTGGAGATTTTATTGTTGATAATGCAGTAATTATTGCTGAATATTTCCACATTAGTGAAAAAGTTATTAGCTTAACAATTATTGCTATAGGTACAAGTTTACCTGAACTTGTAACAAGTGCTGTTGCAGCAGTTAAAGGAAATAGTGATATTTCAGTAGGTAACATTATCGGTTCAAATATATTTAATATGACATTTATTATTGGTATTGCATCACTTATCAAACCAATAACTTACAATATTGCTTATAACATGGATTTAATAATATTCTTATTAGCTGGAGTATTATTATTCTTATTCCAATATATTCCACCAAAGAATATGGTTAGTAAACGTAACGGAGTATTATATTTAGTTTGTTATGTGCTTTATATGGTAAAAATGTTTGTTGGATAAATAAAATAAAAAACTACTTTAGGGTAGTTTTTTTATTTTGTGTAATTTGTTCATATTATTTTAATATTTCAAAAATATAATTTTTATGTTAAAAACTATATTTTTATTGATTTAATGTTAGTTTAAGTATAAAATAAAATGTGAATTAAAAGGTAAAAAAGGCGGTAGAAAATGCTACAAATTAAAAACATTTCAAAACAATTTAAAACAGGGGATTTAGTTCAAGTTGCACTTGATGATGTTAGTTTGAATTTTAGAAAAAGTGAGTTTGTTTCTATTCTTGGACCATCTGGTTCTGGTAAAACAACACTTCTTAACATTATAGGTGGTCTTGATAGATATGATAAAGGAGATCTTGTAATTAATAATGTTTCTACAAAGAAATATAAAGATCGTGATTGGGATTCATATCGTAATCATACTGTTGGATTTGTTTTTCAAAGTTATAATTTAATACCTCATCAATCTATTCTAGCTAATGTTGAACTTGCTTTAACAATTAGTGGTATTTCAAAAAGAGCTAGAAAAAGAAGAGCATTAGAAGCTTTAGAGAAAGTTGGATTAAGGGAACAAGCTCATAAAAAACCAACTCAAATGTCTGGAGGACAAATGCAAAGAGTTGCTATAGCAAGAGCTTTAGTAAATGATCCTGATATTTTACTTGCTGACGAACCAACAGGTGCTCTTGATACTTCAACTAGTGTTCAAGTTATGGAGCTTTTAAAAGAAGTTGCAAAAGACCGTCTTGTTGTTATGGTTACACATAACCCTGAGCTTGCAGATGAATATTCTACAAGAATTGTAAAATTAAGAGATGGAAAGATTACAGATGATTCAAATCCATATAATATTGATAAAAAAACAAGAGAAAAACCAAAACATAAAAATTTAGGTAAAGCATCAATGTCGATGTTAACAGCCTTTTCACTAAGTTTAAATAATTTACTTACTAAAAAAGGACGTACAATTCTAACATCTTTTGCAGGATCAATTGGTATTATTGGTATTGCAATGATTTTATCTTTATCAACAGGATTTCAAAATTATATAGATAAGATTCAAGAAGATACATTAACTTCATATCCTTTAACACTAGAATCAGAGACAGCAGATGCCATGTCATTGCTTTTAGGAAGTGGAGAAGAAAAAAGTGAAAAAATTAAAGAAAATGTAGTAGTAGAACAACAAAATTTATCAGAGATGTTTGCTACAGTTGGAAAAAATGATTTAAAAAGTTTCAAAAAACATTTAGAAGATAATCAAGAAGAAGTTGATAAAATGGTAAAATTTACTGAATATAGTTACGCAGTTTCTCCAACAATATATACAGAAACAAAAGATGGTGAACGTTTACAATTAAATCCAAGTAATTTTATTTCTAAAATAATGGGTAGTTCATCAAATATTATGGGAATGGGTATAACAATATTTAGTGAATTAGTTGATAATCAAGAAATGGTCGAAAGTCGATATGAGATTATACAAGGTGAGTGGGCAGATGAATATAATGAAATAATGCTTGTTTTGCCAAATGATAATACGGTATCTGATTTATTACTATATGCATTAGGTTTGAGAGATTTGAAAGAACTTGAAGACATGCTTGGTGATATCATGGATGGTAAGAAAGTTGTTCATGAAGATAATCCTCTTGAATTAACTTATGATGAATTAATGAATATTGAGTTAAAACTTATAGATGCTTCTGAAAAATATAAATATAATGCAAAATATGATATTTATGAAGATATGAGCGATGATGATAATTATATGAAAAAAGTATACCAAAATGGTGAAAAGTTAAAAGTAGTTGCTTTAATTAAGCCAAAAGGTGATACTGGAACAAGCTTAACTTCAGGAGTTGTATATACGAGAGAATTAACTGAGTATGTAATGAATAAGGCTGCTAAATCAGAAATCGTTAAAAAACAATTAGCAGATGATGAGATAAATGTATTTAGCGGTAAACGTTTTGATGATGAATCAAAGAGTGCAGGATTAGATTTTGAAGATATGGTTTCAATAGATGAAGCTGCGCTTTCAAAAGCATTTGGCGTTAATATAAGTGAAGATGATATAAAGAAATTAACAGAAGGATATATAGAACAAATTTCTGCATCTATAACTACAGATACAACTAAAGCAAGAGAAGCATATTTAGGTGGGTTAAAAAATATTACTAAAAATATCTTAACAGATTATGTTGAAAAAGAAGGTACAGCTGGATATGCAATGATAAAATTGAGTGAAGTTGATAAAATCGTTGATGATGGATTAAATAATTCTAATAATCAAGCAATATTATCTGATTTAGAAGTAAATTATGTAATACCAAAGGATACTTTTAAAACAATGTATTCTGAAGTGATAAAAGGGATTTTAAAAGGATATGTTGGTATGCTAGGTTCTGGAGGTAGTGGTATGATGCCACCTGCTGGAGGAATCACTGGCGACAATAATAGTGGTGAAACTGGAACAAATACGAATACGAATACTAATACTTCGGTTGAAGATACTGTTGTAGGAAATACTAATACTTCAACAGGAAATACAGTTGGTAGTATTCCAGGAAGTGGTACTACAATGCCGCCTACAGATTTAACTGCACCGATTGCTAAAGACACTATAGATACAGTTGTTACAGCGTTAGTGCAACAAGAAGCTATTACAGCAGTTGCCGATAAAATTGCCCCAGGTATGACAGAAGCTGTTATGCAAAAGTCTATTTTAACTAAAGTTGGTGAATTAACTGGTAAGTTAATGGAGAAAATGGGAAAAGCATTTAATGTAGATACAGATAAATTTGCTAGTGCATTTAAATTTGAAATGACTGAAGATGAAATGAGACGTTTGTTTGAAACAATGAGCACGGCTACAGTAGAAAACTCAGTTACAAATTTAATTGAACTAGGATATCAAGATGTTAATGAGCCAACAACAATTTCATTCTATTTCCAAGATTTTGATTCAAAAGAAAAATTTATCGATTTCTTAAAAGATTATAATGATAGAATGGAAAAAGAAGACGAAGATAAAGTAATTAATTATACTGATATTACAGGTATATTAATGTCATCAGTTAAAACTATTGTAGATAGTGTAAGTTATGTATTAATTGCGTTTGTAAGTATTTCTTTAGTTGTTTCATCTATAATGATAGGAATCATAACATATATTTCAGTTTTAGAAAGAACAAAGGAAATTGGAATTTTAAGAGCTATAGGTGCTTCGAAACGTAATATTTCTTCAATATTTAATGCAGAAACATTTATAGTTGGATTATTTGCTGGTGTTATGGGTATTGTTGTAACAATATTGTTATTAATTCCAACAAATTTAATAATTCATAGTGTTAATGAAGATATAACAGCGGTGCTACCAACGACGGCGGCAATTGTGCTTGTAATCTTAAGTGTAATACTTACATTGATAGGAGGTATAATTCCATCAAAACAAGCAGCGAAAAAAGATCCAGTATTAGCATTAAGAAGTGAATAAAAAAGTAAAGGAAATAGTAAAGACTATTTCCTTTTTTGTTATGAAAAAGAAATAAACTTGTAACCTTAGTTTCATTGACTTTAAGGCATGTATAGCATAGAATTAATATGTATATAAAAAGGATAATAGGATTGTTAGGTGAGTCTATAAAAATATGAAAAAATATATAAAAATTATGACTTTAATTTTTTTCTTATTATTTTTTGCAAACACAGTAAATGCTGCAGGAAAAACTACTTTTTATATATCAGATGTTACAAAGTATTCAAATTCTGATAAGGTTACGTTAGAACTATGCGTAAAGAATGTAAATAAGAAGATGAATAGCTGGAGTTTAGATGTAAAGTATGATCCATCTAAATTGGAATTTGTTAATTCAAAAGCGGGAAAAGACTTAAAAGCTACTATAAAGCTTGCTGAAAATATAAAAGAAGAAAATAGAGTAGCTGTAGGAGCGGTTAGCTTAACTGGATTTGATAAGGATGGAGTTTATTATTATATAACGTTTAAAGTAAAAGATCAGACTTCTGATATACCAGTAGAATTAAATGTAAGAGAAGTTTGTGATAGTAATGGAAATGATATTAAATTTGATTTTCAAAATGCTAAGATAATAATAGATAAAGAAAATAAGACAGAAAATAAAGAAGAAAAAAATATAACTCAGATTCAAGAATTAAAACCGTTTCAAGAAACTGATGTACAAGAATTAGAAAGTTTAGAAAATATATTAATTAATACTGGTAGTATTGTTATAGGACCAGAGGATGAATTGGTATATGAAACAGAACATTTAAATGTAGTTGAAATTCTTGATGATGGAACTATGATTCCAAAAGAAAATGGTACAACAACAGTGAGAGTTAAATGTAATGGACTTTTACTTGGGACCGTTGAAATACAAGTTTTAGATAATAGAATAGCAAAAATATATAAAATTGAAAATAATGAAAGATTTATTCCGGAAGCAACAACAGATGAAACAACGACAATTGAAGAAGTTGTTGAGGAGTATAAAACTTATTATTATAAACTAGAACGTGAAGCGTTTAGTAAAAAATTCTATGCAGCTATTATGATAGTTGCAGTTATAACAATATTACTAAGGATATTTCTAATTATTAGAAAGAACAGAGGAGGAAAATTATGAGACTTAAAAGAAAGGTAATTGCATCGCTTTTAATAATAGCGATTATGAGTTCTTTTATCCCAAATTTAGTTAGTTATGCCGTTGATCCAACCTTTACAATGAGTGTTGATGGTGCAGCAACTAAAACAGCTACAGTAGGAGATACAGTTTCTGTAGATTTTAACTTAGCTGGAGGCCTTGAAAATCAAAAGGTTTTAGGAGTGGTAATAGGATATGATTCAACAGCGTTAGAGGTAGTTGCTGATACAGATGATGGAACAAATAAACGTTTATCTACATCAGGTAGTATAAATCCAGAGATTGTACCAGATGCTACATTAGCAATTGGATATGTAGAATCAACTAATGTTACATTAGCTTTAGCGTCTGCATCTGCTATTCCTACAAGTGGAAGAATTGCTACAATTAAATTTAAAGTATTAAAAGAAGGCGAATCAAGCATTAGCTATACAGGAATTAAATATGCTGAGAGTGAGGGAGCTGGTGCTGTAGAAACACAATTAACTTCTTTAAGTTCTGTTATGATAACAGGAACTACTGCTAGTCAAGATAGTGGTTCTAATGAAAATACAGGTGGAAATACAGGAACAGATACAGATACTATTCCTATGACAGGATTAACTATTACACCATCTGCTGCAACACAAATTAACAAAGGATATTCAAAAACATTTCAAGCGGCTAAAGTGCCTGCAAATACAACTAATACAGATGAAATAGTTTGGATATCAAGTGACGATTCAATAGCTACAGTTAATGGTGGTGTAGTTTATGCAGGTAAACCTGGATTCGTTTTAATTTCAGCAGTTTGTGGTGATTTTGTTGCATCTGTTGAAGTTACAGTAAGAGCACCTGTAACAGGAGTTAATATTATACAAGAAGATTTCTTAATGCATAAAGGAGATACTCAACAATTAACAGCAGAAAAGGAACCTTCTGATACTACAGATACAAAACCAATTACATGGAGAACAACAAACAACAATGTAGTTTCAGTTGATCAAAATGGTATTGTTACAGCTGTTGGTGCTGGAACTGCAGTAGTATCTGCTACATGTGCATTATATTCAGATAGTATTACTATTACAGTTGATGCTCCTTTAAAAGGAATATCAATAGAACAAGATGATGTTGAAATGGATATAAATGGAAGTGAAAAATTAAAACTTGTTTTAGATCCGATGGATACAACTGATCCTGTAGTTCCAGAATGGTCATCAAGTGATTCTAAAATAGTTTCAGTAGATAATTCTGGAAATATTAGGGGATTAGCACATGGTAGTGCTAAAGTAACAGTAAAAGTTGGAAGTTATTCAGCTTCAATAAATGTTATAGTAAATGCTCATATAACAGATGTTATAATTAAAAATGAAAAAATAAAAGAAGACAGAACATTAGAATTATATAAAGGACAATCAACAATTTTAGGAGTTGATTTTAAACCAGAAGTGTTCGCAGAAACAAGAACAATCGAATGGGAATCTTCTGATTCATCAGTTGCTAGAATGGAAAATGGTAAAGTTATTGCAGTAAAACCTGGTACAGCAAGAATTACAGCAACAGCTGTAAATGGTGTATCAGATACAATTACAGTTAACGTACCAGCAGTACATGCTACAGTTATTGTATTAAATACAACAGAAATTACTTTAGAAAAAGGTAGTTCAAGACAATTAACAGCAACAATCGAACCAGAAAATACAACAGATGATACAACAATTACATGGAGATCTAATGATGAAAATATTGTTAAAGTAGATCAAAAAGGTAAAGTAACAGCAGTAGGAACAGGATTTACATCTGTAACTGCTTCAGCAGCTGGATTAACAGCTACATGTATAGTTGAAGTATCATGTGCGTTACAATCAATATCATTAAATTATCAATCTTTAAAATTAGAATTAGATAAACCAGTTAATGAGGTGCTTAAAGTAACAAAAGTACCAGAAGATGCAACAGTTGATGAAGTTGCAGATACAGAATGGACATCATTAAATGAATCTGTATGTAAAGTAGAAGGTGGAGTATTAAAACCAATAGCTCCTGGTACAGCAATTATTCAAGCTAAATTAGGAGATAAAGTTGCAACTTGTTCAGTAAGAGTAGTTGTTAAATTAACTGGAGTAGAAATACAAAATCAATCAGAAACTTTAGAATTAAGTGATGGACAAATGTTTAAAATGAATGTTGTTTTCACACCAGCAAATGCTACAGATTATTCAATGCCTACATGGAGTTCATCTAATGAAAAAGTAGCTACAGTTGATTCAAAAGGTTTAGTTATGGCAAAAGAACTTGGTACAACAATAATTACTGTAGATTATGGTGATGGAATTACAGCATCTAGAACAGTTGAAGTAGTTCCTGCTAGAGCAGAAACAGTTACAATTGATCAAGTTATTGAAAGAATGGTAATTGGACAAGAAGAAAAATTATCAGCTGTTATAAAACCAAATAATGCAATTGATGAGATTACATGGTCAACAAGTGATGAAAAGATTGCTACAATAGATAATAAAGGTAGATTAAAAGCAATTGCACCTGGTGATGTTACAATTACAGCAACAGCAACAAATGGTAAATCAGCTTCACTTGAAATTGAAGTTTATGAAGTTGAACTTGAAACAATAGAAGTTACAACAGAAAAGGAAAGTATCATGGAAGGTGAGAAAACACAAATTTTAGTTACTTACAATCCAGAAGATACAACAGATACAATAACAGTTAAATATGAAACAGAAGATGAAACAATCGCTACAGTAAATGAAAAAGGTGTTATTACTGCTAAAAAAGCAGGTGATGCAGTTCTTACAGTTATTGTTACAGCAGTAAATTGTGCGGGAGAAGAAACAGAATTAACATCTCAAGTTGAACTTGAGATTACGGAAAAACCAATTGAAGAACCAACAGATAAACCAACAACACAAAACCCTTCAAATTCTAATACAACAAGTACAAATACTGTTGCAGGAACAACAACAGGAACTAATACATCAAAAAATACAAATACAACAAATAAAACAACATCAACAACACAATCAACAGTTTCAGGTTTAGTTACATCTCCACATACAGGAGATATGAACGTACCGGGATTAGTAATGATTACATTATTATCTCTATTAGGAATGTATACAAGATTCAAATCAATTGAACTTACAATTAATAAATAATAATTTAGAGGCATAATGTTAAAGAAATTTATATTATGCCTCTTTTTTAATAACAGGAGTTAGATTTATGCCAGTAAAGAAAAAACAAGACCCTAATAAATTAAGTAAAAGACTAAGAACCAAAGTATTAAGAAATGGTATTCTTTTTTTAGTATTTTTAATACTTTTTATTTTTGGTGTCGTTAATTTATTTAGATGGGGTGTATATACATTTAAATCAAGCAGTTTGGCGAAAAAACTTGTGAAAATGGGATTCAGTCAATCAACAATATTAAATAATGAGAATGTTGAAAATGAAAAATTAAAGGAAAATCCTATAGATTTTGATGAATTAAAAGAGCACAACGAAGATACAGTTGCTTGGATTACTATAGCAGACACTTCAATTAATTATCCAATAGTACAAGCAGAAAATAATGAGTATTATTTACACAAAGATTTTAATGAGAAATACAGTACATGTGGATGGATATTTATGGACTTTAGAAATACTCCTTCTATGGTTGATAAAAATACTGTTATTTTCGGTCATAATATTAAAGCAGGAATAATGTTTGCTGACTTACAAAAAGTTCATGCTAATGAATTAGGTGAAAAGGTTGTAATCAATATATATACTCCAACAGAAAGATTAGATTATAGAGTATATTCTTCATATATTAGAGAACCTGATAATTATGCAATTAAATCAAACATTGTAGATAATGCTACTCAATATACATATATTCAAACAATGCTTGAAAGATCTGATACAATCTACAACGTTGTGCCAGATAAAACAGATAAATTAATTACACTTTCAACATGTGATAGTACAGGAAATAATAGAGTTTTAGTACATGGAGTTTATGTCGGTGGAGAAACATATAGAAAAAAATAAAAAAATTAAATTTAATAAATTATTAATAATTGCATTAGTGGTAATGTTTTTTCAAGTTTTGTTTATAGGTAATACTTATGCTACTGAAGAATTAGTTAATATTAATTTAACACAAGAGGATATATATAAATTAAGAGAAAATGTATTATCTGAAGAAAAAGTTGAGGCTCCTAAAAAATTTTCACTATATTCTACAACACCTAGTATAGGTGATTATTTGATAGAATGTGTAAAAAACTATGAGACGACGGTAGATGTTTCATCATATAAAACATATGAAAATGATGTAGAAAGTACAATCCTTCCTCTTTTAGGAGAACCATCACTTTTTTATTTTGATCCAGAAAATATATCATATTATAGAACATATGATAGTGCTACATCTAAGTATATAGTTACAAAATTTGTATTTAGTTATTTATATACCAAAGATGAAGTAAATCAGATAAATGCACAATTAGATTTAGTTGTAGATGATTACTTATCTGGAGTTAAAAGTGAATGGAATGACTTAGAAAAAATTATTTATACAAATAATTATCTATGTCAAGAATGTGAATATGCATCAAATATTATACCATCTTCACATACAATATATGGAGCTTTAATTGATAAGTTACCAGTTTGTGATGGATATTCAAAAGCTTTTGTATATTTGCTTAGAGAAGTTGGTGTAGATGCATTACTTGTTACGAGTTATGCGATGCAACATGGATGGAATGTTGTAAAATTAGGAGACGATTATTATCATATAGATGTTACATGGAATGATATAAAGGGAATTGGTAAAACAACATATTCATATTTTTTAAATAGTGACAGTAAGTTTTTAAGTTCTAAAGATCATTATTCTTGGGTTATAGATAATAATCAAAAGGCTACTAATACACAATATGATACAAACAATGAATGGGAAAGTATTACTAATTATTTGATTTATAAAAATAATTATTGGTATGCTTTAAATAATACGAAACAAAGTACGTCTGTATATTTAAGAAAAATAGATTTTAGAAATGCGACAACAACAGAAGTAAAGCAAATTAGTGTTAGTCCAGAATTTGTGTTATTTGCTCCAGGACTTACAAGTGATGGAGATAATTTGTATTTTACAACACAATATAAATTATACCGAATGAGTTTTGAAGGAGATAACTTATTAAAATTATTTACTTTAGATAGTGATAAAGTATTTTTTGCAGTAGAATATAAAGATGGTACCATTTATTATGATACTTGTGATTTTGTTAATAATAGTGCAAGTACAGCAACAAGAGCAACACATACTTATATTCCTGTAACTGGTATTTCATTAAATAAGACTGAAGTTTTATTAGAAAAAGGTCAAACAGAACAACTTGTAGCAACAGTAACTCCAACTAATAATTCAGATGGAAGTAAAGTTACATGGGGATCAAGCAATACTTCTGTTGCAACTGTTGATGAAAATGGTTTAGTAACTGCAATTGGAGCTGGTGAAACTTCAATTTTTGCAATTACAACCAATCAAATATCAGTTGCGTGTAAAGTAAAGGTTGTTGATGAAATAATATTTACAACATATACTACAGTTGATGCAGAAGATTCTCAAGCAATTGTTTTTCCAACTAAGACGGTTATAGAAACGATTTTGGTAGAAGAGAAATTTCCGGTATTAGGTTTAGGATATAAAGTAGAGGTTTTTGATACAAGTGAAGTTATAAAAGGAACAACTGCAGAAATTGGATCTAAGAATTATATAAAAATTTCAGATCCATCTGGTAAATTAGTAAAAACGTATATGGCTATTGTTAATGGTGATATAGATGGTGATGGAAGATTGAGATTATATGATGCATTCCAAATATTAAAAGGATGCATAGTTCCAGGAACATCTTTAAATGAATTTGATAAATTAATTCATGATTCAAATGGAGATGGCGTAATTGCTTTATATGATGCTTTTCAATTTATAAAGAAAGCAATTATAGGATAAAAATAATAGATAAGGCAAAGCGAAAGCTTTGCTTTTTTTTATAATTAGTATTGAAATTATAGGGTAATAATTTATATAATATTAAAAATATTATAAAGGAAAAGATATGAAGAAAAAAATAGAATGTGTTAAGAATAGATTGATAGAAAAAAATGCGAGTTTAGTTGTAATGTTCACAAATGGAGAAATAAAGGAATATTATAATAAAAGAGTTGTAGATATAGTATCTATATTAAAAGAGAATAAAAATGCGTTAAAAGGCGCTGTAGTCGCAGATAAAATAATAGGAAAAGTAGCTGCGTCACTTTTAATAAAAGGTGGAATAGAAGCGTTATATGCCAATACATTAAGTTCATATGGAGAGGAAGTTTTAATTGATAACGGTATTTATTATGAATGTTCTAGTAAGACAGAATATGTAATTAATAATGATAAAACAGGAATGTGTCCAATGGAAAATAAGTTTAAAGATGTAGAAAATTTAGATGAAATATATGATTATTTTGTAAAATAAAAAAGTAGCAAATTATTTAA
>JAZSBZ010000109.1:0-3154 GCA_045602645.1 Candidatus Scatovivens sp. | reverse complement strand
CTATCATATTTACTATTTAATAATACTCCTCTTTTATTAATAAAAAATCTCTCTAATTAACTTATAAGAAAATTTCTATAACTATTGAATAAAAAAAGTAACGAAAAGAATATTACTACTCTGTTAATACTGTTTGGATTCTAAATAAAGATATTTTAAAATTAAACTAATAAAAAGTTTCACGTGGAACAAATATAAAAATATACTCGATAAAAAATAAACAACTTCAAAAGATTTTTTAAAAAAAATATGTTTCACGTGGAACAAAAAAACTGCTCGATTAAAATCGAGCAGTTTTATAAAAAAGAGAATTAATGTGCTTCTAACCAATTCTTCCCCACTCCACATTCAACAACTAATGGAACTTTTAATTGAATAACAGATTCCATTTCTGAAACTACTATTGATTTAACAATATCCAACTCCTCCTCCACTACATTAAAATTTAACTCATCATGAACTTGTAAAATCATCTTTGACTGTAATTTTTCAGAAGTAAATCTTTTATGTATATTAACCATCGCAAGTTTAATAATATCTGCCGCCGTTCCTTGTATGGGTGCATTAATTGCATTTCTCTCAGAAAAACCTCTAACTACACTATTTCGTGAATTAATATCCGGAAGAAATCTTTTCCTATAAAAAAGAGTTTGTACAAATCCTTTATCTTTAGCAGAAGAAATAATATTGCTCATATAATCTTTCACCTTAGGATATAAAGCAAAATATCCATCGATTAATTCTTTGGCTTCGGAACGTGGTATAGATAATCTCTCTGCTAATCCGAAAACAGAAATTCCATAAATAATGCCAAAGTTCGCAGTCTTGGCTTTTCTTCTCATATCAGATGTAACGTCTTCTAAAGGTACTTTAAAAATTTTTGCAGCTGTTGCAGAGTGTATATCATAACCGGAATGAAAAGCTTCAATTAAATTTTCATCCTCACTTAAATGTGCCATTATCCTTAATTCTATCTGTGAATAATCAGCAGACAAAAAATAACAATCTTCATCTGAAATAAAAGCTTTCCTAACCTCCTTTCCCAATTCATCTCTTATCGGAATATTTTGTAAGTTTGGATTACTTGAACTTAACCTTCCTGTTGATGTAATACACTGATTGAAACTTGTATGCAATTTATGTGTTTTTGGATTTAGTAAAAGCGGTAACGAATCAATATAAGTGGATAATAATTTCTTAATTCCTCTATACTCCAAAATATAATCAATTACTTCATGCTTACCTCTCAATGATTCTAAAACTTCTTCTGATGTGGAATATTGACCGGTTTTTGTTTTTTTAGCATTTTCAATAATTCGTAATTTATCAAAAATAACTTCACCTACTTGCTTTGGAGAAGAAAGATTAAACTCAAAACCTACTAAATCAAAGACAGTCTTCTCAATTTCACTCATCTTTGCAGAAAGTAACTTTGATGAAGAAGATAACGAAGCTACATCTAATGAAACTCCTGCCCTCTCTACATCAATAAGAACAGAAAGTAAAGGCAATTCAATATTATAAAATAAATTATCAAGATTTTCTGAATGGATTTGCTCCTCTAAAATTGATTTAAGCTGTAAAGTAATATCAGCATCTTCACATGCATAATTGGTAAGTGCTTCTTTAGATACTGATCGAATTGGTAGCTGCCCCCTACCCTTCTCACCGCATAGATCTTCGTATGAGATCATTTTGTAATTCAAAAATACCTCCGCCAAATAATCTAAATTATGCTTAAGTTCGGGCTGCAATAAATAATGAGCAATCATCGTATCAAAAAAAGGACCCTTAACTGATACGCCGTAACTTTCAAGAAAAGAAATATCAAATTTCAAATTCTGACCAATTTTTAATTTAGACACATCATTGAAAATTGGTTTTAGTTGATGCAAAAATTTTTCTGCTTCTTCTCTATCAACAGGAAGAAAAATAAAATAAGCTTCATTTTTAACCCAACTAAAGGAAATTCCAACCAAATCATCAGAATATGGACTAATTCCTGTTGTTTCTACGTCAAAACAGAAAAAATCCTGAGTAGAAATTTTTAGCAAAAATTCATCTATATCCTTTTGATTATCAATTAGTTGATACTTAACTTCAGACAAATTTAACTCGCTGAGATTTGAATATTTGAAAATGCCTGTATCTTCATCAAGGAATTCATCAAAGAGAGAGGGTTGAAGATCCACTTTCTGAGATGATTTTTTGTCACCGGAATATTTTTTTAAAAGAGACTTAAATTCTAATTCAGAAAATATTTCACATAAAGAAACTACATTAGGAGAAGCTAAGATAAATTTTTCAGGTTCAAATTCAATTGGAACATCAGTTCTAATTGTTGCCAAAAACTTAGAAAACTTAATCTTTTCACAATTATCAATAATTTTTTGTTTTAAAGCACCTTTTAAAGAATCTGTTGAATTTAATAAATTATCAATAGAATTGAAATCATTTAATAATTTAACAGCAGTTTTCTCCCCCACTCCCGGACAACCGGGTATATTGTCTGAAGAATCACCCATCAAACCTAAAAGATCAATCACTTGAGCAGGAGATGAAATACCCCATTTATCCTTTACACCTTGAACATCTAACGTTTCATATCCTCCACCATGTCTGGGTCTGTAAATAAATACTTTATCTGAGACCAACTGTGCGTAATCCTTATCAGGAGTGAGCATATAAACATTAAAATCAGATTGCTCTGCAAGTTTAGAGATGGTACCAATAACATCATCAGCCTCAAAACCAGGCACCTCTAAAATAGGAATATTATAAGCTGCAACTATCTGTTTTATAATAGGAACAGATAATTTAATATCTTCAGGAGTTGCCTCTCTTTGAGCTTTATACTCTTCATAAGCTTCATGCCTAAAAGTAGGTCCGGAGGGATCAAAAGCTACAGCAATATGAGAAGGAGATTCAGTTTTTAAAATTTCTTCTAAAACATTCACAAAACCCAAAATTGCTGAAGTATTAAACCCTTTGGAATTAAACCTTGGATTTTTAATAAAGGCATAATATGACCTATAAATCAATGCATAAGCATCAATAAGAAATAATTTATTTTTCATTCATACAAATTTTTAACAAAGATAAGATTCAAGAAATAAGAAAAAAAATGAAAGAAAGAAAAATTGAAAAGAAAGAA
>JAZSBZ010000108.1:0-12919 GCA_045602645.1 Candidatus Scatovivens sp. | reverse complement strand
GAAATACTAGTAGAAGAAGCTTTAGATATAATTAGTAAGAATAAACTAAAAACAGCATTAGATTTATGTACAGGAAGTGGGGCAATAGCAGTATCAGTTGCAAAATATGGAGATGTAGAAAAAGTTTTAGCAACAGACATAAGTCCAAAAGCATTGGAGGTAACAAATACAAACATAGACAAGCATGAAGTAAATGTTAAAACATTAGAATCTGATTTATTTGGGAATATAAACGAAAAATTTGATATCATAATTTCAAATCCACCATATATAGAAACAGAAGTAATGAAAACACTTTCAAAAGAAGTTCAAGCTGAACCGAGTTTAGCATTAGATGGCGGAGAAGATGGACTTAAATTTTATAAAGAAATAATTAAAAAGGCTAAAGAATATCTAAATGAAGATGGGTATTTGGCGTTTGAAATTGGTTATAATCAAAGAGAAGCGGTTGAAAACTTATTTAAAGAATATGGTTATAAAAATGTATACTCTAAGAAAGATTTAGCAGGAAATGATAGAGTAGTTGTTGCTCAAAAATAATTAGTAGGAGATAAAAGATATGTCATTTTCATCAGAGATAAAAGAAGAATTAAGCAAAGTGAATAATTTTAAAGATAAATTAATGTTGCAAGCAGAATTTCTAGGTTATATTTTAACTGGAAATAGTGTTAATGATGGTAACAGTATTGAATTTATAACAGAGAATGAATTTAATATTGAAAGATTCTATAGAATATTATTTGGGCTTGGAATTGATTATGAACCAAGTACAAGAGGAAAAGTATTTGTAGCAACTATAGAATTAAAAGAAAACGTTTTAGAGTATATGCAGCTTAAATTAGATGCTACAGAAGATGTAAAAAGAGCAATGGTTAAAGGTGCTTTTTTAGGAGCAGGTTCTGTTAATGATCCAAATAAACAATATCATTTAGAAATAACATTCCAAGAGAAAAATGGAGCAGAATATATTTTAAATGTTTGTAAATACTTTAGTATTAGTTTGAAATTATTAGAAGCTAAAGATAGATATGTTCTATATATAAAAGAAGCAGATGAGATTTCAAAATTCTTAGCTTTAATAGGATCTAATAAAGGAGTTCTTGCTTTTGAAGATGTAAGAATAACAAAAGAAGTTAAGAATAATGTAAATAGATTAGTAAATTGTGAAACAGCTAATTTAAATAGAATAGTAAATGCATCAGTTGATCAAATTAATGATATTAATTTAATTAAGAAACTAAATAAATTTGAAGAAATGCCAGATTATTTGAAACAAGTTGCTTATTTAAGATTAGAAAATCCAGATGCATCACTTAAAGCATTAGGAGAGATGCTTGAAAAACCACTTGGAAAATCAGGTGTTAATCATAGACTACAAAAAATTCACGAGATAGCAGAAGAACTAAGAAACGGGAATTAAGTATGGAAAAATTAGGAATTTATATTCATATACCTTTTTGTAAAAAGAAATGTAAATATTGTGATTTCATTTCTTTTTCTTGTGATGGGGCAAAACAAAAAGAATATGTAGAATGTTTATTAAAAGAAATAGAATTAAAAGAATATGACTCTTTAAATGAAATTACTACTATTTATATAGGTGGAGGTACTCCGTCTATAATTGATTCTAAAGATATTATTAGAATTTTAGATAAAGTAAAGAATAAATTTAATGTTAAGAGTAATGCAGAAATTACAATTGAAGTTAATCCAGGAACAGTTTCAAAAGAGAAGTTAGAAGATTATAAAGCATCTGGAATTAATAGAATCAGTATGGGACTTCAATCAGCAGATAATAGACTTTTGGAACTTGTTGGAAGAATACATACATATGAAGAATTTGAGAAAAATTATAACTTAGCAAAAGAAGTTGGATTTACAAATATTAATGTTGATTTAATGCTTGCACTTCCGACTCAAACAGAAGATGATTTAGTAGATAGTCTTTTAAAAGTTATTAATTTAAATCCAAAACATATTTCATTATATTCACTTATTTTAGAAGAGGGAACAGAACTTGAAAAGTTAATTGAAAGTGGAAAATATAAATTATGTGATGAAGAGTTAGAAAGAAAAATGTATCACAAAACTAAGAAAATTTTAGAAAAAAATGGATATAAACATTATGAGATTTCTAATTTTGCTAAAAGTGGATTTGAATCTAAGCATAATTTAGATTGCTGGAATCAAGAAGAGTATATTGGATTTGGCTTGGCAGCACATTCGTATTATAAAAATAAAAGATTTTCAAATACAGTTAATTTAGATGAATATATTCAAAATGTAAATAATGAAAAAATAGATAATATTATAGAAGTACATGAAGAACAAACAAGAGAATCAAAAGCTAAAGAATTTATGATGATAGGGTTAAGGAAAATTAATGGAGTTAGTATTTCTGAATTTGAAAAAAGGTTTAGAGTCCATCCACTTTTTTACTTTAGATTCGAAATTAGCAAACTTACAGACGAGGGATTATTAGAGGTAGATTTAGATAATATTAGGTTAACTAAAAAACGGTCTAGACCTTGCAAATCAAGTGTTTGAATGCTTTGTGTAAAATGTTGAAAAAATAGCAAAATTACTATTGACAAACACATCAGAAAGTTATATTATATTAGCAGTCAAACATCAGGTTTGCTAAAAAGAGGTGTGAGATGTCTGAAGAATTAGATAAAAGAAAAAAGAGAATATTACAAGCAATAGTTGAAGAATATATCGAGACAGCTGAACCTGTTAGTTCTGGAAATCTAGTTAGAGAACTTGAAGTAAGTAGTGCAACAATTAGAAATGAAATGGCAGAACTAGAAAGAATTGGTTTTTTAGAGAAACCACATACTTCAGCAGGACGTGTACCATCACAAAAAGGGTATAGATACTATGTTGATGAATTAGTAAGAGATGATAAGTTAAGCAAAAAAGAGATGGAAATTATCAAAGAAAGATTAGAAACTAAAGTTAATGCTTTAGAAGATCTTACAAGAATTGCTACAACTACTTTATCAGAAATTACTCATTATACAACAATAACTATTGCACCAGATGTGCAAAATCATACAATTATAGATATTAAATTTGTACTTTTAGGAAGTAGAGTTTTAATGGCTGTAATATTAACAGATTCTGGAATAATAAGAGAGTCAATAATTAAATTTGATGAAGATATTACAGAAGATCATGTTAATGATTTAACATTTATATTCAAAAATAAACTAGTTGGAAAGCCACTTGAAACGATGAATTCTCCTTTAGAAGAATTTATAATGGCTGAAATGAAAACTGGAATTAATATAATTAAGAAAGTTATTGAAGAAATTAATAAAATTATAAAAGAATCACAAACAGTATATTTAGATGGAGCTAATAAAGTAATAGATATGCCAGAGTTTAAAAAGGTAGATGTTGCTAAAGATTTTTTGAATGTATTAGATGCAAAAGATTTGGTAGCTGATGTTTTAAACACAGGTGTGGCTGATAACATCAATATATACATTGGTGAGGAGACAGAAAAAGAGGAACTTAGAAACTTTAGTATCGTAACTTTTAATCATCTTTTAGAAGATAAAGACATCGGTACTATTGGAATTATAGGTCCAACAAGAATGGACTATTCAAAAGTAATTTCAGTAATGAAATATATAAGTAAAAAACTAAATGATGATTTCAAAAAGGGAAAATTCTAAAGAAAGTGAGGAACAATTGTGGAAAACGAAGAAAATTTAAATGAAGAAGTAGTTGAAAACGAAGAAGTAAAAGAAGAAACAATATCTCTAGCAGAATATAATGAACTTGATGATAGATTCAAAAGAATGCTAGCGGAATTTGAAAACTATAAAAAAAGAAGCCAAAAAGAAAAAGATGGAATTTATGGTATGATTACAGGTGACGTTGTTGCAACAATGCTTCCAATAATGGATAACTTAGAAAAAGCAGTTGATGCAAAAACAGAAGACACAAAATATCAAGATGGAGTAAAATTAGTTGCAAGACAATTTTCTGAAGCTTTAAAAAGATTAGGGCTTGAAGAAATTGAAGCAGTTGGAACAAGATTTGATCCAGAATTTCACGAAGCAGTAAGCCATATTGATGATCCTGAAAAAGGAGAACAAGAAATTGTTCAAGAATATAGAAAAGGTTACAAAATAGGAAATAAAGTTGTAAGACATTCAATGGTAATTGTAGCTAACTAAAAGTGTTAATAAATTTTTTTATTATAAATCAACAAAAGAAAAATTAAACAATTATATTGTTTAAACCGATAAGGAATACAAAAAAGTGTAAAACACTTTAATCTAATAGAAAGAAATAAGGGAGGAAATTTCAAAATGGGAAAAATAATTGGTATTGACTTAGGTACAACTAACTCATGCGTTTCAGTTATGGAAGGTGGAGAA
Source organism: Candidatus Scatovivens sp. (assembly GCA_045602645.1). Classification (GTDB taxonomy): domain Bacteria; phylum Bacillota; class Clostridia; order TANB77; family CAG-508; genus Scatovivens. The sequence continues at coordinate 8,525 of JAZSBZ010000108.1, read as the reverse complement.
GCAGTTGTTATACCTAATGCAGAAGGAAACAGAACAACACCATCAGTAGTTGCATTCTCAAAAAATGGAGAAAGACTTGTTGGACAAATTGCTAAACGTCAAGCTGTTACAAATCCAGATAACACAGTTATCTCTATTAAAAGACAAATGGGAACAAATGAAAAAGTAAGAATAGAGGGAGATGAATTCTCTCCACAAGAAATATCAGCAATGATATTACAAAAATTAAAAGCAGATGCAGAAAATTATTTAGGAACAACAGTAACACAAGCTGTTATTACAGTTCCTGCATATTTCTCAGACAGCCAAAGACAAGCAACAAAAGATGCTGGTAAAATTGCTGGACTTGAAGTTTTAAGAATTATCAACGAACCAACAGCAGCAGCTTTAGCTTATGGTATGGATAAAGAAGATCAAGATCAAAAAATTATGATATATGACTTAGGAGGAGGAACATTTGACGTTTCTATCCTAGATATTGGTGATGGAGTATTCGAAGTATTATCAACAAATGGTAACACAAAATTAGGTGGAGATGATTTCGACGAAGCAATCATCAACTACTTAGTATCTGAATTCAAAAAAACAGATGCTATCGATTTAAGAAATGATAAAATGGCTATGCAAAGATTAAAAGAAGCAGCTGAAAAAGCTAAAATCGAGCTTTCAGGAATGCAACAAACACAAATCAACTTACCATTTATCACAGCAGATGCAACAGGACCAAAACACTTAGACATCACATTAACAAGAGCTAAATTTGAAGAATTAATTGGAAAATTAGTTGAAGAAACAAGAATTCCAGTAGAACAAGCTATGAAAGATGCTGGAATCACAGCAAATGATATTCATAAAGTATTATTAGTTGGTGGATCTACAAGAGTTCCAATGGTTCAAGAAATGGTTAAGAAAATAACAGGAAAAGAACCAGATAGAGGAATTAACCCAGATGAATGCGTTGCTATCGGAGCAGCTATTCAAGGTGGTGTATTATCAGGAGATGTTAAAGATTTAGTATTATTAGACGTAACACCATTATCATTAGGTATTGAAACATACGGTGGAGTATTTACTAAATTAATCGAAAGAAATACAACAATCCCAACTAAAAAATCACAAGTATTCTCAACAGCTGGAGATGGTCAAACATCTGTAGAAGTTCACGTTTTACAAGGTGAAAGAGAAATGGCAGCATACAATAAAACATTAGGAAGATTCCAATTAACAGGAATCCCACCAGCACCAAGAGGAGTACCTCAAATCGAAGTAACATTTGATATTGATGCTAACGGTATCGTTCACGTATCTGCAAAAGATCAAGCTACAGGAAACGAACAAAAAGTTTCAATTACAGCTAGCACAAATCTTTCAGAAGAAGATATCAACCAAGCTATTAAAGATGCTGAAGCACATGCTGCTGAAGACAAGAAAAGAAAAGAAGAAATTGAAGTTAGAAATAACGCAGAAAGTTTAGTTTATAATAGCCAAAAAACTTTAGATGAATTAGGAGATAAAGTTAGCGGTGAAGAAAAAGCTAAAGTAGAATCAGAAATCGAAAACGTTAAAAAATCTTTAGAAGGTGCTAACGTAGACGAAATTAAAGATGCTACAGAAAAATTAACAAAAGTATTCTATGAATTATCAGAAAAATTATATTCTGCACAAGCTGCAAATGCACAAGCTGGAGAAGCTGCTGCAGATAGCGATGAAGCTAAAGAAGGAACAGTTTATGACGCTGAATATAAAGTTGAAGATGATGACAAAAAAGATGAATAATTTGTAATCAAATAATGGTTATAAAAGAGGTCAGATTAAAGTCTGGCCTCTATATAGCTATTATATTGTATAGGAGGAAAAAGTAATAATGGCACAAAAACGTGATTATTATGAAGTGCTAGGTGTATCAAAATCTGCAACAGATGATGAATTAAAAAAGGCATTTAGAAAATTAGCAAAAAAATATCACCCAGACGCTAACCCAGATAATAAAGAAGAAGCAGAGAAAAATTTTAAAGAAGTAAATGAAGCTTATGAAGTTTTATCAGATAAACAAAAAAGACAAATGTATGATCAATTCGGATTTAATGGACCACAAGGATTTAATGGTGGTCAAGGCGGATATTATTCATACGGTGGCGGATTTGATGGTTTTGGAGGATTTTCTGATTTTGGAGACTTTGGAGATTTAGGAGATATATTCTCTTCATTTTTTGGAGGTGCATCTTCAAGAACAAGATCATCAAATGGACCAAGAAAAGGTGCAGACTTAAAAGTAAGTATAGATATTACATTTGAAGAATCATACTTAGGAACAGAAAGAGAAATCAGTATTAGTAGAAATGAAAAATGTACATCATGCGGTGGAACTGGTGCTAAACCAGGAACATCTCCAGAAAAATGTTCTGTATGTAATGGTGTAGGTAAAATAAAACAAATAGTAACAACTCCGTTTGGACAAATGGCAACACAAAAAGTTTGTGGACATTGTAATGGTGAAGGAAGAATTATTAAAGATCCTTGCAATGAATGTCATGGAAAAGGAATTATTAAAAAAGCTAAGAAAATTAAAGTTAAAATTCCTGAAGGTATTGATGATGGAAGAGCAATTGTTTTCAAGGGTGAAGGTGAAGTAGGACCAAACGGTGGACCAAATGGTGATTTATATGTTGTTGTACATATTAAAAGACATAGTATATATTCAAGACAAGCAGAACATGTTCTATGTGAGGTACCAATTACATTTACAGCTGCAGCATTAGGTTCAGAACTTGAGATTCCAATGGTTGATGGAACTAAAGAAAAATTTAGAATTCCAGAAGGAACTCAAACTGGTACAAAATTTAATATTAAGGGTAAAGGATTTAAGAGTGTTAATGGAAATTGGAGAGGCGATTTTGTATTTACTGTTATCGTACAAACTCCTAAAAAATTAACAAAAGAACAAAGAAACTTATTTGCTGAACTTGCAAAAACAATGAATGAACAACCACCTATTAAAAGAAAAGGTATATTTGGATAAAAGATTAGAGGCTGTAATAAAACAGTCTCTTTTTTGTTACTAAAAAGATATATATTAATTTACATAATATCTTGAAAAGAGATGTTAAATATTGTATAATAAAAGTGTATTGTTATATTTTACGGAAAGAGGAAAATTATGAAAAAAGATAGTATAATAAGTGAAGAATTAAAGAAGTGTATTTGTTTAAGAGTAGGAAAATTAGATTTTTCTGAAGTAACTGATGAGGATATCGAAAAAATAACAGAAATGGATATAAGAGCAGTAACATTTAATGGTGAATTAACAGATGTTGAAATAGAAGATTTAGCTATTTTTCCAAATCTAACTAGTTTGATGATATCTCATTTTTTTGTTGGAGAATCTGATGTACGTACTTTATCAAAACTATCAAAATTAAAAGTTATACAATTTTCTGATTGTGACTTTGAAGAAATAGAATCATTAATGACACCGGAATATGACATATTAGCATTTGCATCTTGTTCTGGTATGGAAGATTTAAAAATGCCAAAAACAAGAGTTTTAAGAATGGTTGGATGTGAAGTTGATTTTTTAAATATAAATCCAAAAGAAATTGAAAAACTATACATTCAAAACTCAGAAATTGTAAATTATTCAACTTTAGAATATACACCAAATTTATTAGAAGTTAATTTTGATGGTAGTAAAGTATTTGATTTAGATGGAAATGAAGTTGATGAAATAAAAGTATCAGATGCAACACATCTAAGTTTTGAAGAAGAATTTCATTTAGAAGATAGATAGGAGTAATTTGTAAATGAATGTTAATTTAAAAAGTAAAGAGTTATTAATTTTCTTTCAAAATAATGGTATATTAACTCCAAGTATAGCACAAAAAGTTGCTAACAATATAACAATTAATCTTCAGGGACCAGTTACACCAGAGTTGTTAGAAGATATTAGAAATATCTCTTATGAATTTCCAAAATTATTAAGACATATAACAATTAAAAATGATACATCAAAACCAATAGATATGTCTGAACTTGTAAGAACAATTGGAAATGAAAGAAGAACAAATAAAGAATTTAATAAATTTCTATCATTTAAAATTGAATCAAGACATCGTGAAGATTTTGGTTTAGATTATGGCGATTTACATCATGTAGATGGAATTGCACTTATAAATACAGATCCACAAGCATTAGGTTCATTAAATCTTGCTACATATAGATTACCAGGTGGAACAAAAGAACTTGAACTTGAAGGATTTGATTTATCTACTGTAGATTTAAATTATGCTGCAAGTGTAAGGGATTTAACTTTAACAGGAAATAGAAATCAAGGCTTTGCAAGAATGAGAGGTAGAGAAAGATTAAATGCTCTTGGATTTGCAAAAAGACCATATGATGAAGAAGTCCGTGAAGGTATTAGATTTGCAAATACAGCACCTAAATTACATACATTTGGAACAAGTGGTGTTAATTTAAGTGGTGTTGATATACTAAGAGAAGTAACAAATCCTAATTTAGCATCTTTATACTTTATGGATGCGAATTTAACTAGCTTAGAAGGATTAGAATCTTGGAATGGAAGATTAGATAATTTAAATTTATCAGGAAATATGTATAATATTGCTGATTTAGAAAGAATGAATGCGTTTAGAAGAGAGAACAATGAGACATATGTATCATTTAAAAGAAATTCTCCAATAGTAACACATTTTAATAGTCTTTCTACAGAAGAATTTTCAGGAAGAACATCAATTGTAATTAATGAGACATTAACAAAAGAAATTCCAACTGTTACAAGACCTCAAGTATTATCACATTTAATGGCTAATAAATATACTCCTTATTCAATTCATGATGCTGAAAGAGTAAGAAGAGATGCAAAAATTACATTAAATCCAATGGTTTTAGAAAGAGATAGTGATTTAGATACATTTGATTTTTCTAAAGATTATTTAAGAGATGGTACACTTGTATTAACAGTTAGTCAAATAGATAGATTATTAGCATCAGGTAAAACTATTCCAATGAATATTAGTATTGGAATAAAAGATGCAGCAGAGCTTTCTAGTGAAAAATTAAGAGACATCTGTAGTCGTATGAAAATACAAGATGTTAGAATGATGGGACAAGATTTAAGTGATAATCAAAGAGACCCATATACACCAGTACAATATGCTAGATCTAGAGAGTTATTAGATGAAGTTGTAAGTGGAATTGATAAAAATGAAACAGATATTGATAAATTTACAACAATATATACAAGACTTGCATATTCAATGGGATATGATTATACTGCAATAAAATCAGATACAACTGATGAAAAAAGACATACAAGAGATGTTGTTAATACATCAAGAAATTTAATTGGTGGTTTAACAACAGGTCAATGTGTATGTGCTGGATATGCAGAAACATTAAGAAATGCATTAGCTTTAGTTGGAATCAGAGCAAGATATGTAAGAGGTAAATGTTTTGATGACCCTGATTATTCATCAAGACATGCATGGTCTCATGTTGAACTAGAAGGTCCAGATGGAACTAAGAAATGGTATTTAGCTGACTTAACATGGGATAATAGAGCTTCTAAAAATCCAAATGACCCAATTAGCTTTGATTATATGCTTATTGATGAACCAACATTTAGAAAGAATCACCAAGTTACATATACAAAATATATGCAACCATCAAGTTTAGAACCATATGATAGAAATGCAGCTAGAAGAAGTTTAGAAAAAGCAAGAACAAGAATGCTAAATCCAAGAGTAAGTTGGAGAAATAAAGAAGAAGCAAGAAAAGCTGCAAAACAAAAAGAAGATGAAAGACGTAGACAAGAGGAAGAAAGAAAACGTCAAGAGGAAGAGAAGAAAAGACAAGAGGAGTTAAAGAAAAAATCTGAAGAAGAGAGAAAACGTTTAGAAGAAGAAAGAAAAAAAGCTGAAGAAAAGAGAAAAGCAGAACTTGAAAAAGTTACTTTTGAAGGTTTAGATAAACTTAGAAATAATAGAGATAATATTAAAAATGAATTAGATAAAATCTATGCTACATTAAGAGCTGCACGTGATTTACCTGTTGAAAAACAAAAAGAGTATAGAGATAAAGCTAAAGAAATCGAAAAACAAATTCAAAAAATGAATGAAGATATCGATACATATAAAGACATGTTATATTCTAAAGAATCAAAAATCTTAAATGATGATAAAGCAAAATTAGAAGAATTAAAGGCAAAGAAAAAAGAACAAGAAGACGCTGCTAAATCTAAAAAAGAAATGCCAAAACCAAAGCCAGTAGTTGCTGTTAATAAAGAATTTTTAGATGCAGCTAAAGAAGCAAGAATTGCAGCACTTCAATCTTTGATTGCAAATCGTGAAGCAGTACTTATTGGTTACGGAGATAAAGCTCATCCAAATAGAGAGCAAGAACTTGCAGAATGGAAAAGAGAGCTTGCTGATTTACAATCTGGAAAAGTTTATGATTCAATTGTTGAAAATGCTAAACAAAACGAAATGAAAGATTTGAAAGAAAGAATCGCAAATCGTGAAGCTATGTTGGTCACTCGTGATATGCCTCAGCATAAATGGGATGAATTAGCTAAATGGAAAGAACGTTTAGGGTTATTAGAAGGTGGAGTTTCAAACGAAGAACCAGTTGAACCAAAACCAGAACCAGGTGTTGATCCAGAACTTGATAAACAAATTAAAGAACTTGAAGAATCTATTAAAGCAAGGGAAGAGAGATTAAGAACAATATCATCAAGAGAAGTTACAACATTTGAAGAATTTGAAATTGAAGATGAAGAAAAGATTGCTCAAACAATTAAAAAATCAGTAAAAGAAGAGCGTAATGAAATTAAACAAAGAGAAAAAGAAACAAGAGCATATTCAACTACTCATCTTTCATCTGCAAATTTAATTCAAACTAAAAAGGATTTATTTGATAATGAAAGAGCAATTAGAGCTCGTCATGCTGAAGATAGATTAATTAGATTTACAAATTCAGTATTTAATAGAAATGATGAAGACGCTCCAGATTGGGTAAAAGATATGATTGAATTTGGCGTTGGCATAACTATGAGAGTTAGAAATACAGTTGATAAATGGATTACAGGTGAAGATAAATATGACGCTGAGCTTGCATCTATTAAAAATGCAAATGCTGTAGTTAAAAAAGAAACACCAAGATTTGAAGGAAAAGCTACAAGTTATGTTGTAAAACAAGAAGTTCAAGAAAAGAAAAGAGCTCCTAAAAAAACAAATATTGAGTTTAAAAGAGAAAATCCAGAAGAAGAACATGAGGATAGATAAAAGAAAAAAAGCACTTCTAAATGAAGTGAACCCCAAAAAGTTCATAAGAAAAAAAGGCACAATAAGAGAAGATTTTATCTTCTCTTATTTTTTAACCTTTTTGTATTATAAAATTCTAACCAATCCTCAACTAAAGCTATATATTCATTTAAATTTGTGATATCATTATTATACAAAGTTTCTTTCTTAAGTATTGCGTGGAAAGATTCCATTGGTGAATCATCTATTGGTGTCCCTTTGCGAGACATGGAGATTTGAATTCCATTAGATTCACAAATGGCTTTGTATTAAAAAGATGTATATTGGTATCCTTGATCACTGTGAACGATAAGGCCATGTACATCTTTTCTTTTTGCAATTGCTTCATTTAATGTATCCATTACTATTTTTAAATCATTAAATTTACTAATTTTATAAGCCACTATTTTTCTATCATATAAATCTAATATTGTTGATAAATAAGCTCTTTTCCCTTTGAATATCAGATATGTTATATCTGTTGTCCAAATTTTATTTTCTTTATCTACATTAAAATTTCGTTTTATTAAATTTGGTTTTACATTGGCTTCAATTCTTTTGTATGATTGATTTTTCTTTTTTCTCATATAATTTGGTTTTATATTGTATTTATGCATAATTCTTTGAACTTTTTTGTGATTATATATTACACCATATTTAATCAATAAACCTTCACAAACCCTACGATAACCATATGTGCATTTTGATTCATCAAATATTTCTTTTATTAATAAATAATCATAATAATCTTTATCTTCACTATTACGATATTTATAATATGTTCGTTTACTAATATCTAATGCGGCACACATATTTGAAAGCTTATACTTATTAATATAAAGATTAATAAACGTTACTTTTTCTCTCGATGTGCCTTTATAAAGGCCTGGAATTTTTTTAATATTTCATATCTTTCTTTATAATCAATGCTTTCTTCTTTTTGACGGCCACGTTTGTGTTGAATATCGTTTATTTGGTTACCTTGAATTTTGTCTTTATTTATCCAATTTCTCAATGTAAATTTTGAAATATTATAATGTTTGGATAAATTATTCATCCCACCATATGTTCCTAACTTATAATCATTGACTACTTTTTGTTTTAAATCATTTGAATAATGTTTTCCCATAAAAAATAACACCTACCTTTCGATAAGTGTTATTGTATCACGTGTCTTTTTATTTTGTGAACTAAACGGGGTTCACTTCA
>JAZSBZ010000107.1:0-27624 GCA_045602645.1 Candidatus Scatovivens sp. | reverse complement strand
TTTCTTATATAATCTATGATATAATCTATAATCATTAATTAGGAGAAAAAATAACATTGAGAAAGTTTTTTGTTAATTGTAATCAGATAAATGATAATAGAATTTTTATTACTGACGAAGATGTTAATCATATAAAAAATGTATTAAGATTATCAATTGGTGAAAAAATAAAAATCTGTGATAAAGATCAAAGTAAAAACTATATAACAGAAATTGTTGAAATAAAAGCAAATGAAGTAGTTTGTAATATCTTAGAAGAAGTTGAAGGTGAAGCAGAAGGAAATGTTGAACTTCACATTTATCAAGGATTACCAAAAGCAGATAAAATGGAACTTATTCTTCAAAAAGGAACAGAATTAGGTGTTAGTAAATTTATACCAGTAGCATTAAAAAGATGCATCGTAAAGCTAGATGGAAAAGATGCTATAAAGAAGATTGATAGATGGCAAAAAATTACAGAAGTTGCGTCAAAACAATCTGGTAGAGATATTGTTCCTGAAGTATCAAATATAGAAACTATAAACGATATTTGCAGTAAAATTAATGAATATGATTTAGTTATGCTTGCGTATGAGCTTGAAGAAAATAATTATATAAAGACTGAATTATTAAATATAAAAGGGACAAAAGAAAAATATAAGATTGCTATTGTTATTGGTCCAGAAGGTGGAATTGATGATAAAGAAGCAGAAATGCTTGAAAAAGCAGGAGCAAAAATAGTTTCACTTGGAAAAAGAATATTAAGAACAGAGACAGTAGCACTTCAAGTTTCTTCTATAGTTATGTATGAATTAGAAAACGGAGGAAATTAGTATTGGAAAAAGCAAAACTAATGCAACTTGAGATAGAAGAAAAAAGAAAGTTACCTAAGAATGTAAAAGAAGAAATAATACTTAAAATTTTTCACACATTGATAGTTGCTATAATAATAGTGCTTTATTTTCTAACAGTAAATTGGTTTTACTATAATTTAGAATCAGTAGACTTTGAATACTGTATGAAATATTATGCTTTAGGAATAATAATTGCAACAGTAATTGTATTTGAAATAGGTTATAGAAAAAATAGTTTAAAATTTGCTGTTATAGGTGTAGAACTTTTAGCTTGTGGTATTTTATCACTATATATTCCATATATATTTTTGCATACGACACAATCACTTAGAATATCAATTATGATACTTCCGGTTCCAATATTGGTTTATTATGCGATTAAGTCATTTGTAATTTATAAGGGGGATAAATTCCATTATCAAAATAATTTAAGCGATGTAAAAGAACTAGTAAAAGATAATGATAAAAATAGTTATTTAGAAGAAGAAAGCACAAAATCATATAGAGCAAAAATTCAAGAGGAAGAAGAAATACGTAAAGTTATTATTAGTGAACAAAAACTAAGAAAACAACGTAAACAAGCCGAACTTAAAAAACAAGTAATTGCTCAAAAAGGTAAAAAAACAGATAATACAAAGAAAAAGAAAACTAAAAAATAATATTAAAGGAGATTAGAGTTTTGATTAAAAGCATGACAGGCTTTGGCCGTGGAGAATATGAAAATGAAGGAAGAACATATACTGTAGATATTAAATCTGTAAATCATAAATACAGTGATATAAGTGTAAGATTACCAAGATTTTTAAATACAGTAGAAGATAAAATTAGAAAAAGAGTTTCAAATGCAATTTCAAGAGGAAAAGTAGATGTATTTGTTACATTTGAAAATTATGGTAGTCAAGGTTCTACAATAAGAATTAATAGAGAACTTGCAAAAGAATATATTAAAGAATTAAAATTATTAGCCGATGAAACTGATTTAAAATTTGATGTGAATGTTATAGATATTTCAAAATTCCCAGAAATTTTAAAATTAGAAGATGATGAAGATGAAGAACTAATTGCTAATGAATTAATGATTGCATTAGAAAATGCTTTAAATAATTTCGTTTCAATGAGAGAGGTTGAAGGTGCTAAACTTGTTGAAGATATTGAAAATAGAATTCATGTTATTGAAGGAAAAGTTAAGGAGATTACAAAATTCTCATCAACACTTGTTGAAGAGTACATTCAAAAATTAGAAGCTAGAGTCAAAGAACTAATGAAAGATAATACTGTTGATGAATCAAGATTAATGCAAGAGATTGTAATATTCTCTGATAAATCTTCAATTGAAGAAGAGCTTACAAGACTAGCAAGTCATATTTCTCAATTCAAAAACTTAATTAAAGAAAGTTCTCCAATTGGTAAGAAAATTGATTTCTTAATTCAAGAGATTAATAGAGAAGTTAATACAATTGGATCAAAAGCTAATTGTTTAGATATTACAAATAGAGTAATTGAAATAAAAACTGAAGTTGAAAATATAAGAGAACAAATACAAAATGTAGAGTAGTCATTATATTAGATTTCTAAAAAAGAAATTTTTAAATATAAAAAGTTTATAGATTTTCTTAAAATCTAAATCTAAATTTAAAGGTAGGTAAATTATGCAACTAATTAATATCGGTTTTGGTAATATTGTTTCTGCTGAAAGAATAATATCAATAGTTAGTCCAGAGTCTGCACCAATCAAAAGAATTGTGCAAGAAGCAAAGGATTCAAAAATGGCAATAGATGCTACATATGGAAGAAGAACTAGATCTGTTATTATAATGGATTCAGGTCATATTATATTATCTGCAGTTCAACCAGAGACAATCGCAGGAAGAGTTGATACTGGTCTTGATGATGATGATGAATAATTAAATTTTTAGGAGGAAATAAAATGATAGTTAAACCAACTGTATCAGAGTTATTAGAAAAAGCGGGAGGAAATAGATATTCTTTAGTAATTATGACAGCAAAAAGAGCTAGACAAATTGCTAATGGAGATCCTGTTAAAACAGAAGAAAAAGATAGATCAGTAGTTACACTTGCAGCTGATGAAATTGCAGAAGGTAAAGTTGTTAAATTAGACGAAGAATAATTTAGATTAAGTAGAGGTATTTTTATGTTAGTTATATTATCAGGTGTAGCAGGAGCAGGAAAAGACACAATAAAAAAAGAAATTATAAAAAGAATGGATAATGTAAAATCAATTCCATCTTTTACTTCAAGACCACCAAGAGAGGGAGATGTTCCTGGTCAAACATACATCTTCTTATCAAAAGAAGAATTTGAAGAAAAAATTAAAAATGATGAAATTTATGAATACGATATTCATCACAACAATTACTATGGTACTTCAAAGAAAATATTAAATGAAGAATCAAAATCAGGAATTATTATTAAAGATATTGATGTTAATGGAACTGAAAAATTAAAAGAAACATTGACTGATATTAAGATTGTAACTATTTTCTTAAGAGTTCCAAAAGAGGAATTAAGACATAGATTAGAAAATAGAATTGATAAACCATCTGAGGGTGAAATTATTTTAAGATTGAATAGATTTGATTATGAAGAATCTAAGATATCTTTATATGATTATGTTTTAAAAAATGATAATTTAGAAAAAACAGTTAGCGTAATTGAAGAAATTATTAGACAAGAATTAAAAGCTGAAGCAGAATCAAAAAAATAAATAAATTAAGCGGTATAATTAGAAAAATTATACTGCTTTTTTTAGTTAAAAAAGTTACACAAAATGCGATAATCGTGATATAATTAGCAAAGAAATTAATAGAGGAAAAAGGCATAGATGTACGCAGAAGTAATTATTAATAATAATGCGAAAGCACTTAATAGAATATTTGATTATTTAGTTCCTGAAAATCTTGAAAAAGAGATAAAAGTCGGAGCTAGAGTTTTTGTGCCTTTTGGTAATAGCAAAAAACTAGAAGATGGTTTTGTTATCAATTTAAAAGAGACATCAGAATATGCTACAAAAGAAAATATTAAGTTTAAAGAAATAGCTTCAATTGAAAAAGAACAAATATTAACTGAGGATAATATAGTTTTAGCTAAATTAATGGCTAGAAAATATTTCTGCAATATATCTGATTGTATAAAACTTATGCTTCCACCAGGAACTGGGACAAAGGTAAGTGAAAATAGAACTAAAGAGAAAGTAGGTAACTTTGTTTATCTAAAGATGGACAAAGATGAAATAGAATTTAGAATAGAGACAGAAAAAATTAAAAGTGATAAGCACATAAGAGTTCTTAGATTTTTAGAAGAAAACGATGGTGTTTATATTAGTGATTTAGAATTATTAACAGATGTTAGTAAAGCTATATTTAAAACGTTAGAAAAAAATGGTTATATAGAAATTGTTGAAAAACAAATAGAAAGAAATCCATTTATCAATAAGAAAGTAGAAAGAGATACTCCTAAAGTATTAAACGAAGAGCAAGCAAAATGCTTTAATGGTATTAGTTTCTGCATAGAAAATAATGAATTTTGTAAATGTTTAATTCATGGCGTTACAGGTTCTGGTAAAACTGAAATATATTTACAATTAATACAAAAAGTTTTAGAAAAGAATAAAAGTGCAATAATATTAGTACCTGAAATATCGTTAACACCACAAATGGTAGATAGATTTTTAGCAAGATTTGGAGAAAATTCAGTTGCTGTTTTACATAGCAGACTTTCTGTAGGAGAAAGATATGATGAATGGCAAAAGATTACAAAAGGTGAGAAAAAAATTGTTATAGGAGCAAGATCAGCTATTTTTGCACCAGTAAAAGATTTGGGTATTATTATTATAGATGAAGAACATGATATGTCTTATAAATCAGATATGACACCTAGATATAATGCAAAAGATTTAGCAAAATATATGGCAGAAAAAGCAAGCTGTCCATTAGTACTTGGAAGTGCTACTCCAGATATTGTAAGTATGCATTTTGCTAAAGAAAATGATTATGCGCTTTATACTTTAACTAAAAGAGCAAATAATGCTAATTTACCTAATGTTGAAATAGTTGATTTAAGAAATGAGCTTGCACTTGGAAATAGATCAATGCTTAGTTTTAAACTTCAAAGAGAGATAGAAAAGAATTTAAAAAATAAAAAACAAACGATACTATTTTTAAATAGAAGGGGATATTCAACATTTGTTATGTGCCGTGAATGCGGATATGTAGCAAAATGTAAAAACTGCAATATAAGTCTAACATATCACATGAGTGAGAATAAATTAAAATGCCACTATTGTGGATATGAACAGCCAGTTGTTAAAGTATGCCCTGAATGTAATAGCTCTAAAGTTAAATATTTTGGAACAGGAACTCAAAAGTTAGAAGATGAAGTTAAAAAGTTATTTCCAGAAGCTAGTACAATTAGAATGGATATAGATACTGTTAGTAAAAAGAATTCACATGAAGAAATTTTAAATTCTTTTAAAAATGATAATATAGATATTTTAATTGGAACACAAATGGTTGTCAAAGGACATCATTTTCCAAATGTTACTTTAGTTGGTGTAGTATCAGCTGATAGCAGTTTAAATTTAGAAGATTATAGAGCAGTTGAAAGAACATTTCAAACTTTAGTACAAGTTGCAGGAAGATCAGGAAGAGAAGAAAAAGGAAACGTAATAATTCAAACTTATAATCCAGATCATTATGCAATAATAGATAGTCAAAAACAAGATTATAATTTGTTCTATAATCAAGAGGTTTCTTTAAGGAAAATGTTGAAATATCCGCCATTTTGCGATATAATAATGATTAGCTTTTCTGGCAAAGATTTAAATGAAATTCAAAAAGTTTCAAATCTTGTATATAAGAAATTAGTTAAAGTAGCAAATGAGGATATGCTTATATATAAACCTGTACCATCACCAATAGATAAAATTAAGAATAAGTATAGATGGAGAATTATAATTAAATGTAAAGTAACTTCTAATGTACTTAATATGATTAGTTTTGCAATTGATGATGAGAAAATAAAAAAATGTAAAGAAACAAGAGTTATCGTAGATATAAATCCAAATACGATGAGCTAAAAAATGGAGGAAAAATGGCAATTAGAAATTTAAGATATGAAAACGATGAAATATTAAGCAAGCGTTCTAGAGAAATCGATGTAATCGATGATAAAATTAAAGAACTTGCTCAAGATATGATCGAAACAATGCACAAATGGGATGGAGTTGGTCTTGCAGGACCACAAGTTGGTGTTTTAAAAAGAATTATTGTTATTGACTTATATGAAGAAGGAACTCAATTTACATTAATTAATCCTGTTATAGTAAGTCAAAAAGGAACACAAGAAGTTGATGAAGGTTGTTTAAGTTTTCCTAATAAATTTGGAAAAGTTGAAAGACCAAAAGAAGTTGTTGTTGAAGCACTAGATCTTGATGGATGTAAAGTAACATTAAAAGCACAAGATTTATTAGCACAAGCCTTATGCCATGAAATCGATCATTTAAATGGAGTTGTTTTTGTAGATAGAGTAAAACCAGGAACTTTAGAAACAGTTAATCCAAATAACGAAGGAAAAAAATAATAGGAGGATTTTAATGAGAATTCTTTTTATGGGAACTCCTGATATTGCAAGGGAGTCTTTAGATAAATTATATAATGCAGGATATGAAATCTGTGGTGTTGTAACTACACCTGATAGACCAGCAGGTAGAGGAATGAAACTTGTTGCTTCTCCAGTAAAAGAATATGCCTTAGAAAAAGACCTAAAAGTATTTCAACCTGAAAAAATAGCAAATAATACTGAATTTAAAAATGAGATAAAAGAGTTAGCTCCTGATATTGTATGTGTTGTATCATATGGAGTAATTCTGCCAAAATCATTCTTAAAGATACCAAAATATGGTTGTATAAATGTACATCCTTCAATGCTTCCAAAATATAGAGGAGCAGCACCAATTCAATGGGCAATATTAAATGGTGATGAAACAACAGGTGTTACAATCATGTATTTAGATGAAGGTATGGATTCTGGAGATATTATTGTTCAAGAAGAAGTAAAAGTAGATCCAGATGAAACCACAGGAGAACTTTGGGCCAGATTAAGTTCAATTGGTGCTAGACTTTTATGCGAGAGTGTAGGAAAAATTGATAATGGAACAGCAACAAGAACTAAGCAACCTGAAGAATATACATTAGCTCCAATGCTTTCAAAAGAAATGTCTAAAATAGATTGGAATGAAAAATCAGCTCATGAGATTAAAAATCTTGTTAGAGGTCTAAACCCAATTATGGGAACATATTCATTCTTAAATGGTAAGAAAGTTAAATTCTGGAGAGTTCAAAAAGTTTCTAAAGAAGAAATGATTGAAAAAGCAGGAAATAATGAATACTTAGCAGAAGGAAAACCAGGAACAGTTTTATATGCAAGTGAAAAATCAGGACTTTATATTAGTGCAAAAGATGCTATTATTTCTGTAATAGAAATACAAGGTGAAAATGCAAAAAGAATGAATGTAAATGATTTTTTACGCGGAAATAAAATTCAAATAGGTGAGATTTTTGAATAGTTTTAAAGATCTTTTAGTTGTCAAAAATACTTGTAAAAAACCATGTATATTGATATACTAATTAAGGGAATTATAAAATACAAAAGGAGGTTTGTTATGGAAGAAAATAATGAACAATTAGAAAACGTTGAAGAAATTTCTGTAGAAGGAAATGATACAATTAAAATAGCTAACGATGCCGTTGCAACATATGCAGGAATTGCGGTTTCAGAAGTTCAAGGTGTTTATGGTATGGCCGGAGGATTTGCTGGTATTACAGAAGCACTAAGTGGTAAAAAGAACTTAGCTAAAGGAATTAAAGTAGAAGTTAATGATAAAAATGCAAGAATAGATGTAAATATTATTGTTGAATATGGAGCAAGAATTCCAGATGTTGCTTTTGAGATTCAAACAAGAGTTAAAAAATCAGTAGAAAATATGACAGGTTTAAAAGTATTAGAAGTAAATGTACATGTTCAAGGTGTTCATGCTAATACAACAAAAGAAGAACCTGAAGCATTACCAGAAGCAGATAATAAAGAAGAAGAGTAAAAATAAAATATATAGTAATATTAGGAGGAATAAACAATGAAATTTCTTGATAAGTTAGCACTTAAAATATTTTCTTTAATTATATTTGTATTAGGAGTTGGTATAATTCTAGTATTAACAGGAATTATGCCACTAGAAACTATATTAAATGAAATGGTTGTTTTAACAGATATAGGAGAAGATGCTATCAAAATTGCAATAGGAGTTTTAGCAGTATTAATGCTTCTAGCTTTAAAAGGATTATTCTTTACAAGCAAACCAGTTGATAATGGAAAAAATGGAATTGTTTTAGAAAATACAAGTGGAAAATTAGTTATATCTAAAGAAAGTTTAGAAAACTTAATTTCTAGTGTAACAAAAGAAATTCCAGGTGCAGATACAGTTGCAAGTAGAACAATTTTAGATAAAAATAAAAATTTAATCGTATATGTTACAGCTGTTGTTAGTAAAGATGTAATGATTAAAGATATATCTAATGAATTACAAAGAAGAATTAAAGATGCAATGAAGAGAACTGCAGATTTAGAAGTTAAAGAAGTTAACATTAAAATTAAAAATATAACATCCAAAAGAGTGAAAGGATTACCTTCACCTGATAGTACAAATGAAGCAGAAGCTGAAAAAACTACAGAAGCTCCTGTAGAAGAAAATGAAAATAACGAATCAGAGGAGGTATAATTATGGAAGAAAATAATGAAAACAAAAAAATCGATTTTGCAGACTTATGTGTAAAATACGGCGGAGCTGTAATTGGTGGATTAATTGCTTTATTATTATGCTTTACAGGATTATATAAAATATTAGTAGCTGTTGTTGTAGTTGCTGTTGGAGCATTTGTAGGAAATTATGTTCAAAAAAACAAAGCATCAGTTAAAGAAAAATTAAAAGAATTTATAGACAAATTTTAGGAGGATATCATGCAAAGATCTGCAATGAGAGAGCTTGCTTTCAAGTTAGTATATGAAATAGAAGTTCAAAAAGAAAGCGAAGAAGAACAATTCGATATATTTATTGAAAACAATGATATATTAGATATAAATGTTATTGGATATTTAAAAGACATTATGGATGGAGTAAAAGCTAATTCTGATGAGATTAATGATTTAATAACATCTAATTTAAAAGATAATTGGAGTTTAAACAGAATTTCAAAAATAAATTTAAGCTTAATTAAACTTGCAATATATGAAATGGTATATAAACAATTACCATACAAAGTTGCTATAAATGAAGTTGTTGAACTTGCAAAAAAATATGCTGATGAATCAGCACCTGTATTTATTAATGGTATTTTAGCAAGTGTAGTAAGAGAGAAAAAACTTAACGGAGAAACGAATGAAGATTAATCCAATTTCAGTAACGGAATTAAATAAGTATGTTAAAGATAAAGTAGCTGAAGATGAGTACTTAAATAGCGTACTAGTTAAAGGGGAGATTTCAAATTTTAAACATCATTATACAGGTCATATGTATTTTACTTTAAAAGATGAAAACTCTCTAATTAAGTGCGTTATGTTTAAGACTTCTACAGCTACTTTAAATTTTGTTCCAAAAGATGGAATGAAGGTTATTGTACTTGGATCAGTTGGAGTTTTTGAAAGAGATGGTGTATATCAAATTTACTGCAAAGCTATGCAAGAAGATGGCATGGGAAATTTATATACAGCATTTGAAGAACTTAAAGAGAAATTATCAAAAGAAGGATTATTTGATGAATCTCATAAAAAGCCAATACCATTTATGCCAAAGATTATTGGTGTATTAACATCTAATACAGGAGCTGTAATAAGAGATATAATTAATGTTTCTACTCGTAGAAATCCTAATGTTTATATCAGATTATTACCAGTACCAGTTCAAGGTGAAGGAGCAGGAGTTAAAATTGCTAAAGCAATCAAATTAATGAATGATAAAAAATTAGCAGATGTAATTATTGTTGCAAGAGGAGGAGGTTCTATAGAAGACTTATGGCCATTTAATGAAGAAGTGGTTGCAAGAGCTATCTATGAATCTGAGCTTCCAGTAATATCAGCTGTAGGTCATGAAACTGATTTTACTATTGCTGATTTTGTTGCTGACTTAAGAGCACCAACACCATCTGCGGCAGCAGAACTTGCTGTAACAGATATTGAGGATTTGGAATATAGCATTAATCTTTGTCAAAGAAGATTGAAAATGGCTTTAAAAAGAAAAACAGAAGTAATGAGACTTAGATATGAAAAATGTTTAACATCAAGAGTATTTAAAGAACCTTTAAATAGAATTAATGATTATTATTTAGAAATTGAAAGATTATTAAAATCAATGGAAAATAGTTGTATTAAAAAGGTTAAAGATTCAAGAATTACAGCGACAAAGTTAATTACTAAACTTGATGCACTTAGTCCACTAAAAACGTTAACAAGAGGATATACTCTTGCAGAAGCAGGTGGAGAAGTGATAACAAAGGCTGAACAAATGAAAAAAGATATGGAATTTGATTTGAATTTTCAAGATGGAAAAGTTCATGCAAAAGTTTTATAAAAGGAGTGATAGACAAATGAAAGATGGAATAAAAATTATAATAGCAATAGTAGTGCTTGTTGCAATCGTTATCGTATGTGTTAAATTAGGAAAAGAACAATTTCCAAATACTAATACAGTAGTCGGCAGTGAAACAGAGATATCTGAAAATGAAGATGTTGATAGCAAAGATAATGATGAAAACACAAATGAAGTTGTTGAAGAAAAAACAGAAGAAAAAGATGAAAACGTTACAACAACTGTAATTGCACAAAATGATGGTAGTCAAATTTATGAAACTGATTCTTTAACAGGATCTACAAGTGAAAAAGAAGCAGCTATTGATTTAGTTGAAGATAAATGGGGCGAAGATGATACAGTTGAGTTTGTGTGTGACCATGTTACAGATAATGGAGAGTATGTAATAGCGGTTGTTTCAATTGAGTCAGCTGAAGTTTTAAATTATTTTAAAGTTAACTTAGAAAATAAAACTGTAAGTGTAGATTATTAAGAGAGGTTAGTTATGGCAAAAAAAGAAGAAAGTAATTTTGAGGAATTAATTAATAAATTAGAAGATATAACAAATAAGTTAGAAAAAGAACAATTATCTTTAGATGAATCTGTTAAATTATTTGAAGAAGGAATGAAGATTTCTAAAGAATGCAATTCTAAATTAGAAGATGCTGAAAAAAGAATTACGATATTGATAAATGAAGAAGGAGAACTTAAGGAAGAAAACTTTATTCCTGAAGAATAGGTGAAATTATATGGGGATTATAAATCAAATAATTCATAACAAATGTATTGTTGTACCTGTTGTGTTATGGGCACTAGTTCAATTATTTAAATTTATAACAGATACAATTAAAAATAAAAAGGTTAATCTTAAGAGACTTGTTGGTGCTGGAGGAATGCCAAGTTCTCATTCGGCAATTGTATGTGCACTTGCATCATGTGTTGGAAAAGAATATGGATTTGATTCTGGAATATTTGCTCTTGCGTTAATATTTTCATTTGTAGTTATGTATGATGCAGCGGGAGTAAGAAGAGCAGCAGGTAAACAAGCTCGTATTTTAAATAAGGTTTTAGATACTCCTGGAATGTCTACATTAGAGGTTCAAGAAAAATTAATAGAAGCGTTAGGTCATACACCAGTGCAAGTTTTTGTTGGAGCAATAATAGGATTTGTAGTAGGAGCTATAATATAGTACAAAAGAAATTAATAAAGACAGTAAATTAAAGGAGGTTTGTTATGACAGATATTGAAATCGCAAGAAGTGTAAAATTAGAACAAATAACAAAAATTGCATCTAAATATGGTATGACAGAAGATGACATTGAATTGTATGGTAAATACAAAGCTAAAGTGTCAAATGAATTTATAGAAAAAGTTCAAAAAGAAAAAGATGGAAAATTAGTATTAGTTACAGCTATTAATCCAACACCACTTGGGGAAGGTAAAACAACTATAGCTATAGGATTGTCAGATGCGTTAAATAGAATTGGTAAAAAATCAGTTCTTGCATTAAGAGAACCATCACTTGGACCGGTATTTGGTGTTAAAGGTGGTGCTACAGGTGGAGGATATGCACAAGTAGCTCCAATGGAAGATATTAATTTACATTTTACTGGTGATATTCATGCAATAACATCAGCAAATAATTTATTGTCAGCAATGATTGATAATCATATTTACTATGGAAATGCTCTTGGATTCAAAAAAGTTATTTGGAAAAGATGTGTTGATTTAAATGATAGAGCATTAAGAGAAGTAGAAATTGGATTATCAAAAGAAAAGAATATGGTTCCAAGACCAGATGGTTTTGATATATCAGTTGCTTCAGAAATAATGGCAATTTTCTGTTTATCTAAAGATATTGAAGATTTAGAGAGAAGACTTGGAAATATTCTAGTTGGATATAATAATGAAGATAAACCTATTTTTGCAAAAGATTTAAAAGCAGAAGGAGCTTTAACAGTTCTTTTAAAAGATGCAATTAATCCTAATATAGTACAAACATTAGAACATAATTTAGCAGTTGTTCATGGTGGACCGTTTGCTAATATTGCACATGGATGTAATAGTGTAATAGCTACAAAACTTGCTTTAAAATTAGGTGATTATGTAATTACTGAAGCTGGATTTGGTGCTGATTTAGGTGCTGAAAAATTTGTTAATGTTAAATGTAGAAAAGCAGGATTAAAACCTACTGTAGCTGTTTGTGTTGCTACATTAAAAGCTTTAAAATATCATGGTGGTGTAAAAGCTGATGAATGTTCAAATGAGAACATTGAAGCTTTAGCTATAGGAATAGATAATTTAAAACGTCATGTTGAAAATATTAGAGATAGATATGGTTTAACACCAATAGTTGCAATCAATAGATATAAAAACGATACAGAAAAAGAACTTAAATTCTTAGAAGATGAATTAAATAAAATTGGAGTAGATCTTTCTCTTGCTGATGTATGGGCAAAAGGAGGAGAAGGAGCAATAGATTTAGCTGAAAAAGTTGCAAAACTTGCAGAAGGTAAATCAAGAATAAATTTTGTTTACGATGATAAAGATTCAATTAAAGATAAAATTGCAAAAGTAGCTAAAGAAGTTTATGGAGCATATGATGTAGATTATACAGATAATGCTTTAGAGGAAATTGAGCAAATAGAAAAATTAGGATATGGAAATTATCCAGTATGTATTGCAAAAACACAATATTCATTCTCTGATGATGCTAAAAATTTATTATGTGATAAACCATTTAAAATTACAATAAAAGAAGCTATTGTTAAAAATGGTGCGGAATTTGTTGTAATTAAAACAGGAAAGATATTTACTATGCCAGGATTACCAAGAGTTCCTGCAGCAGAGAAAATAAGAATAGACGAAAATGGGGATATAGAGGGAATATTCTAAAAGTTAATACTTAATAAAGAACAAAAAATAACATCTATTATAAAAATAGATGTTATTTTTTTATAATTAATCATTATTATCATTTTCAATAAATTTTGAAGATAGAAGTTTAGGTACTGTTTTGAATAATTTATAGAATGCAAGTTTAACTCTCTTTTTAAACATATAGAATTTTCCAAGTGATCTTGCACTAACTAAGAAAGTTTCTTCAGGTTGATCAACAGTAACTAAAGCTGTAGTTGATTCTTTTGTAGCAGCTTCTTCTCTAGCTTCACTTGCAAGTGTTTCTATTAAAGAAACTTCTTCATCATTAAATTCATCTGTTTCTTCGATTGTTTCAACAGGTGATTCAACTTCATTTGTTTCTTCAATATAATTAAAGCTTGTTTTATTTTCAACTGATTTTTGGATATCAGTAATTAGTCCATCAATAACTGTGTTAACTTCATTATCATCGTTTTTTTCAAATGATGCATATTCTTCACCTAAATCTTCTTGTTCGAATGTAGAAGAAGAGATGATAGGTGATAATATTTCATTAATTAAAGAATTCATATTGAAATCTAATTCAGCTTCTTTAGATGCTTCTTGAGTTGTTGCATGATCAGCTAAAATATCAGTCAATAGTGATTGTTTGTCTTCAACTTTTTCTTCAATAATATTTACTGGTTCAACTACTTCACTAACTGGTGCAACTTCTTGGGCAATTTCCTCGATAGGAGAAGCTACTTCAACAACTTCTTCTTTAATCTCTTGAACATTTTCTTCAACTATTGGTTGATATATATCATTAAATAATTGTTCAATATCTTGATTTATAGAAGCTTCTTCTGTAGATGATACATAAGATTCTTCAATTGTTGTTGCTTCATTTTTTTCATAATTAACTTCGAATTCTTCAACTGCTTGAACAGCAACTGGTTCTTCAACGATAGCAGCAACAGATTCTTGGATAGGAGATGATTTTGTAGAAGCATATTCATTCATATTAATTTCAAAAAGGTTATCTAGGATTTCAACAATTACATTTTCGTTTAATATAAAAGCAGGCTCAACTTCAAGTTCTTTAACTTCATAAACATAGTTTCCACCATAATTGTTATCCCACTCGTTATTAGAGTTTTTGAAGCAGAAGTTAAATAAGCTATAGTCTATTAAATTAATTTCAGCTGTGAAACCATTTTCAGTTTTTTCCATTTGTGTTTCACCAGTATGTTCCCAGTGAGAACCAAAACCATAAACTATAGAAACTGTTTCAGATCCTTTCTCAAATAAAAATCCAGAATATGTGATTTTTACTGGTTGATTTTTTATTAAGTTACCATCAAATTTAATGTAATTAGAAAAATCCATTTTTTGACACTCCTATACCTTTTAATTAAATGTATTATATTAATAAATATCCTTTTTTTCAAGGCATATTAGGGAATATTTGATTACATTTATGTTACAATATTACCATTTTATTACATTGGCAAAATGTATAAAATGGAGAAAGTAGCAAATACTAGAAAGAGTTAATAAAGGAGGTTTAATATGAGATTTAAAAAGTGTATAAAAATTTTGCTTTTAATTATGATTTTATGTTTTATTGTTAAATTAATTCCGATATGTTTTGGTCTTTCAAAATATGGTTCGACAGGAGAAGAAGTAAAAAGCATTCAAACTAAATTAAAATCATGGGGATATTATGATGGCGATGTAGATGGAATTTATGGTAGTAAAACATTTAATGCAGTAAAAAAATTTCAAAAGAAAAATAATTTAAAAGTAGATGGAATAGTAGGAGATGAAACTTTAAAAGCTTTAGGAATTAATTCATCAAAAAATTCAAGTCAATCAAGTGGAAATAATTCAGATTTAAATTTATTGAGTAGATTAGTATATGGTGAAGCAAGAGGTGAGCCTTATCAAGGAATGGTAGCGGTAGCTGCAACAGTTTTAAACAGAGTATCAGATTCAAGATTTCCTAATTCAATTTCTGGTGTTATTTATCAATCAGGAGCTTATACTTGTGTAGCAGATGGTCAAATTAATTTAACACCAAATGAGCAATCAAAAAAAGCTGCACAGGATGCTATTAATGGATGGGATCCAACATATGGATGCATCTATTATTTTAATCCTAGTACAGCTACTTCTAAATGGATTTGGAGTCGACCTCAAGTTTTAACTATTGGTAGACACATTTTTTGTAAGTAATTTAATGTTCGTCATAATAAATATCATTTTCAGAATATTCTTCTGGTTTAAGTCCAACTCTTGTTGACATATAGATTAGTAGAATTATTAGTAATGCAGTTGATACAATACCTAATATTAAGGTTGTTGCTGCATTTGAATAATAACCCATAATGCTAGAGCAAAGTAGTGAAAGTATAGTTGCTGAAATATATTCTATAAATGAATTTGCTGAATAGATTTTTAGTCTCATTTCACTATTACAGAAACTATTCAAATACTGTTTTATTAATGTGTAGAATGGACCCTTCATAATGTAGTTAATTGAGAATGATAAAAGTAAAATGTAATACATTAAAAATAATGGTAAATCTAGTAATACTACAGCACCAGATACTATTATTGAAGTTGTGAATGATAGTCCAATTAATGATAATGTTTTGTTTGTATATTTTTTATGCATACTGTAACTTTTTGTTGCAGATATACTTGCTACAATTCCAAATATTGTAAATATAATACCAAAGTATTCAGATGAAACTCCAACGTCATCTAATAAGCTTCTTCTAAATGTATTAGTTAAAAAGAAAACACTGGCCATTAAACTGTTATATAGAATTAAACAGCGAAGTCTAGGTGATTTTAAAATAAATTTAAACGCATCTTTTAAATCTAAGCAGTGCTTTTTAAATTGCTGTTTTGCTGTTAGCTGCTTTTCTTCTTGATTTGATATAGGTATTTCATGAAGCATTGCTGCAAGAATTGTTGCAAGTATTGTTACTAATAATGAAAATACAAGTGGAACATATGGATTGATAACATATAAAAATCCAGTTCCTAGAGAAGTGATAGCTTCTAAGAAAAAATATCCTGCTGCTGCTTTACCTTCATATTTAGTAAATTGTTCTCTTCTTGTAGGTGATTCTTCAAGAGAATCGTATAATATATTTGATTCAGCCATTGCTTTAATTACAAAACCAAATGCTAAGAATAGATTTGATAGAATAAGTGTTGCTGTATCAACAAGACCAATTGTAAGTAAAACAAATATTGAGACTGCAATGTTTGATACTATTAAACTATTTCTTTTTCCAAATTTTTGAATAAAAATAGTACATGGAATTTGAAGTAAAAGTTTAAATAAAGGATAAAACGAATCGCCAAAAACAATTTGAGCGGTCGATAATCCTTTAACATTTACCAAAAATAAATATGAAATTGTATAATAGAAAATTAAGTCGTAAGAAAGTATCCTATACATGGTGATAATCTTACGATTTTTTTCTTTATTTGTTAAAACTTCTGCATCATTTTGAATTGAAAGTTTCATATACATTTCTCCTTTGTAAAACCTGTATTTAAATTATATCTATAAGCACTTAATTTGTAAATAAAATTGACAAAAACGTAACAAATTGGTAATATATATATGAAATTACGAGGGGGAAAATATGAAACTTTATCCAAGATTATATTGTGAAAAAATAACAGATTTAACACCAGAATATTTAGCAAAAAATGGTATTAAAGCATTAATATTAGACGTTGATAATACATTACTTGATTTTGATTTAAAAATCGTGGATGGATTAAAAGATTGGCATGATAAAATTAGAGAAAGTGGCATTAAATGTATAATTTTATCTAATAGTAATAAAGAAACAAAAGTAAAAATGGTTGCAGATTTACTTGAAATATCATACATAAAATTTGCCATGAAACCTTTAAAAAGAGGATTTAAAATGGCACAAAAAGAATTAGGAATTCCTTTTGAAAATATAGCTGCAGTTGGAGATCAAATTTTTACAGATGTTATTGGATCAAATAGAGTGAAGATGTTTTCAATTCTTGTAAAACCATTAGATAAAAAAGATCTTTGGATGACAAGATTTAAAAGACCAATTGAAGAATTAGTTATAAAAAGTTATTTAAAAAAGCAGGTAGATAAATAATGTATTTTAACAATATACAAATTTTAAATTATGTAATTTTAGGAATTATAGGTTTATTTGTAGGAAAGTTCACGGCATGGTGTAATATTAGAATTCCAGAAAAAAAGAAAATATTTTCTAAAGAATTCTTTAAAGCAAATAAAGAAGGATTACCAGGAAATTATATTTTTATGATAATAACTTCTTTGTTATATATTGCACTTTTATATAAGATGGGATTTGACAGACAACATTTAGCTAAGAATTTAGATTTAATAAAGTTTTTAGTTTTAATTCCAATGCTTTTATTAACTTTTTCTATAGATTTAAAACATAGAATTATACCTAATAGATTAAATTTAACAATATTTGAAACTGGATTAATATTTAGTTTTATTTATGGAATTACTAATGTGAATATGGCAAAAGATTATATCGTTGGTATGATAACAGGTGTTACAATATTTGTTGTTATAACAATACTTGGCTGGATTGCATCAGGAAAAGAATCAATGGGACTTGGAGATATAAAATTTATGGGAGCAATAGGCTTATTTTATGGTATGAGTGGTATTGCAGAGGTATCTGTATTATCATTTGTTATTGCTGCTGTAATTTGTATTTTTGTAGTTATTTATAGAGTAATAAGAAGAAAGAAAGATGAATATGTTCCTTTTGGACCATTTTTAGCAACATCTGCAATAGTGTGTATGTTTATTCCAACAGGATATGTATTTAATTGTTTTCTAGAATTTTGCAAATTAATAAGTCAAACTATTTTAAAATAATTTGAAGGGATTGATGATGTATGAATGTAAGAATTAAATGGCTTAGAAATCAACTTGTATCACTTAATTTAGATGGCATGATTGTTTCAAATCCAATTAATGTTAGATATTTAACGGGACTTTCGGAAGAAGGTATATTAATTATTGCACCTAAAGAAAATATATTTGTAACAGATGGAAGATATATTGAGAGCGTTAATAGAAATCTAACTATTGATGATGAAATAGTAGCATATGAATCTAAAAATCTAAATAAATTTGATTATGAAGCAATATTTATGCTTTGTGAGAATGTAGGATTCGAAGAATCATACGTAACATATGAACAATATAAAAAATATTTACAAACATATCAAGTAAATCTTGTTGAGACTGAAGGATTAATTGAAAACCAAAGAATTGTTAAAGATGAAGAAGAAATTGCATTAATTCAAAAAGCGTGTGAAATTACAGATAAAGCATATGAGCATATTATAAGAAATATTAAAAAAGGAATGACTGAAAAAGAAGTTGCATTTGAAATAGAAAAATTTATGCTTTTAAATGGAGCTGATGGAATTGCATTTTATTTAATAGTTGCATTTGGAGAAAACACATCAATGCCTCATGCAGTACCTACAGATAGAGTTATTCAAAAAGGTGATATTATTCAATTTGATATTGGATGTAAAGTTGGAGGATATTGTTCTGATTTCTCTAGAGTAGTTTTTGTTGAAGAAATGAAAGAAGAATATAAAGAGGCATATGAATTTGTTCTTGGAGAAAAAGTAAGATTAGAAAATGCTTTAAAAGAAGGAGCAAATATTAAAACAGTAATAAAAGATAGAGAGACAGAATATAGACTTAAAAATTATGCGATTATGCACGCGTTTGGTCATGGAGTTGGATTAAATATCCATGAACTTCCAATTTTAAGATCAAGTGTAGATTGTATATTAAAAGAAGATGCTGTTATAGCTGTTGAACCGGGAGTATATCTTCCTGGAAAATTTGGTATAAGAATAGAAGATACTTATAGAGTAACAAAGACAGGATGTAAATCATTGACAACTTCAGAAAAAGATTGTACAATAATAAAGTTGTCATAAATGCTTGATTAAGCAAATAAAGTATGGTAATATTATATGTAGATTAATATTAATTTAAAAGAGAAAAGGGGAGTATTAAAAATGGCTGATGTATACATGGCAGGTGACTTAAGAAACAACACAACATTTGAATTAGACGGAAACGTATTTAAAGTAGTTGAATTCCAACACGTTAAACCAGGAAAAGGAGCAGCGTTTGTTAGAGTTAAAATGAAAAACGTAATTTCAGGAGCAGTTATTGAAAGAACATTCAATCCATCTGAAAAATTACAAGGTGCTGAAATTGAAAAAAGAGCAATGCAATACTTATATAACGATGAAGGTTTATATTATTTAATGGATAATGAAACATATGAACAAATTCCATTAAATGAAGAACAATTAGGGGATGCGTTAAAATATATTAAAGAAAATATGGATGTTACAGTATTATCATTCAAAGGTAAAGTATTTAACGTAGAACCACCAATGTTTGTTGAATTAGAAGTTACATACACAGAACCAGGATTCAGTGGAAATACAACAACAACATCTGGAAAACCAGCTACACTTGAAAATGGATTAGAAATCTCTGTTCCATTATTTGTAGAAATCGGTGATGTTGTAAGAATTGACACAAGAACAGGTTTATACATGGAAAGAATTTAGTTATAAACAAGAAATAGCAATGGATTAACCATTGCTATTTTTGTTTATAATTTATGAAAGATTGTTAAATATAATAAAAAAAGTAGCTATTTTACTAGCTACTTCTGGCAGGGGTAGTAGGATTCGAACCCACACAAGCGGTTTTGGAGACCGATGTGCTACCATTAACACTATACCCCTAAATCAAACTGACAATAATTATGATAACATATAAAAATCTATAATTCAAGTGAAAAGTTAAAATTATTTTAAAAAATCCAATGATAGGGAAAATGTATTATAATTGTAACATAATAAATGTTGAAATGTTTTTGCAGCAATGATATACTATTTTTATCATAAAAATTAGAAAGAAAATAAGGAGAAACAGATGAGAAAATTATCAAGATTATTAGTAATGGTTGTTGTGATGTTAGCTGTAATCACAATGACATTTAATGTAAATGCTGGAACACAAGAATTAAGCGATTACTTTAATACAAGCCATGAAATAAATGGTATGAAATTTGAACTTGAAGAATCAGAACAAGATGCTTTAATTAAATATATTGATCAATATGTTGATGATGTAACTGCAGATTCAATTTTGGATGATATTGAAGCAGTTGAAAAAATGATTAAAAATACAAATGCTACTAATATTGATGATGTTGATAAAACAGTTATGAAAAGTGCAATGGATATTGTTAAGAAAACATGCATTAAAGCTGGATTAACTCTTTCAGCAAACACAACTGATAAAACATACAAAATTACAAAAAATAGTGATGGAACAGTTTTAACATCTGGTTCTTATAAAAATAAAGTTACTTCAGTAGGTAGTGCTAAAAAAGAAACTTCTGAAGATGTAATTTCAAAAACTCAAGATAAATTATCAGGAAATACAAAAGAAGAGACAAAGAAAGATACAAATAAAGATGAAGCAAAAAAAGTAGATAATACAGCAAAAGCAAATACAACAAAGAATACAAATACAGCTGATAAAACATTATTATATACAGGTTCAAATACATCTTTATATGTAGTTGCTATATTAGTAATTATTGCCATTGCAGTTGTTGCTAAAAAAAGAGCATAGATGATGTTTGAAAAGTTTTTAAAAATTATAAAGGCAGCTATTAAATCTATAATAGTTGCTTTTTTGTTTGTTATTATAATTGGAGTTTTAGCATTAACAATAGGTAAAGAAAAAATAGCAATGGTGGCTGATGTTATGCGTAAAATAACAATTGATAAAGATTTAGTAGAAACAATAGATCCTGTTTTGAAAGATGGTGTTTTGACTAATTATCCAACATATGGGACAAAATATGCTACATTAAAAATACCAAAGATTAATGTAGAACAACCAGTTTATTATGGAGCTAATAATTCTATTTTAGATAATGGAATTGCTCATGATGAAAAATCATTTTTCCCAGGTGAAGGTGGAAGTATAATTTATGCTGGTCATAATTTTTCTAATGTTTTAGCAACATTACCTGATTTAGTAAATGGAGATAAAATTACAGTAGAAACATCATATGGTACATTTGAATATTCTGTTTATGATTCAAAAATAATAGATGAAACTGATGTGGATTCTGTACCAATTCAACAGGAAAATGAAATAATAATGCTTTATACATGTTGGCCAATTAATAATATAGCTCATGCAACTCAACGTTATGTAGTATATGCAAATTTAATAAAATAATAGAGGAAATGATGAATTTATTTAAAAAGATACTTAGTTTAACTGCGGCTTTTGCTCTTGTTATTTCTTTAGGAATTCTGATTGCAAATAATATAGTTCAAAATAAATTGTTAAATAGAGATTATACAAAACAGAAAGTAGATGAGTCAGAGTTTTATCTACAGATTTCAAGAGAAGTTCAAAATGGATTTGAAAAACACAGTAAAGATTCAAAACTACCAGAAGGTATGGTTGATGGTTTGTTTACAGAATCTATGATAAAAAAAGATGTAAGAAGTCTTATTGATTGTGTTTATGATGGTTCAAAAATTAGTATAAGTGAAGAATCAGTTGAAAAGAATATTGATTCAAAGATAGACGAATATGTTCAAAGAGGAGAAATAGTTCTTGACGCAGAAACAAATACTAATATAGAGAGATTTAAAAAATTAATATTAAATGAATATAGACAAAATATAAATATTTCAAGTAGCGGATATACAGCGGTGCATAATGTTGTTAAAGGTGTACAAGAAATATCAGAAGAGATAGGAAAATTACCACTTTTATTAACTTGTGTATTGGTAATTATTATTGTTTGTTTAAATATGAATCATTTGCTAAGAGCAATGAATTATATTTCAATATCAGTATTTTCGCTTGGAATAATTATTAAGTTGTGCGTTTCAATATTCTTATCAAAAATAAATTTAGATAGTTTAGTTGTGATGACAATGTCTATAACAAACTTTATAATAAATGTTATGAAAGAAACATTGATGAATCTAGATGAAATTGGAGCATTTTGTATTGTTTGTGGGATAACAGGAATCATTGCTTCTGTTGCTTTGAAAGGTGATTTAGAAGAAGCGGTAGAAATTAAAGAAAAAGAAATAAAACCTAAGAGAAGAAAATTGAAAAAATAGTCAAATCTAGCTATTTTCTATTTACAAAATTGAAAAAATAAAATAAAATTATAAACGAGAAGTATTATAAATAAACGAATGATTTGGAGGGACTAAATTGAGAAGAAATGCGGCATTAAGCGCGATGCTTATTATTTTCATGGTAATGATGTTTGCTCTTCTTTTTCTAATGCAAGAAAAAGAAGTAGATGAAAAATTTAAACAAAATACATATACATCATTAGAAGATGATGGTACTGATATGAATTTAAAAATTATTTCAAGTCAAGAGAATAAAGATCTAGAAAGTATTATAACTAAGTTTATTAAATTAACTGGTGCAAATATTGAAATAGAATATGCTGGTACTTTAGAAATAATGGATAGATTAAATCAAGGCGAAGTGTTTGATGCAGTATGGATGTCAAATTCAATTTGGCTATATATGCTTGATGATTCAATAAAAATTACAGACTCAGTTTCTACAAGTATTAATCCAATCGTTTTTGCTATAAAAGAGTCTAAAGCTCGAGAATTAAATTTAGTTGGAAGAGAGATATATACAGCTGATATTATAAATAATATTATTAATGGACAATTAAAGTTCAGTATGTCAAATCCTACACAAACTAATTCAGGAGCAACTGCATATTTAGGTTTATTATCTACAATTGCAGGAAATCCAGAAGTATTAAAAGAAGAACATATTAATGATCAATATGTTAGAGATGTATTAAAAGTTTTATTTAACGGTTTAGAGAGATCTTCTGGTAGTGAAGAATATTTAGAGTCAATGTTTTTAAATAGTGAATATGACGCTGTTGTAACATATGAATCTTCAATTATAAATATGAATACAGAACTTGAAAAAACAGGTAGTGAGATATTATATGCGTTATATCCAGTAGATGGCGTTTCAATAGCCGATTCTCCACTTGCATTTATTAATACAGGAGAAAACGAAGCAAGAAAAGAAATTTTCTTAGCACTTCAAGATTATATAGTTAGTAAAGAAGGACAAAAATTATTAGAAGAAGCTGGTAGAAGAACATGGTATGGTGGTATAAGCTACACAGCAAATACTAATGTATTTAATCCAAATTGGGGAATTGATACAACAAAATATATCGTACCTATAAAATTCCCACACACAGATATTATTGAAAAAGCTTTAGATTTATATCAAACAGAATTAAGAAAACCAATTTATACAATTTTTGCGCTTGATTATTCTGGAAGTATGTCGTCACTAGGGTATGAACAATTATGTAATGCAATGCAATATATTTTAACTCCAGAAAAAGCATCTAAAGATTTATTACAATATACATCAAAAGATAAGATTTCAGTAATTCCATTTTCAACAAGTGTAATTGATGTTTGGAATGCAGCTGATGGTTCTCAAACTAGAGAACTTTTATATAATATTTTAAATTTAAAACCATCAGGATCTACAAATATTTATGATACAGGAATTAGAGCTCTGCAACAAATAGTAGATGAAGATTTTAATACTTATAATGTTTCTGTTATTTTGATGACAGACGGTTTATCAAATATGGGAAGTTATGAACAATTTGAAGATGCTTATACAACAAGAAATGCAGATGTTCCATTCTATTCAATTATGTTTGGTGATGCATTTGAAGATGAACTTCAAGATATTGCAGATTTAACAAATGCAAAAGTATTTGATGGTAGATCAAGTTTATTAGAAGCATTTAAAGAAGTGAGAGGATATAATTAAAATGAGTGAAGGAAATAACAAATCATATAAAGATGTTCTTATTTCAGCAATAGTTGGGGGAGCCTTTTTTGCGGTTCCTTATGTAGGTTTAAGTTTACCGCTATTACCTTCATTAGGTATTGCAGCAGTTGCTTTTGGAGCAGGTAATTTAATGTTATCAGAAGCAAGTAAACCAAAACCAATTATGACTGTAGCTCAAGAAGATAATAGAACATTTTTTGAAAAAATAGCAACAGCTAAAAGACAAAATGCTGAGATACATGCTATTATGAATTGTGTTGAGAAAAAAGAATTAATTGAAGATTTAAGAGAATTACATGATGTAATAGCAAAGATAATTTCTACAGTTGAGAAAACACCAGAAAAAGCTGTTAAAGCACATACATTCTTCAGTTATTATCTTCCAGTTACTGTTAAAATATTAAATAAATACGATTTAATTGAAAATCAAAGATTAGATACAGCAGATAGTAAGAAAATGATGCAAACAACAGAGCAAATGGTTGTTAAGATAAAAGCAGCATTTGATGAACAACTTGCCAAATTATATCAAACAGATATAGTTGATACAGATGCTGAAATTAAAGTGTTCGAATCGATGCTTAATGCAGAATCGTTTGGACAAGAAGATCATTTCAATCTTAAAAAATAAAGGAGGGCCTACTGTTGAATAAAAGAGTTGTTGGAGCAATATTATTTATACTTTTAATTTTTTTAATAATTGGAATTAAAGTATTTAATGATAATGAAGAAGAAATAGCTAATACAATTGATGCAATAGCAGATAGCCAATTAACAGATGTTTATATTGCAATTGGTGGTGGAAAAGAAGATTTTATTGCTGATGAAAAAGTTGTTGAAATTATGAAAACACAATATAAGATTAACCCGATATATGATAGTTGGAGTAATGGTAAATTAATAGTTGATCCATTAGTAAGACCAGAAGATGGTACACCATATGATTTAATGTTCTGTTCTGATCAAAGATTTTATGATTACTATAAATTAAGACCTAATAAAGCTTTAGGTGAAGCATCAAGATATACAGTTTTAGATGGTGGTCTAATATTAAATACACCTATTGTAATATATAGTTGGGCTGAAGTAACAGATGCATTGATTAATGAAGGTATTGTTACTTTATCAAATGGAACTTATTATATTACAGATATGAATAAATTATTAAATTACATTCTAGAAGATAAGAAATGGGCTGATATTGGATTACCAATGTTATATGGTAACGTTAATATTGGATCAACAGACCCAGTAACTTCTTCACCAGGAGCTACATATTATGGATTATTACTTTCAATAATGTGTAATGGTAGTGTTACTGATTTAGGAATGCAAGAAAATTTACCTAAATTAAAACAATTTTATGAGAAATCAGGATATATGAATAATACACCTGCGGATTTATTTGAAAAATACCTAAAAACAGGAATGGGAGGTGCTCCTATGATTGTTGATTATGAAAAGAGTATTGTAGAATTTGCAACATCAAATCCAGAAGGTTTTGAACAAATTAAAGATAAAATTAGAATATTATATCCAACACCAACAATATGGAATTCTCATTGTATTGCTACGTTTAATAATAATGGAAATTTATATAAAACAGTATTTGACAATCAAAAAATTCAACAAATTGCTTGGGAAAAATATGGATTTAGAACAGGAATTTCTGGTGGAAACTATGATGTAAGTAGGTTAGGTATTACAGGTATCCCACAAGAGATTACAAGTGTTGTTACAAGTTTAAAAATGGATAGATATGAAGCATTAATAGATTATCTTGAAAAATAGTCCTTAAGATATGAAAATATCATAAATATAAAACAAGAGAAAAAATAAAAATTTAGGAGGATAAAACTAATGAGTGAAGAAAAAGCTGAAGTATTAGAGCTTAAAGTAGAACCAAAAAAAGAGGTTGAAAAAATTGAAAAGGAAATCTTAAATGAAACAGAAGTAACAGAAGAAAAAGTAGAGAGTTCTTTAAAATATGAGAACTTAACAGATGAAGAAAAACAAGCAATTGATGAATTTTGTGCTAAAGTAGATGTATCTGATACTACACAAATTTTACAATACGGAGCTGCTGCTCAAAATAAAATTTCTACATTTTCAGATAGCGTATTACAAAATGTAAAAACAAAAAATACAGGAGATGTTGGAGACTTATTATCTGAACTTGTTGTTGAAGTTAAAGATTTCGATGCTAATGTTCCAGAAAGTTTAAATCCAAAAGGATTATACGGATTATTCTTTAGTGCTAAAAAACAAATCGAAAAAATGATTGCTAAATTCAATAAAGTTGAAACAAATATTTCTAAAATAGAACAAAAATTAGAATCTCAAAAAATAAGAATGTTAAAAGATATTACAATCTTTGACACAATGTATGAGAAAAACTTAGAATATTTCAAGGAATTATCTTTATATATAATTGCTGGTGAGAAAAAATTAGAAGAATTAAGAACAGTAACATTACCAGAATTACAAAAGAAAGCTGAAGAAACAGGAGAACAAGCAGATGTTCAAGCTGTTAATGATATGGTAAATATGATTAATAGATTTGAAAAGAAGATCTATGATTTAAAAACAACAAGAATTATTTCAATTCAAATGGCTCCACAAATCAGATTAATTCAAAATAATGATAGTGAGCTTGTTGAAAAAATTCAAAGTTCTTTAATTAATACAATTCCACTTTGGAAAAACCAAATTGTTATTTCTTTAGGTTTAGCTAATTCAAAAGCTGCTTTAGGAGTACAAAAAGAAGTTTCTGAAACAACAAATGAAATGCTACAAAGAAATAGTGAAATGTTAAAACAAGGAACAATTGAAATTGCTGAAGAATCAGAAAAAGCAGTTGTTAATGTTGAAACACTTCAAAAAACAAATAAAGATATAATTGAAACTTTAGATAAAGTTCTTGAAATTCACCAAAACGGAAGAGTTAAGAGAGTTGAAGCTGAAGCTCAATTATTAAATATCGAAAAAGAATTAAAAGATAAATTATTAGAAATCAAATTAAATAACTAATAATATTTAATAAGTAAAAAAATTGGTAAAGCAAGCCCCAGGAATGCAAGTATTGTTATACAGATTCCTGCAGGCTTGTTTTTGTTTTGCTTAATTTCATACATGCTATAATAAATACTTTTTAAGAAAAAATAAATTAAAAGTGATATTGCTAAAAATTTCATAGATTCTCCTTAGTCTTCGTTAAATAAGTTACTTGAATTAATTTTTGACTCTACTTTAGTATCAAAGATACTTTTATTAAAGT
>JAZSBZ010000106.1:0-28102 GCA_045602645.1 Candidatus Scatovivens sp. | reverse complement strand
TTATCTATAGCCGATGTAGATTTTCTTGTAAAATGCCTTATTCCTCAAAGCACTTTACTGCAGAGGAACTTGAAGAAGGTGTACTTGTAACACTGAAAGGTCTTTGTGTTTCATACATTGATGCAAAAGGAAATGTGTATTTCAAATGTGAAAGTATTATTTAAGAAAATACATTATATGAGAACATAAAAAAGGATCTTAAAGATAATAATATTACAATAAAATTTTTAAATAACAATATTGGTGAAATTAAAAAGAACGAATACGCAAAAAATGTTAAAAAAATAGCAAATTCACTTGACAAAACTGAAAATTAATCTTATTATATTGAGGAACATTAAAGAATAAAAAGGAGGTCCTTAAGTCATGGGAGAAAAAGAATTTTTACTTACACAAGAAGGATACGATAATTTAGAGAGAGAACTTGAAAAATTAAAAACAGAAGTGAGATATGAAATTGCAGATAGAATAAAAGTTGCTTTAGGATTTGGGGATTTATCAGAAAACTCAGAATATGATGAAGCAAAAAATGCTCAAGCACAAAACGAAATTAAAATAGCAGAACTTGAAGAAAAAATCAAATATGCTAAAATAATTGATGAATCTGAAATTGACACAGAAGTTGTTCAAGTAGGAAACATCGTTAAAGTATTAGATGTTGAGTTTGATGAAACAGTTGAATATACAATAGTTGGATCAACAGAAGTTGATGTTGTAGCTAATAAAATTTCAAATGAATCACCAATTGGTCAAGCATTATTAGGTAAAAAAAGAAATAATGTTGTAGAAGTGCAAGCTCCTGTTGGAATCATCAAATTAAAAATATTATCAATAAAAAAATAATTAAGACTTTAGATAGGATATATGCGTAATACCATATATCCTATTTTTGTAGTATAAAAAATTATGGAGGTATTTATTATGAAAAGAATCAGAGTTGCAGGATTAATTGAAATGGAAGGTGGATATGCATTGATGCATAGACTAAATGTTAAACCATCAGAAAATCCAAACAAACCACACGGTGAATATTATGTTTTTCCAGGTGGTGGTCTTGAAGAAGATGATGCTTCTATGGAAGATGGAGTAAAAAGAGAGGTATTAGAAGAATTTGGAATTGAAGTAATAGTAAAAGAGCAATTATATTCTAGAACTATTAAAGAAGATTTAGAAGAATACTTATTTTTATGTGAATACAAAAGTGGTAAATTAGGTACAGGAACTGGTCCAGAATTTTCTGGAGATCCTAAATATGCAGATAGAGGTCAATATATTCCAACAATAGTTCCAAAAAATCAAATGAAAGAAATAAGATTATTACCAGAAGAATTTAGAGAAAGACTATTAAAAGATTTTAATTTGCTATAAAAAGTATAAAAAAAATTAAAAAATAGTGTAAAAAAAATATAATTTGTGATAGAATGATAAAAAATATAAATTGGATACGTATGTGTTCATGAAAATTTAATAAAGGAGCAAAAAATGATAGCCTATAAAAGAGTATTATTAAAATTAAGCGGAGAAGCTTTAGCTGGAGATGAAAAACACGGAATTAATCCTGATGTTTTAGGAAAAATCTCAGATAAAATTAAGGAAATCGTTGAAATGGGAGTTCAAGTATCAATTGTTGTTGGTGGAGGAAACTTCTGGAGAGGAGCTAGAAATGGTCACTCTATGGATAGATCAACTGCTGATTACATGGGAATGCTTGCAACTGCAATGAATGGTCTTGCTTTACAAGATGCTTTAGAAGCAAGAGGAATCTTTACAAGATTACAAACTGCAATTGAAATGAGAGAAGTTGCAGAACCATACATAAAAAGAAAAGCTGCAAAACATTTAGAAAGAGGAAGAGTTGTTATATTCTCATGTGGAACTGGGCATCCATTCTTCTCAACAGATACAGCTGCAGCATTAAGAGCTGCTGAAACAGAATCAGAAATTATTTTACTTGCTAAAACAATTGATGGAGTATATTCAGCAGATCCAAAAATTGATCCAACAGCTACAAAATATGATGAAATATCTTATAAAGATGTTTTAGCACAAGATTTAAAAGTAATGGATTCAACAGCAACTGCTTTATGCAAAGATAATAATATTCCACTACTTGTTTTTGCGATAAGTGATCCAGACAATATCGTAAAAGCAATTAAAGGTGAAAAAATAGGTACAATAGTTAGATAATAGGAAGGATGTAAATTATGGAATTAATCGATTTAGAATTAAGAATGCAAAAATCAATAGAAGTTTTTGAAGGAAACTTATCAGAAATTAGAGCTGGTAGAGCAAACCCAGCAATATTAAATAAAATATCAGTTGAATACTATGGTGTTGAAACACCTATTAATCAAGTTGCTGGAATTTCAGTTCCAGAAGCTAGAATGATTGTTATTCAACCATGGGATGCAAGTATATTAAAAGCAATAGAAAAAGCTATTTTAGCATCTGATATTGGATTAAATCCAAATAATGATGGTAAAGTTATTAGATTAAACTTCCCTGATTTAACAGAGGAAAGAAGAAAAGAATTAGCTAAAGAAGTTAGAAAAATTGCTGAAGAAGCTAAAGTAAGCATTCGTTCAATTAGAAGAGATGGAATGGATGAAGTTAAAGATGAACTTAAAAAATCAGAAATAACAGAAGATGA
Organism: Candidatus Scatovivens sp.; assembly: GCA_045602645.1. Classification (GTDB taxonomy): domain Bacteria; phylum Bacillota; class Clostridia; order TANB77; family CAG-508; genus Scatovivens. The sequence goes on along the minus strand of JAZSBZ010000106.1, from coordinate 25,452 downwards.
AAAAGCTGATGCTGAAGATAAAATTCAAAAATTAACAGACAAATATGTTGCTGAAATTGATAAAATATTAGAAAACAAAGAAAAAGAAATAATGAATATTTAATTGGAGTAATAATGGAAGAAAATAATCTTAAACATATAGCAATTATAATGGATGGTAATAGAAGATGGGCAAGACAAAGAAACTTGCCTGTTAAGCTTGGCCATAAACAAGGTGCAGAAACTTTAAAAAAGATTGTTAGACATGCAAATAATAAAGGTGTTAAATATTTAACAGTATATGCTTTTTCAACAGAAAATTGGAAAAGAAGCGAAGAAGAAGTAAGTGCATTAATGAAACTTTTAGAATCTTATCTTGCTTCTTTTACAGAAGATGCAGATTCTGAAAATATTATTATAAGGGTTTTAGGAGATCTAAAGCCTCTTTCACCAGCACTTCAAGAGAGCATTCAATCAGCGATTGATAGAACAAAGAACAATACAGGTATTGTATTTAATATCGCTTTAAATTATGGTGGAAGAAATGAAATCATCAATGCTACAAAAGGTATTGTTGAAGACGTTAAAAATGGAAAATTAAACGTTGAAGATTTAGATGAAACTAAATTTTCTGAATATTTATATACTGGAAATATTCCAGATCCAGATTTATTGATAAGAACTAGTGGAGAAGTAAGACTAAGTGGATTTTTACCATGGCAATTAGTTTATTCTGAATTTTTATTTATTGAAAAATTATGGCCAGATTTTACAGAAGAAGATTTAGATATGGCCATTGAACAATTCAATAAAAGAAATAGAAAATTTGGGGCAAAATAATTTTAGCAAAGGATAATAAAAAAATGATTAAAAGAATTATAACAGCAGTAATTGGGTTACCAATTGTTATATTAGTATTTGCTTTTGGAAACAAATATATAATGGATGTTATATTAGCTTTAATAGCTATTATGGCGATACATGAGTACATTAATTGTGTAGCTCATAAAGATGTTAAAGTTATTAAATGGGTTGCTTATTTAGCAGCAGCGTTGATAGCTGGAATTCATCTTATTCCATTACAGATGATAACAAATGCATTAGCGTTTGCTATTCCAGTGTTATTATTTATACTATTTTTACATGTAATTGTTACTAATATGAAAATTACATTTGAAGATATGGTATATACATTAATGGGAATATTATATATAGTACCATTAATAGCATTTGTTGCTTTAACATATGGACATAGTGGTGACATTACTGGAAAAGTATTAATTTGGTATGTGTTCTGTGCAGCATGGGGTACAGATACACTTGCTTACTTAATTGGTATAAAATTTGGAAGAGTTAGATTTAGTAAAGTAAGTCCTAAAAAATCAGTTGAAGGATGTGTAGCTGGTTTAGCTGGAGCAGTTATTGCTTCATGTATATATACATTTGGAATTAATTATTTTATGGGACTTGAAATATCATATTTAACAGTAACATTAATAAGTTTAGTTTTAAGCGTTATTGGACAAGTTGGAGATTTTGCTGCTTCAGTTATTAAAAGACATTTTGAGGTTAAAGATTATAGCAATATTTTCCCAGGTCACGGTGGAATGATAGATAGAATTGATAGTGTAATGTTTATTGCTCCATTTGCATACCTTCTATTAACAATGTTTATATAATTAATAAGCGTATAGAATTACTTAGGAGGAAAAATGGAATTATTATTTGGTATAATAAAAACCGCTATAATTTTAGGGGTATTAATATTTATACATGAAGGTGGTCATTTTTTAGCTGCTAGATTGTTTAAAGTTAAAGTAGAAGAGTTTTCAATTGGTTTTGGCCCAAAATTATGGGAAAAACAGGGAAAAGAAACAAAATATATTATATCCGCGATACCATTTGGTGGATTTCTAAAAATGTATGGCGAAGAAGGTAAAGAGTTAGGTGATGACGCATTTAATTCAAAACCTGTTTGGCAAAGATTTATTATAGTTGCAGCAGGTGCTACAGTAAATGTTTTATTTGGATTAATACTTTATTTTATGCTTGCATCCATTACTGGAACTAATATGTCAACAAACGTATCTGCAATTTTACCTGAGTCAACAACATTTTTAGAATCTAAGATTGAAGTTGGAGACAAAATTTTACAAGTTAATGATTATAAGATTAGAATAAAGAATGATCTTGGAAGAGCAATGGAGTCTGTTAAAGGCGAAGAAGTTAAAATTGTTCTTGAAAGAAATGATGAAATAAAAACAGTATATATTGAACCTACACCGTTTGGAGAATCATATATTATTGGTATTCAAGTGGCACTTGCAAAAGATAGTCCATTCAGTGATAGAATGTACTATTCTTTCTGGGAGACAATTGGATTTATTGGAGATATGTTCCATAATATGGGATTATTATTCTCAGGAGATTTAGGAATAGATAAACTTGCTGGACCAATTGGAATTTCAAGTGCAGTTGCAGATTCAAGCGGATTATATGATTTTATATACTTGTTTGCATTTATATCAGTTTCACTTGGAATTACAAACTTTTTACCAATTCCAGCTTTAGATGGTGGTAAATTAATTTTATTAATCATTGAAGGAATTAGAAGAAAACCAATTAGTGAAAATGTAGAAAATGCAATTCAATCAGCAGGATTTTTACTTTTAATAGGCTTAGCATTATTGGTATCATGTAATGATTTAATAAGACTATTAAAAGAATTAATAAAATAAATTCAAAAGATTAAATATATATAAAGGGGTAATATGTTATGAGATGTAGTATTTGTGGAGCAAAATTAAGAAAACCAGGAGATATTTGTTCAAGTTGTTACAAAGCATATCAAGAAGAAGAAGATTTAAAAAATGACAAAAAAGAAGTAATGAAAATTAGAAGAAAATATTCTGTACCTTATGAAATTGTTAAATATAGTGAATTATATTTAATATTTGTAATTTCAGCAGTAGGATGTTGGGTATTTGGTAATATCTTAGAAGGATTTTTAACATTAGGACTTATGTTATTAATTTTAGGTTTTTTACTTTTCTGGGATAAAAGAGTTGCTATGGCAACAAGAGCAACATTTTATGAGAAAAAAGTTGTTTATAAATTTGATTTCTTATTTATACATACAGAAAAAGTTGTTAAATATGCAGACATTAAAGATGTAACATATTATCAAAAATTTAGACAAAAAAGATATGGATATGGTGATTTATGTTTTTATGCTAGAGGACCTATTCCAGGTACAACACTTCTTAACGGATTTCAAATTAAAAATGTTGAAGACGTAGAAGGAACTCTTGAAAAAATAGGTGAAATAGTAAGACCATTTCTTCAAGATGAAAAACAATAAAAAGATGAGGCAATTGTGAATGCAAGAGAGTAAGTATATAAAAGAAGTATTCAATGATTTTAACGTTGATAGTAATTTAATAGATGCAAAAATTGAGAATATTAATTTATATAAAAAACTTAATAAACTACAAGTTAAAGTAGTATCTTCAAAACCAATTAATTTACAAGATATCGAGATGTTCGAAAATTATCTAGTAAATGTTTTTAAGGTTGGAAAAGTTTCAATTGATATTTCATATCCTGATTTAGAAATAAATCAGGATATTGATTCTAATTGGAATAATATCTTAAGATATATTGCTAGAAAAGAACCATTTAGCAAAGCTATGCTTACAAATAGTAGAGTTAAAGTAGATGGTGATAAAGTTGTTGTTAATTTGGCTATGAAAGGTGCTGCTTTTTTAGTTGCGAAAAAATTTGATAAAGGTTTAGAGCATTTACTTGCAAATTTATATAATAAAACATATGTGGTAGAATTTTCAGAAGAAATTTCACCAGATTTTGAAAAAGAATTAATTGAAAAAAGAAATTTAGAAGAAAAAGAAGCTCTTCTAGAACTTGAAAGACAAGCAAAGATTGAAATTGAACAAGCAAAAGAGAGAAAAAGACAAGAAGCGGAAGCTGAAAAAGAAAGAAAAAGACAAGAAGATGAGAGATTAAAAGAAGAATTAAGAGCTCAAAATCCTGAGCTTGCTGCAAAAATTGAAGCTCATCAAAATAAAGATCCAGAAGTTAAAGATGAAGCGTCACCTTTAATTTTAGGTAGAAGTTTAATGATTAGAACTGATCTTGTAAAAATAGATTCAATTCCAATGACAGAAGATGTTGAGATGAAAGTTTGTGTTGATGGAGAAGTTTTAGAAGGATCTATTGATTCAAGAGATATTAAAGATGAAAAAGCAATATTAATGTTTAACCTTTTTGATGGGACAAGTACAATTGGATGTAAAGCATTTCTTTTAAAAGAAAAATTAAAAGATGTTAAAGGAAGAGTGTCTAGTGCCAAAGGATTAAGAATTGAAGGTGTTGCTAAATATAGTCCATATTCAAAAGAAGTAGAAATAATGGCTAATACTATTATTGAATCTACTGGATTAAAAAAAGAAAAAAGAATGGATAATAGCGAAAATAAAAGAGTTGAGCTTCACATGCATACTCAAATGAGTCAAATGGATGCTATTACTCCATGCGCTGATTTAATAAAAAGAGCAATTTCATGGGGATGGAATTCTATTGCAATTACAGACCATGGTGTTGTGCAAAGTTTTCCTGATGCACATAAACTTTTAGGAAAAACAGGTGATGTAATAAAAGTCATTTATGGGGTGGAAGCATATTTCTGTCCTGATAAAGACCCTGCTGTTGTTAATTCACAAGGACAAGATTTAGATACTACATATTGTGTATTTGATTTAGAGACAACAGGTATATCACATTTAACAGAAAAAATTACAGAAATTGGTATTATTAAGATTAAAAATGGTGAAGTAATAGATACATTTGAATCTTTTGTTAATCCAGAAAAACCAATACCACAAGAAGTTGTTGAAGTAACACATATCACAGATGATATGGTAAAGGATGCTCCAACAATTGAAGAAATCATGCCTAAAGTATTAGAGTTTATGAAAGGTTCTGTTTTGGTTGCTCATAATGCCGATTTTGATATTGGTTATATGAAATATAACTGTGAGCAATTAGGATACGATTTTGACTTTACTCATATTGATACACTTCGTCTTGCTAAAGCTATATATCCTGAATTTTCAAGATATAAATTAGGTTTTATTGCAGATAAATTAGGTATAAAAGTTGAAGTTGCTCACCGTGCTTTAGATGACGTTAAAACTTTAGTTGCAGTTTTCAAAGAAATGATCGAAAAAGCAAAAGATAGAGATGGAAAAACAATTGATGACTTCGATAATAAATTTGAAACAGATTTCAAAAAATTACCAACATATCACATGATTATTCTTGCAAAAGATTATGTTGGACTTAAGAACTTATATAAATTAGTTTCTTATTCACACTTAGATTATTTTTATAAGAAACCAAGAATATTAAAATCAATGCTTAACCAATATAGGGAAGGATTGATTATTGGTAGTGCCTGCGAAGCTGGAGAATTATATAGAGCTATTGTTGCAGGTAAAACTGATGAAGAATTAGAAGAAATTGCAGCTTATTATGATTATTTAGAAATTCAACCTTTAGCTAATAACGAATATATGATTCGTGAAGGACAAGTAGAAGGCTGGGAAACATTAAGACAATTTAATAAAAAGATTGTTGATCTTGGTGAAAAAATGAACAAGCTTGTTGTTGCAACTTGTGATGTTCACTTTATGGACCCACAAGATGAAGTTTATAGAAGAATACTTCAAGCAGGTCAAAAATATGATGATGCTGATAATCAAGCACCACTTTATTTAAGAACAACAGAAGAGATGCTTGAAGAATTCAGTTATTTGGGTGAAGAAAAAGCTTATGAAGTAGTTGTTACAAATACAAATAAAGTTGCTGATTTGTGTGAAAGAATCAGACCAATTTCACCAGAAAAATGTCCTCCTCATATTCCAGGTTGTGAGGAAGATATTAAGAATATTACATTCCAAAAAGCCCATGAATTATATGGAGATCCACTTCCAGAAATAGTACAAACAAGACTTGATAAAGAACTTAATTCTATTATTAATAATGGATATTCAGTTATGTATATTATTGCTCAAAAACTAGTATGGAAGTCAAATGAAGATGGTTATATAGTAGGTTCGAGAGGATCTGTAGGGTCTTCTTTGGTTGCATATATGACAGGTATAACGGAAGTTAATTCACTACAACCACATTACAGATGTCCAAAATGTAAATATTCAGATTTTACAGATTATGGAATTGGAAATGGATTTGATCTTCCAGATAAAGATTGTCCAAAATGTGGTTCAAAACTTGCCAAAGATGGAATGGATATACCATTTGAAACGTTCCTTGGATTTAATGGAGATAAAGAACCTGATATTGACTTAAACTTCTCTGGAGAATATCAAGCAAAAGCTCATAAATATACAGAAGTTATATTTGGAAAAGGAACAACATTTAAAGCAGGTACTGTTGGTACAGTTGCAGACAAAACTGCTTTTGGATATGCGAAAAATTATTTTGAAGAAAGAAATATAATAAAACCTAATGCTGAAGTTGCTAGAGTTTCAACAGGATGTGTTGGTGTTAAAAGAACAACTGGACAGCACCCTGGTGGAATTATAGTTGTACCAAAAGGAAGAGAAATATTTGAATTTACACCTGTACAACATCCAGCAGATGATGCTGGCTCAGATATTATAACAACACACTTTGATTATCACTCAATAGATGCTAACCTGTTAAAGCTTGATATACTGGGTCATGACGATCCAACGGTAATTCGTATGCTTCAAGATTTAAGTGGAATTGCACCAACAGATATTCCACTTGATGATAAAGATACAATGTCTATATTTAATTCTACAGATGCACTTGGTGTAACACCTGAACAAATTGGTTCAGATGTTGGTACATATGGAATACCTGAATATGGTACAAAATTTGCTCGAGGAATGCTTGTGGACACACGTCCAACAACATTTGATGAGTTAATTCGTTTATCAGGTTTATCACATGGTACTGACGTTTGGCTTGGTAATGCTCAAAGTTTAATTGAAGAAGGTGTAGTTACATTAAAAGAAGCTATATGTTGTCGTGATGATATTATGGTTTATTTAATGAAAAGAGGATTACCACCTGATAAAGCATTTAAAATAATGGAAACTGTTCGTAAGGGTAAAGCTTTAAAAGATCCTGAAAAATGGGAAGGGTTTAAAGCTGTTATGAAGGAATTTGATATTCCAGATTGGTACATTAAATCTTGTGAGAAAATTAAGTACATGTTCCCAAAAGCCCATGCTGCAGCTTACGTTACGAATGCATTTAGAATTGCGTGGTTTAAAGTACATATGCCACTTGCATATTATGCAGCGTATTTTACAATTAGAGCAAAAGCATTTGATGCTGAATTTATGATTAATGGTAAAAATGTTGTTAAAGCAAAAATGGATGAGATTACATCTCTTGGAAATAACGCAGCTCCAAAAGATAAAGATATGTATGATGATTTAGAACTTGTATATGAAATGTATCAAAGAGGATTTGAATTTTTACCAATTGATTTATATAAATCACATAGTACTAAATTCCAAGTTGAAGATGGAAAAATAAGACCACCACTTAATAGTATTGCGGGTCTTGGAAACGTTGCTGCAGAAAGTATTTATCAAGCAAGATGTGAAGAACCATTTGAATGTATTGAAGATATGCAAGCACGTTCAAAAATTGGTAAATCAGTTACTGAATTGTTAGAAAAATTTGGCTGCTTAAAAGGAATGACAAAATCAAATCAATTAAGTTTATTTATTTAATGTGAAAGAAGATAAAAATGGAAATATTGGAATTGTTAGATTTAAGATATGTTGTTTTATACTTTTTTATAATTAATTTGATAGGCTTTTTGGCTATGGGAATTGATAAGTATAAAGCACAAAGAGAATTATGGAGAATACCAGAAGGAACACTTATTACTATCGCTTTAATTGGCGGTAGTATAGGTGCTATTATTGGTATGAAATGTTTTAGACATAAAACAAAGAAATTAAAGTTTTCAGTTGGGCTTCCAACTATATTGATTTCAGAGGTTTTTTTGGTTATTTATTGCATTATAAAATTCTTATAAATAACTTGTTTAAAAAAGTGGTATATGATATAATTATCGAGATAAAAAAGGATGTAGAAGGGAATAAAATTTATGATTGAAAAGCTAGTATTTAATCTATTAGCATGTTCATTATTTATAATAATATTTTTCAAAATTATTAGAAAAGATGACGCAAATTACATAGGTTTATTAGTGTTACAAGCAATTGGTATAACAATAAGTTTTATCGAGATAAGATTAGGAATTGATATCAGTAATTTTACTGTAGCAGTTATTAGATATATACTTTCAATTATAATTCCATTTGTTATTATAGTAATGGAATTGAGAGGATTTAATTTCTCAGAATTAGTAAGTGTTGTAGCCGCAAAATTCTTTATGATGATAGGCGATACAAAGACAGCTAAAGCTATTTTAGTAAAATTAGTTTCGAAATATAACGAAAGTTATTTAGGACACAAATTATTAGCAGAATGTTATGAAAAAGAAGGTGGAATGAGAAGAGCCATTGATGAGTATGTAACAGCTGTTGATATTAAGAAAAATGATTATAAATCATATTTTAAGATTGCTGATTTATTAAGAGATTTAGGTAAAAAAGATGAAGCGATTCAAATGTTAGATCATTTAGTAAAAACAAAACCAGATTGCTATGAAGCTTCTTGCTTACTTGGAGAACTTCTTTGTGAACAAGAAAGATTTAAAGAAGCAGCTAATGTATATCACGAAGCATTAAAATATAAACCGGCTGATTTTGATTTATATTATAATTTAGGAATTGTTTATACAAGATTAAGTGATTTCCAAATGGCAAAAGAAATGTATGAAAGAGCTGCTGAAATTAATCATAGAATGTATGGTGCAAATTACAACTTAGGTTTAATTGCGTTTATACAAAAAGACTACGATACAGCAGAAAAATATTTCGAAGAAAGTTTATATGGAGAACTTGAAGCAATGTCTTATTATCAACTTGCTAAAATATATGTTTACAAGGGTGAAAAAGATAAAGCTATCAACTTTTTAAATAAAGCTATAGAACTTGATCCTAAACTTTTAAAACTTGCTGAAAAAGAAAAAACATTTGAAAAGATTAAAGAATATATTACTGTATCTGTAAAAATGGATGAACAAGAAGTTGAAGAAGAAATTAGAGAAGACGAGGAAGAAGAAAAGAGCGAAGTAATGAAAGATCAAGAAAGAAAAGCAATTGCTTATCTTGAAGATACAGTTAGATTAGTAGAAGATATGAGTGAAGCTTTTTCAAAACAAAAAGTTGAGGAAAAAGTAAATTATATTTTCAGTAAAGAAAGATTGAAAAAAGACGAAAAAGAATTAGAAGAAAAAAATAAAGATTTTGAAAAAGATAAAGAAAAAGATTTAACAAAAGAACAGAGACAAAAAGAGTTAGGAACAAATTAATTTGCAAAAGAAAAAATATAATTTTGGTATTAAAAGTTGGTAATATGTGAATATAAAAAACATATTATTAATTACAAAATATAAATTTTGTAATCTACAATAATGTAGAAAATTATAGAGAGGAAAGTGTGAATAATATGGATAAAGCAATAACAGTTGTTGGTGGAGATTTACGTATAGTAAAACTTGTTGAAATGTTAATTAGTGATGGGTATAAAGTATATACTTATGCACTAGAAAATTCAGAAGAATTATTAAGTTTAGATGGAGTTGAAATGTGTCCAACTTTAGAAGAAGCAGTAAGCTATTCAAAAGTTGTAGTAGGACCGGTTCCACTATCAAGTGATAGAAGAAGAATTTCATCACCATTTGGAAGAAATGTTGTAGAACTTGATGATTTTGTTAAAGCGTTAAAAGGAAAATATTTAATTGCTGGAAACATTAATATAAGTGAACAATTAACTGAAATGGGAGTTGAATCAATAGATTTATTAAAAAGAGAAGAGTTTTCTGTATTAAATACTATTGCAACAGCTGAAGGTACAATTCAAATTGCTATGGAAGAAACACAACGTACAGTACATGGTACTAACGTTCTTATCATGGGATTTGGTAGAATTGGTAAAGTATTAGCAAAAATGTTAGATGGAATTGGAGCTAAAGTATATTGTGAAGCAAGAAAAAATGAAGATATTTCTTGGATAAAAGCATATGGGTATAATCCAATTCATTTAAATGACTTAAATGATAATTTAGGAAAATTTGATATTATTATTAATACAATTCCATTCCAATTATTAGACACAGAAAGATTAGATTTAGTTAAACCAGAAGTTGTTATTATAGATTTAGCATCTAATCCAGGTGGTGTTGATAGAAAAGCAGCTAGAGAAAAAGGATTAAAAGTTATATGGGCTTTATCACTTCCTGCTAAAGTTGCACCTTTAACATCAGCTGAATTTATTAAAGAAACTCTATATCATGTTTTAAAAGAATTATAAAATAACATATTAAGATATTGACAATAAACGGAGGATAAAAATGACAATAATACAAGCATTAATACTAGGTATAGTTCAAGGATTAACAGAATTACTACCAGTATCTAGTTCAGCACATTTAAATGTCATTCCATGGCTTTTAAATTGGACAGAAAGTGCTGAATTTATGGCTGACTTTAGTGGATCATTTGATGTTGCACTACATTTTGGAACATTAATTGCGATTGGATTATTCTTTATAAAAGATTGGATAATTTTAATAAAAGCAGGATTTAAAAAAGTTGTAAAAAAAGAAGATTCAGTGGAAGGAAAAATATTTTGGTATTTAGTTATAGCAACTATACCAGCAGGTATCCTAGCACTTGTTTTAGATAAAATTTCAGAGAATATCATTGGCGATAATTTCAAATTAGAAATGGGAATGATTGCTATAGCATTAATCGTTATGGGAATCATACTTGCAATAGTTGATAAAAGAGCTGAAAGCAAACATAAATATGAAGATATAAATTTAAAACAATCAGTTTTGATTGGTATTTCACAAGCAATTGCTGCTGCATTTCCAGGGGTATCACGTTCTGGAATTACAATGACTGTGGCAAGAAGTTTAAAGATTGATAGAGAAAGCGCGGCAAAATTTTCATTTTTACTTTCTACACCTATAGTTGCTGCAGCGGTTTTATTTGATTTAACAGAGTTTGCATTAACATCAATTCCATTTTGGATTGGAGTTATATCAAGTTTTGTAGTAGGGCTAATTGTTGTTAAATTCTTAATGGATTACCTAAGAAAAGGTAGTTTTAAAGTGTTTGCAATTTATAGAATTATTTTAGGTATATTAATATTTGGAGTAATATTTTTAAGATAATCGAAGGATAAAATGTCGGAGGTGAACATATGTCAGACGGTAGAAGAACGTCATATGGAGAAGATTTTTCTGAACCAAGAAGAACTTCAACTGAGAGAAGATCAAGAACTAATAGATTTGCGGATGAACCAAGAAAAATAAGACGTGAAAGAAATGAGTTTGAAGAAAGAGAACCTAAAGAACCAAAAGGACCAGGTAAAGTTGATCCAACAATTATTTTTATAATTATAACTGTTGTTATAGTTATAGGTATTTTTGCAACATTTTTATTTTTAGGTATAAAAAATGGTAAAACAACAACTGATTCAAAACCAGCAAATACTGTTGAAATGGAAGTTGTTGAAGAAGCAAAATTAGATGATACCTATGAAGGTTTTAAAGTTTTAGGTAAAATAAAAATAGAAGATATAGAAGTTGAACAATATATCTTAGATTCAACTGGTGATAAAGCTTTAAATGTTGGCGTTGGAAAATTATATGGTGGATCATTAAATGGATTTGGTAATTTTTCTATTGCAGGACATAACAAAGACAAAATATTTAAAGATTTAGAAGAATTAGATAAAGGTGATACTTTTATAATTGTTGATAAAAATTTAAAAGAAACAACATATAAAATTACAGAAATTACTACTGTTGAACCAGATGATTTAGAGTGCTTACGTTCAGATGATAGTAAATGTGAAATTACTTTGATTACATGTCAAGATGGAACTACATCAAGATTGGTTGTTAAAGCTGAAAAACAATCAACAAATGATGTAGATGACAATGTATAGAGGGACGGTGAAGTATGAAAAAGATAATATCTCAAATCTCAATAATATTATTAATAATTTTAATTGGAACTACATTTTCAGTTTTAAATAAAACATTTGCTGCAACATCATTAAACTGTTCATCAACTGTTAATTTAGGCGAAAATATAGTAATATCATTGACTGGATTTCCATCTAATAAATCAGGCTATAGTGCAAATTTAACAATCAAATATGCAGATGGAACAATAGCTGCAGGAACTTTAGTACAAAGTGATATATTTGCTGGAGACACACAAAAAGAAACTTGTGTATTTGTTGCAAAAGTTGCAGGCAAAGCAACAATTGAATGTGAATATTATGTTACTGATGTAAATGCTGTTGTAATTGATACTGGAACTATCACTAAAGAAGTTACAATCAAAGAACCATGTAAACATGAAACTACAACAACAGAAGTTGTACAAAATTTATCATGTACAAAAGATAAAATTGTAGTTATAAAATGTTCAAAATGTGGTGTTCAAATAGAGAAGAAAACTACAGAAAAAGCTAAAGGACATGTTTTTGGAGAAACAAAAACAGTAAAAGAACCAACATGTTGCAATAGCGGTAGTGCAGAAAAAACATGTACTGCATCAGGATGTACAGCAAAGGAAACAATGACATTAGATGCTACAGGAAAACATACATATAAAGATGGTTGTAAGTTAACAAAAAATACAGTAAATAATACTGCTAATACTAATAAAAATACATCTAAAAATACAACTAATACAGTTGATGAAGTTAAGAATCCAACATTTAAAGATGTTGATGAAAAAGTTTATGCGACAAAAAAATGTAACGTTAGAAGTAGTTGTTCAACAGCTACAAATAATAATAAATTAGGTAGTCTGCAAAAAGATGAACAAGTTACAAGAACTGGAACATCAAAAGAATGGTCAAGAATTATATACAATGGAAAAGTTGCATATGTTGCAGCTGAATTTTTAACAACAGAAGAACCTGTTGATGAAAATGAAGTAAATAATACTGCAAATGAAAATGTTGTAGATGATGAAATGGCAGCTATTCAAAGACAAGTTGGTGTTTTACCAGAAGTAGGAAATAATATAGCAGTAACATTATATTTTGTTGTTACAGCTTGTACTGTAGCGATTGTTTCAGGTAGTTTATATTTTATAAATAAAAAATAGTATAAAGGATGTAGGATAATGACAGAGATAATTGATGGAAAAGAATTGGCAAAAAAAGTAAGAAAAGAACTTAAAAAAGAAGTTGAAGAATTAAAAGAAAAAGGTGTAAATCCAAAACTTGCTGTTATAATGGTTGGAAACGATCCAGGTTCAACAGTATATGTTAGAAATAAATCAAAAGCTTGTGAAAAAGTAGGAATTGAATTTGAAGAATTCTTATTTGATGAAAAGATTGAAGAATCTGAATTATTAGATTTAATTGATAAATTAAATGCAGATGATACAGTTCATGGAATATTACTACAATGCCCAGTTCCAAAACATATAGATGTAAATAAAGCATTTAGAAGAATATCGCCAAATAAAGATGTTGACGGATTTAATCCAATTAATGTTGGTAATTTAACAATTGGTGAAGATGCATTTATTTCATGTACACCATATGGTGTTGTTAAAATGTTTGAAGAATATAACATTGAAACAGAAGGAAAAAGAGCAGTAATTTTAGGAAGAAGCAATATTGTTGGTAAACCAATGATTCAATGTATGCTTAATAAAAATTCAACAGTTACTGTTTGTCACTCAAGAACACAAAATATTGGTGAAGTTATTAAAGAAGCAGATATTGTAATTGCTGCAATTGGAAAACCAAATTTCGTTAAAGCAGATATGGTTAAAGATGGCGCTGTTGTTATTGATGTTGGAATTAATAGATTAGAAGATGGTTCTATAACAGGGGATGTTGATTATGAAAATGTTGCAAAAAAAGCAAGTTATATAACACCAGTTCCTGGAGGAGTTGGACCAATGACTATAGCAATGCTTTTAAATAATGTTGTAAAAGCAGCAAAAATTGAAAAATAATTTATAAAAAAGTAGCACATAACATAGTAAAATATGTGCTATTTTTTTGTGCCTAAAATATGACTAAAAATATTGAAAAATTAAGAAAAAAATAATGAAAAAAACTTTATTTTTTACGTAAAATATAATATAATACAATTTGATAAAATGTGTGAATTTAGGTTTAAATGTTTTATCAAAAACAAAGGAATAAAAACCAAAAGGAGGATTTATGAGTAACGATAGAAATAATGAGACAAAAAGAGTTAAAACAACTGGTAAAACAAAAAAAGTAAAAAAATCTTCAAGCTCAAAATCAGAAAAAGTAAATAAAGTTAAATTTAAAAATAGACATCCAAAAGCAGCAAAAGCAATAAGAATTGGATTAATAGTATTTATACTGTTAGCAATTATTGGTGCTGGTGTACTTGTTGGTGCGTTCTTTGGCATTTTTGGTGATGAACTAAAAATTAGTCCTGAAAGTTTAGTAGTAGGATATGAGAACTCAACAGTATATGATGCTGATGGAAATCAAATAGCTGTATTAAGTGCAGGAAGTAAGAGAAAGAGTATAGGCGTTGAAGAAATGTCTGAATACTTACCTAAAGCATATGTTGCTATAGAAGACGAAGGATTCTATGATCATAACGGTATTGACATTTCAAGAACTGCTTATGCAACATTAACATATGTTTTAAATGGTGGTAAATCAAGCTTCGGTGGTAGTACAATAACACAACAAGTTATTAAAAATATTACACAAGATAAAGAAAGAACAGCTTTAGCCGGAGTAATGAGAAAGGTTAAAGAGATTTCAAAGGCAATTCAAGTTGAACAATATTTATCTAAAGATCAAATATTAGAATTATATTTAAATTTAATATTTGTTGGTGGAGATGATATCAATGGCGTTGAACTTGGTTCAATTTATTATTTCAATAAGAGTGCTAAAGATTTATCAATAGCAGAATGTGCATATATGGCTGGTATAAATCATTCACCTAATTTATATAAACCATTTAAAGAGTATACTGACGACGAAGAAGGCAAAAAGAATAAAGAAGAAATGGATAATAAAATTAAAACTAGAACCAAAACAGTTTTAATGAAAATGGAAGAATTAGGATATATTTCTAAAGATCAATATGATGAAGCATGTGGTGATGTTGATAAAGGATTAAAATTTGAGCGTGGCGAAAGCGCTGATACTACAGTAGATGTTTCATATGTTACTGAGGCTGCTATTGATCAAATTTTAGATAAATTAATTGCTGAAAACGAAGATATGGATAGAGAAATGGCAGAAATCCAATTATACAGCAATGGATATAAAATTTATACAACACAAAAATCAGATATACAAACAATTGTTGAAGAAGAAATTGTAAATGAAAAATTCTTTACATCAACTACAAAAACTATAGAAGATAAAGAAACTGGAGAGAAGAAAAAAGAAACACAATATTCAAATCCAACAATAGTTATTATGGACCATAAAACTGGTCATGTTGTTGCAGCTGCTACAGCTACAGGAAGTAAAGAAGAAAGAACTGCTACAACAAAACTTGGGTATTTAAATTTCCCAACAAAGATTAAAAAACAAACAGGTTCTTCAATGAAACCTTTATCTGTTATAGCACCAGGTGTTCAAAATAATATAATTACAGGTGCAACTGTATATTATAATCAAAAAACAACTTGGGGTAAAGGTGCAGGAGCATGGAGTCCTAAAAACTCAACAGGATATAGTGAATTTTCAACAATGCGTACAGCTATAGAGAAATCACATAATATTCCTCATGCGAAAGCATTAACAAATATTACATCAGAAGTTGCAGTAGAATTTTGTAAACAATTAGGTTTCCCAGACTTTACTGCTGAAGGATTAAGTTTAGCTTTAGGAGGACTTGATCAAGGTGTTGCTCCAGCTGATATGGCAGGTGGATATGCAACAATAGCAAACGACGGTGTATATAAAACACCAATATTTTACACAAAAGTAGAAGATGCACAAGGTAATGTGATATTTGAAGCTTCTCAAGAAGAAAGAGAAGTAATGTCACCACAAAATGCATACATTGTTAAAGATATATTAAAACAACCAGTTATTTCAGGTACAGCAACATATTGTAGAATTGCAAATATGGATGTAGCTGCAAAAACAGGTACAACAAACGATGATTTTGATAGATGGCTTTGCGGATTTACACCATACTATACAGGAGCATGTTGGTATGGATATGAAGAAAGTGCAAAAGTTAAATATTCTGGAAACCCTGCAGGTTATTTATGGGATGCAATTATGACAAGAATTCATGAAGATTTAGAACTTGAACCTGCTAAGTTTGAAGAGCCAGAAGGAATTATAAGAAGATCAATATGTAGAATTTCTGGAAAATTATCTGGACCAAATTGTGGTGAAGGTAATGCATATACAGAAGTATTTACAGAAGAAAATGTTCCAAAAACAACATGTGAAGGTCATGGCCAAATTACAATATGTAATGAGTCAAAACAACTTGCAACTCCACATTGTCCAGATCAAGTACCTTGTACAGGATATATTCCTGATAATGAAAAAGGAGCAATTTGGGTAACAGATAGAATGGTTCAATCAGATATTACAGTAACTTGTCCACTTCATGGTGGAGGTGCTCCAATAGCTCAACCAACAGATCAACAACCAGCACCAGCACCAACACCTGAACCAACACCAGCACCATCAACAGATTGTAGTCACTCATCAAAAGATACAAAAACAACAAAACCTACATGTGGTAAAGCTGGTTCAGAAATAGTTGTATGTAAATCTTGTGGTAAAGAAATTAGTAATAATACACTTCCTGCAACAGGAAAACATACATGGAGTGAGTGGAAAACAACTTCAGAACCAACAGCAACAAACGCAGGTAAAAAGGAAAGAAAATGTTCTGTATGTGGTAATACACAAACAGAATCAATAGATAAATTACAAACACATACATGTGATTATTCAGTGCCAGTTAGTGATTCAGCGACATGTACAGCTGCTGGTGAAAAAGTTATGAAATGTTCTTCTTGTACAAGTACACAGAAAAAACCATCATCTGCAAAAGGACATGATTTTTCAGGTGGAGGTGCAACATGTAAGAACTGTAGTGAGCCTAATCCATCTTACCAAGCACCAGCACAACCAGAACCACCAACTACAACATAATTGAAAAAACGGGCGGAGATATCCGCCCATAAATTAATATAAAAGGAGAGAGAAACATGAGTATAAAATTTTACAACACGTTAAGTAGAAAAAAAGAAGAATTTACACCAATTGATAGTAAAGAGATAAGAATGTATTCATGTGGTCCTACTGTTTATTATTTTGCTCATATAGGAAACTTAAGAGCATATTTATTTATGGATAATTTAAGAAGAGTTTTAAAATATAATGGATATAATTTAAAACACGTTATGAACATTACAGACGTTGGTCATTTAGTGTCAGATGCTGATGAAGGCGAAGATAAAATGATTAAAGCGGCTAAAAGAGAAAATAAAAATCCATTTGAAATTGCAGAATTTTATATGAACGCGTTTTTAGCAGACATTGATAAATTAAATGTAGATAGACCAGAAATTATAGCAAGAGCTACAGAACATATCGATGTTATGGAAGAATACGTTAAAAAAATTATAGATAACGGATACACATATCAAACAGAAGATACAGTTTATTTCGATACATCAAAACTTGATAAATATGGTGTATTATCAAATAGAAATATAGATGATCAAAAAGCGGGAGCAAGAGTAGAGTTTGATCAAAACAAGAAAAATATTTCAGACTTTGCTTTATGGATTAAAGCTCCAGAAAATCATATTATGAAATGGGATTCATTCTTTGGAAAATCTTATCCAGGATGGCACTTAGAATGTTCAGCAATGGGATATAAATATTTAGGTGATCACTTTGATATTCATACAGGAGGAGTAGATCATATTCCAATTCATCATGAAAACGAAATTGCACAAAGTAAAGGATTTTGCGGCAGGATTCCTGCAAATTTCTGGATGCATGTAGAATTTCTACAAATTAATGGTGGAAAAATGTCTAAGAGTCTAAATAATTTATATACATTAAAAGATTTAGAAGAAAAAGAATTTGAACCATTAGTATATAGAATGTTTAATTATACATCAAATTATAGAGCACAAATTAATTTTACATTTGAAGCTATGGAGGCGGCTAAAGTTGCACTAGGTAGATTAAGAGATGGATATTTAAGACATGCTGAAGGTACAGAAGATGTATCAGATGATGAAATAAAATCTTATGAAGAAAAATTCTTAGAATCTATTAATGATGATTTAAATATGCCAGTTGCAATGAGTGTTGTTTGGGATGTTGTAAAAAATCCAAATAAATCTAAAAAATTACAAAACTTATTATTAAAATTTGATGAAGTTTTAGGTTTAAACTTAAAAGATTACAAAAAAGAAGAAAATGTATTGCCTGAAGAAATAGTAAAACTTGTAAATGAAAGAAATGAAGCAAGAGCTAATAAAAATTGGGCAGAATCTGATAGAATCAGAGATCTTTTAATAGAAAAAGGCTATACTGTAAAAGATAGTAAAGAAGGTACAATAGTAGAAAAATAATATATTTGGAGGACAGTGTGAAGTTATTAGAAGAAAACGATATAGAGCGTTATAAAAGTTTTTTAGAAGCACATGATAGATGTAATTTCCAACAATCATTAGAATGGGGAAAAGTAAAAACTAGTTGGATTAAAGAAGTGATTTTATCTGAAGATAAAGATGGAAATATTAGAGGAAGTCTTTGTGTTTGGATAAGAAAAATACCAATATTTGGTAATATTATGTATTCAGCAAGAGGTCCAGTATGTGATCTTTATGATGAAGAAGTTATTAAAGATATTGTTGAAGGTGCTAATGCTCTTGCAAAAAAATATAAAGCATTTGTATTAAGAGTTGAACCAGATATATTAAAATCAGATGAAGAATTTAGAACAATAATAGAAAAAAATGGCTTTAAAATCAAAGATGATGGAAAAGATTTTAAAGATGAGATTCAACCAAGATTTGTGTTTAGATTAGATTTAAAAGGAAAAACAGAAGATCAAGTATTTGCTGATTTCCATCAAAAAACTAGATACAATATTCGTTTAGCAACAAAAAAGGGTGTTGTTATTAAGGAAGGTACAAAAGAAGATCTTAAAGATTTTCACAATATAATGGTTGAAACAGGTGAAAGAGATAATTTTATAATAAGATCGCTTTCATATTTTGAAAAAATGTATGATGAACTTGTTCCAAATCATATGAAATTATTAATGGCATATCATGAAAATGAACCAATTGCTGGTATTATCCCAATTATGTATGGTAATAAAGTATGGTATTTATATGGAGCAAGTAGTAATAGACATAGAAATTTAATGCCTAATTACTTACTACAATGGACAATGATTCAAGAAGCTATAAAAAGAGGTGCAGATATGTATGACTTTAGAGGAGTTTCTGGAGTTGTTGATGAGTCACATCCACAATATGGATTATATAGATTCAAAAAAGGATTTAATGCAGAATTTACAGAGTTTATTGGTGAAATATATTTGCCATATAAACCACTAATATATAAAGCTTATAAATTAGCTGAAAAAACATTTAGAACATTAAGAACTCTTAAGAAGAAATTATTATCAAAAAAATAAAAGTGGATTAAAAGGTATAATGAAAAAAGTAGTAGTAGAAAAAAGTTTAATTAAAAATAATATTGAAGTTATCAGAAAGAATCTTTATGAAGTAAACAAAGAGGCTAAATTAATTGTTGTAGTTAAAGATAATGGATTTGGCCTTGATTTAATACAATATTCAAAAGTGTTAGAAGAAAACAATGTTGATATAATTGCTATTGCAACGATTGAAGAAGCTGAAGAAATTGTAAAAGCAAATTTAAAAACAAAAATTATGCTATTAACACCAGTTATTGAAAAAGATGTTTTAAAATTTTTAATAGAAAACAATATTGTATTAACAGTAGGAAGTTTATATGAAGCTGAATTAATTGGCGATGTATTAAAAGAACTTGGTAAAGATTCTACTGAAGTTCATGTTAAAATTGATTCAGGATTTGCTAGATATGGTTTTATGCCTAATGAAATGGATAAAATCGAAAAAGTATATAAAGAATATGAGTTTTTAAATATAACAGGTATATTTACTCATTTTTCAAAACAAATTGATGAACAAAGTACAAATTCTCAATTCCAAAAGTTTATTAAAGTGATTGAAACTTTAAAGGAAAAAGGGATAGATTGTGGAATTAGACACTGCGTTGCATCAACATCATTTGTTAAATATCCTAATATGATTTTAGATGCTGCAAGAGTTGGTTCTATTGTATTGGGGAGAACTTTAGTAAAGATGGACGGGCTTAAAAAAGTAGGTTTATTTAAGTCTGCAGTCCTTGAAATAAAAACATTACCAAAGGGACATACTATTAGCTATGGAAATGTATTTACTACAAAAAAAGAAACTAAAGTAGCAGTTATTCCTGTAGGATATATGGATGGTTTTAATAGAAATTTTAATAGAGATGATTTTACTTTTAAAAATAATGTATTATCAGTATTAAGAGAAGTTAAAAAAATATTTAAAGACAATTCTCTAAAAGTTGTAATTAATGGTAAGAAATATAAAGTTTTAGGAAGACTTGGAATGTATCATTCAATTGTAGATATTACTGATTCTAGTGATATTGAAGTAGGATGTGAAGTAGAAATACCAGATTTAAAACCTTTTTTAACAAATGATAAAATTAGAAGGGAGTATATATAGCATGGGAGAGACAGTAAAAGAAACTAAAATAGGGTTTTTTAAGAAATTAAAATTAGCAATATTTAATTTAGAAGAATATGGAATATTTTTAGGAGAAAGATTTAGAAGAACTCTTGGATTTTTAGCAATATTAATTTTGATTTTATCATTATGTACAAGTTTTGCTGAAAACTACTCTTTAGCAAGTACAGTTAATAATTATATAAATAATGAAATGCCAGAATTTACTTATAATGATGGTGTGCTTATTTCAGAAGAAGTTGTAGAAGCATATGATGAAAAATTTAATTTTAGATTTTTTGTTAATACGAACGACAATGTTTCTGAAGATACAATTAAAGGTTATGAAAAACAAATTGGTGTTGAAGATATGTCAGTGCTATTATTAAAAGATAAAGCTGTTTTATATGGCTATGCTTTAAAAGAAGATGCTGATTTAATGACAACAGATGTAAGTAATAAAGATTTATATGAACTTACAAAACAAGAAATGACCTTTAAAGATATGCAAACAATGCTAACAGGAGAAGGATTTTCTAACAAAGAAGAATTTGCACAAATAATACAAGAAACAATTATTCCAAATTTATTTGCTACAACAATTTTACCAGTAGCAGGAGTGAAATTTATATCTAATTTTATTCAAATGTTTGGAGATGTTTGTGTTGTTGCAATTGTTGGTTATGTTGCTGCATTGTTTTTAGGGGTAAGATTTAAAATGACTCCAATGCTTTCTTTAGCAACATATTCTATGACACTTTCATTTGTTTTAAAAGGTATTTATGAATGTGCAAATATTGTTACAGGAATAAACGTTGAATATTTTGATGTTGTGTACTTAGTTATTGGATATATCTATATTGTTGCTGCAATATTTATGGTTAAATATGATTTAATAAAACAACGTGAAGAATTAGAAAAAATAATGGAAGTGCAAAAAGAAGTACAAAAAGAATTGCAAAATGAAAAAGATAACGAAGTAGATAATAATGATAAAAAAGATGAAATAGATGAAGCAAATGAAGATAGCGATTCTGAAACAAAAGAGGACAAACCAGAAGAAGAAAAAGAGCCTGATGGTTCAGAAATATAAAGGATAAAGGAATGTTTAATTATGGGAAAAGAAAATAAGAAACCTAAAGAAAAGAAATCAAAAGAAGAAAAAATGGAAACATTAAAAACCGTAATACTAAGTGCATTAATAGTTATATGTTTAGCTGCAGCTGCTACGATTTATTATTTCAGTACTGAATCAGATGAAGCAAAAGCTAAAGAATTAGCTTATACTGAACTTATTACTTACATTAATGAAGAGAAGATTGAAAAAATTGAAATGACTTCAGGAAGTAATAGCGTTAAAGTAATTTTAAAAGGTGAAGGTGAAGAAAAAGATAGAACTAAAAATGTTTTAGTTCCAAGTGTACAAGCTTTTACCGAATTAATTCAAGAAAAAGTTGATAAAGATAATGTTGATATTAACTTAAAACAAGAGCCAGTAAATGCATTCTTAAAAATAACTGATGCATTATTCTCTTTACTTCCAACAATTATGCTTGTAGTTTTAATGCTTATGATATTTAAAATGCAAGGTCTTGGCGGAGATAGCGGTAAAGTTTATGGCGGAGAAGATGGCAGTAAAAAATCAGATGTTAGATTTGATGATATTGCAGGTTTAGATGAAGAGAAAAATGAATTAATTGAAATTGTTGATTTCTTAAAGAAACCAGAAGCATATTATGAAATGGGTGCTAAAATTCCTAAAGGAATTCTTTTATATGGTAAACCAGGTACAGGTAAAACATTAATAGCTAAAGCTATTGCAGGAGAAGCTGGAGTTCCATTTATATCAATGAGTGGTTCTGAATTTATAGAAATGTTTGCAGGTCTTGGAGCATCAAGAGTAAGAAAATTATTCGAAAAAGCTAAAAAAATGGCTCCATGTATAATCTTTATAGATGAGATTGATGCTATTGGATCAAGAAGAACAAGTAACTCAGGTTCAGAAACAGAAAATAATCAAACATTAAACCAATTATTAGTTGAAATGGATGGTTTTGATACAGAAGAAACAATTATTGTTTTAGCTGCAACAAACAGACCAGAAATGTTAGATAAAGCTTTATTAAGACCAGGAAGATTTGATAGACAAGTTACAATTCCTGCGCCAGATTTAAATGGTAGAGAAGCAATATTAAAACTCCATAGTAAGAATAAAAAGTTTGCTCAAGATGTTGATTTAAAAGTAGTTGCTGGAGATACAGCTGGATTTACAGGAGCAGAACTTGCTAACGTTTTAAATGAGGCAGCAATTATTGCTACTAGAAATAAACATGCTGAAATATCACATGATGATATTGAAAATGCAGTTAAGAAAATAACTGTAGGTTTAGAAAAAACAAATAGAGTAATTTCAGATAAAGATAAAAAATTAACAGCATATCATGAAGCAGGACATGCTGTAGTAAGTAAATTCTTACCAACTCAAACAGAAGTTAAAGAAGTTTCTATTATCCCAAGAGGATTAGCTGGTGGATACACTATGTATAAAACAAATGAAGATAAATACTATGTATCTAAAACAGAATTATTAGAAAAAATGGTAGCTTTAATGGGTGGTAGAGCTGCTGAAAAAGTAGCTTTAAATGAAATATCAACAGGAGCAAGTAACGATATTGAAGTTGCAACTGGTATTGCAAGAGATATACTTACAGTATATGGAATGGATGATAAAATTGGTCCTATTTCACTTAAAGTTGATGATCCATATGAACTTCAAATATTTGGTGATAAAGTAATTGACCAAGTAGGAAATCAAGTTCAAAAACTAATAGAAGATGCTTATAAAACAGCTCAAAGAATTTTAATTGATAATATGGATATATTAGATAAAGTTGCTCAATCTTTACTTGAAAAAGAAAAGATTTCAGCAGAAGAATTCGAAGAATTTTTTAAATAGAATAAATAAAAAAGGAGAAATCAAACGATTTCTCCTTTTTGTTATGTTGTGATTTAATTATTTATCTGAACCTTCATTTAGTTTTTTCTGTTCACATGATTCTTCATAGTTTTTTGCTATAGCAGGGTATACAAGATTTAGTGGTAACATTAAAACTAGAATGTATACATATCTTAATGCTGATCCCATAGGTGTTGATATCATTACTGTTGCCCATAGTAATAATCCTGGTAAATATCCTACTAAGAATTTTTTATGAGATGTCTTAAAGGTTAGATATGCACTTAATATTGTTATCCAGAAATAGTATCCGCCACTATGTTTTGCAACCGCTAGTAAGTCTTCTTCTAAGCTAAAGAAGAAATTTTCAAGAATTAAATCTTGTTGTTCTACATCTACAAGAGTATCCCATTTTACAGCTGAATGGAAAGCTTCTTTACCTTTTACATTTAATGTCCAAAAACCAGAGGTTTGCAGCATATATGCATTGAAATATTCTCCAGGATTTTGAAGGAATAATTCAAGGTATAGTTTTGTATATTGAGGTAAGTTTTCATTTAAATATTCAGAGTTAAATGAGTTATCCCATTTAATTGGATCTACAAGTAAAGCTTTATAT
Source organism: Candidatus Scatovivens sp. (assembly GCA_045602645.1). Taxonomy (GTDB): domain Bacteria; phylum Bacillota; class Clostridia; order TANB77; family CAG-508; genus Scatovivens. Next base: position 866 of record JAZSBZ010000106.1, on the reverse strand, counting down.
TTTTTCTTTATTATATCTGTAGGTATTACTTTATCAATTAATTCTTTTTGCTCCTCAGTAATATTTCCATCTGTACAAACAACGCGTGCAACTTGTTGTATTGGAATACCAATGCTTTCTTCAAGTGTTGATGAAGTGCTAATACCAATTATTGGATAAAGACTAACAATAACTAAATATAGAATAATACTTACTAAAATACTTATTAATAATTTAAATAGATTTTTTATTTGTTCTTTTTTTACTTTTAAAATGATAGTTGTTATTGCAAGTAATGCAAACATTGCAAATGATATATAAATACCGTTATTTCTTAAAAATTGAATTAATATTGTATAAATAACAATTTTGACTATATCTTTAATTTTAATTTCTTTGTGTTTAAAGTCTAATATAATGTCTATGATTGCTAATATATATAGTAATAATACAAGTGAGAATGGAGTGTCTTTCCAAACTGATACACTATATAAAGGAAATAATTTATATAATCCAAGCATTAAAACTATTAATGTAGCTACTTTTGAGTTTAGATTTTTATCAAGTAACCAATATACAAAGTAAGTTAGTATAGAAACCATTGAAATTGCTTGAATAGCAGTGTATATAGCAAAACCTGTGTTATAATCTGGAACAAATGGTTTTACAATGTTCATTGAAAGAGTATATAGTACAGGTTGTTGATTTGTGAAAGTATTTTTTCCAAGTAACATATCAAGTGATGTGAAAGCATCTACATATATACCACCAGGATAAAATGTGAAATAGTATAATAAATATATACACATTAAAAAGATAAAAGTTACTATACAAAATTTCTTTTTATTTATTTTATTTTCTGATGTAACCATTAAATCACATATCTT
>JAZSBZ010000105.1:0-9088 GCA_045602645.1 Candidatus Scatovivens sp. | reverse complement strand
TCTTTATCGCTTAATTTATATTGCACTTTTTGTAATATTTCATAATCTTTAGGATTTATTCCATGTTTTTCAAATACTTCTACTAATTCTTGTGCTATAATTCCAAAACTTATTAATCCATTTCTGTTATCAGCTTTGAATTGTTTTATATCTAATTCATTTATTGCATCTAAAAATTTATCATCTACTTGTTTTATTTCTGTTTTTAATCTCTCATCTGAAATCCAACCAGCTTGAGTATCATCAACGTAAAAATATAACGAACCTCCTGTCCATTGACAATAAAATGAATGATTTGTATCAATTCCTATCATTGGAAATCCATCATAACCATATTGACTTGTATTTCCGTTCTTTGATAGCCATATTGGTTTCTTTATATATATATTATTTTCATCCATAGAAAATACAGAATTATTATTTACAAAAAATTCATGACCATTTAAAGCTCCATAAGTCAACCATTGGCTAAAAACTCCAGATTTATAAATTAATGCAGGTCTTATAAATCTATATTCATCCCAACTTAAACCTGATGTTGCTTCAAAATTTATATTATTAGTTATTCCTAATTCTCCTGCTGTTAGCTTACCTTCAACTACTAATTCTCCACCATATTCTGAAAATTCTTCTCCATAATATCCGGCTAAATAAAATATTGGTAAAAAGTTCCCACTAGGTCCTACAACTCCCCAAGCCATATTTCTACTATCATCTATATTTTCCCAATCTACTGGCATAGAAAAAGCTAAAGTGTCTTTGTATTCTCCTCTTATAACACCTATACTTCCTAACTTATTTCCAACAGCATCAAAAAAGTCTTGACCATCTTGACTTAATGTCATAAGTTTATTATTGTTTTCATCATAAATATTTAAAACTGCTCTATCATTTTCGCCTTCAAATTTAATATATTGTGAAATTTGATTCCAAGCAAACTTAATTGCACTAGAATTTTGCCTTATATATGTTCCAAATTCTGTTCCATCTACTTTTTTGCGTACTTCACTATTTATTTCTTCTGCTGTTTGTTCTACTTTTGTTTCCATTTGAACTTGAGTAGCAAATATATCAGTAAATTCATTTTTTAAGGCATATTTAGCAGATATTTTAGCACTATAATTTTCGATTGTTATTATATTTGTTTCTTCATTTAACATTATGCTAAAATTACCCAAATCTTCTTCTACTTCTTCTTGCAAAACAGTTCCATCTTGAGCTATTCTTCTAATTACTTTTGCTTTTCCATCTTTTAATATATATTCATCTTTTATTTCTCCATTTTGTCTTAAAACATCTTTTATTCCTAATTCATAAGTAATTATATTTCCATCTTTATCTGTTACAGTAATTCTACTATCTCCATAAGGTAGTAAATTATCATTAGGAAATAAATTATCATTTGGATATAAATAATCAAATACACTATTATTACCATATATATGTAATTCAAGTAATGGACCAGCAACACATTCTTCTAAAGTAATTGATTTAATACCTTCTTCAATTGATGTTACATCTTGTAAAGAATGTACCTCACTTATAATAGAATCTAAATCTTGCGTAATTGTTGTTTGCTTTTGACTTCTATCTCCAATCTCAAAAATAATACTCTGAATTTTTTTAGTAGCTCTATCAACTATTATTTCAATCCTATTATTTGCGTTAGTAGGAGTATTTACATTTTTATAAGTTTCTTGATTAGCACTTAATGCTTCTGATGAAACCGTATCACTTATTGCTCCATTATATTTTATTGTATGCGAAAATACTCTTGTAGTAATAGAATTATTTTCTTCATCAAGAACTTCAATAAAATCTGTGCAATCTAAATATATAGCTCCAGTTAATTCTAATTGTGTTACAGGCATATAAGTTAATCCAAATAAAACACTTCCTGCTTGTATTAATTGTTGCCTTTTTTGTGTTGTATATGCGAAAAAGTTATCATATATTACTAATTCTTTTACTCCATTTAATGTAATAGAATTATTATCTGGTACACTTTCTTCTTGTCCTTGAATATCACTATCAGCATATGTTACTTTATTTATAGGTCCATAATATTCATTTGCTTTCTTAAATCCATCTTGTTTATATTCATTTATTCCAAAACTTTCTACAGGAGTTCCTGTTGTATTAAAATCTAAATATAATTTATTATCTTGTCCAATTCTAGCCCAACTAAAAGCACATTTTGCAATATGTTTTATTACTTCTCTTAATTGTTTTCCTTCAAATTGGTTATCTTCTACCATAAAATTTTCATTTGGAAATGTTGTAGTTCCTAATTCAATCCCTGCTTGTCTACATATATTGATAAGATAATTTTTTAAACTTATAGGATAAGTTGCTTGGTCTTGATAATTTTTGTTAAATTTTATCATATAATCATAAGCTATAATTTTAATTGTACCATTTGTACTATCATTTTCAGGTGGCTCATTTACAATAAATTTTCCATAATTAATATAATATGTTTGATTATTATAATCAGCACCTATATATAATTCAAATTCTTTATTCTCAAGATTAATTGTTTGTTCATTATCTAATAAAATTATTGTTGCTTTTTTAGCTGTTGCTTGTCCTATAAATCCAACATCTGGAACATATACACTATCTTCTAAAGTTATTTCTTTTATTCCATTATCATGATTTATTTCTGTATTATTATATATTATTTTTGCTTTTGTTACGTTATGTTTAAAAGCATTTTTTAAATCATTAGTCCATTCTACATTATTTTCTAACTTATACATTAAAATCCTCCTTAATGTTCGATTAAATGTATTTCTTGCATTTCTATCATTTCTTTGCCATTATATTTTACAGGTTTATATTGCATATCATTATGATAAAAAGTTCCTGTTTCATAGTCATCAATTCCTTCATTATAGTATTCTACTTGTAAATACATACTTGACATTATTACTGAATAATAATACATATATTCTTCTAAAGTCATTACAGGAAATTGCATTTGAATTTTTGTCCTTCTATGTGGCAATTCTTTTATTTCTAATCTTCCACTTGCTAACACCCCACTATCAGTAGTTTGAACAAGATGGGGCATTATTAATAGCCCCTCTCTTTTGGGAGATGGAGTTGTAAAATTACAATTGCCTATTTTAACATAATATCCTCTAAAATTACTCATATTTTCCCCCTTATACTGTTATTCCATATTGATTACTTGCTTGATTTCTATTTTTTGTCATTCCTTTATATAAAGTTTCATTACCTAAATTAACTATTATTTGTTGATTATTATCTTGATTTTCGAATAAAGCTCTACTTACAGCTTCATATGTTGCTTTTGCAATAGCTGTAGTAATTTGGTCATTATTTGCTACTGCTGTTTTATTTCCAATGTTGCCTATCATTTCAGGTCCGGCTTCATTTGCAACAAACAATTGTCCTTCATCTGGAAATCCACCTTGTGCATACCAACTAACATTTAATTTTGGTAAACTTGTTGGCAAACTTAATGCTCTTAATATATTAGCAACCCATCCAGAAGCTGGTTGTGTAGTCCATGTAAAATGTGGCATTTTTATATGTACATTAATGTTACCTAAAGTATTTGATATAGCATTTCTTATATTGTCGAATATTCTTGTAACACTACCCCATAAATTATTAAAGGCATTTATAACAGGTTGTTTTACTTTTGTTTCAAAGAAATTTGATATTCCTGAAAATTTATTAGTAAATCCTGAAAAAATAGTTTGACCAATATTTATAATTTTTGTTACTAAACTATTCATTCCATTAAACAATCCTTCTGTAATATTAGTTCCTAAACCTTGAAAAACTGTACTAGGAGAATGTATACCGAATAAACTTTTAAATCCATTCACTATTGGATTAAATATATTATCTCTTAGCCATGATATTATATTTCCTAATCCTTGTACCATTCCTTCTAATAATCCTTGTCCAACATATGTTCCAACTTCATCTTTCATTACTGTACTAGGAGAATGAATACCAAATAAACTTTTAAATCCATTTATTATTGGATTAACAATAGTATTTTCTATCCATTTTTCTATTCCACCAAAGAAATCTCCTATACCTTGTAAAAATCCTTCTGAAACTTTTTGACCTTTATCATACGTTTCATTAGTTAAAGTATCATTTCCAAACATACTATTTATAGCTGGTTGTATCAATTTTTCATAAATCCATTTATCTGCATTTCTCAACCATTCATAAGCTGTTCTAAAAAATGATTGAATTACGTTCATTCCTTCTTTACCCATTTTTTCTTTCATTTCATCTGTAAATTTCCAGATTCCTTTTGCTAATTCATCTCCTATATTATATCCAATAGAAAAGAAAAATTTAGCTGCTCCTGCTACAGCTGCACCTAATACTTCTGAAAGAGCTTTTATTACATCTCCCCATTTTATTCCTTTTACAAAATCAACAAGTCCATCAGCTAATTTATCCCATTCAACATTTTTTAATATAGTGCTGGTTGTTTTTAAAACTCCTGTTATTGCCGTACTAATACTACTTCCTAATTCTTTCCAATCTGTTGTTTTTACAGCAGAACTTACAGTATTAGCAATAGCTTTTCCTAGACTTTCCCATTTGAATGTTGTTAAAAAAGTTTTAGCAAAATAAATTGCTGTATTTATACCGTTACCAATTGTACTACCTACTAAATTCCAATTTGTATTTTCTAAAAATCCATTCAAATATAATGCAATATTTTCAGCTATTTTTTTAGCACTATTTTGTATTTTATTCCAATCAATTTTTTCTAATGATTCATTAAATTTTTTTGCTACTTCTTCTCCTACTTTATACCAATCGCCTTGTTTTATCGCTTCTATAATACTGTTAGTAGCTCCATCTAATTGTGATAAATCTAAATTTGGGCTTACTGTTCCTCCTCCAGCACCTGATGATTTACCAAAATCTATATTATTTAACTCATCAAAAGGTGCTAAAGATTTAGCAGCTTCTTTTGCACTACTAGCTGTACTTGCCATTGAAGAAGCTGTAGCTTTTGCAAAAATATTTACTCCAGTTAAAGCATAAGCAACTTTCTGTATTCCTCTTAATAAAGTATATACTAAACTTACTAATCTTTCAATTATAGGAGATAAAGCAGAACCTGCTGCAAATTTTAAATAATCAATATTTGCACTTAATTGTTTTGCAGCTTGGTCATTACTACTTAACCACTTATTTGCTGCACTATTTAATAAAGCATAAGTACCTCTAATTGAAAATAAAGCAAAAGCATATTTTAACAATTTTTTGAATCCTCTTGAAATGTGGTCTCCATCAAATGCTTTTCTAGAGCCTTTAAAAATTGAGCCTAGTCCTTCTTTTATTTTATGTACTCCTTTTGAGAAAAATCCTGATGCTTTAGAAAGTTTACTTCCTGCTGCTATAGCTCCATTACCTACACTTGTAAAAGCACTTGCAATAGATTTAACTGAATCTCTTGCTTTTAATGAAGAAGTATTAATTTTATCAGTTATATTTTGTACTTTATCTAGTCCTGAATTATCTACATTTAATGCACCAGCATTAAAATTTGCATTATTCATTTTTGATAAATTTAGACTATTAGCTTGACTAGCTTTTGATTGTAAATTTGATATTGCAGAACTAAATTGATTTAATTTATTTAATGTCATATCTAATGAAGAATATAATCTATCAATACTGTTTTTTAAATTATCTAATCCACTACTTGCTCCTTCTGAATTACTGCCTATTTGAATACTAACTTCATCAATACTTGTTTCCATTATAACACCTACCTTTCATTTTTGAATTTTTCTTTTGTGGCTTTCGCCCAATTTAAAAAGAAAATTCTTGCCCTTAATCTTTCATTTTCAACTTCTTGCTTTGTAGGCTTTCTTTTTTCTTCTAATTTCTTTTTATATTCTTCCATTCCATAAGGAGCTTCTGAATATGGCAAAGGCTTTGTACCTTTTTTAGAAAAGGCATGTAATACAGGAGATACATCACACAATGCCTCATATATATACATGCCTTGTTTCCAAATATTCCATTGTTCGATTTCATCATCTCTTTTTGCTTTTATTTTATATGCCTTTAAATAATCTTTTGTCATAGTAACATCTCCATACCAATATTGTTCGTATGTCATTCCTATGCTCAAAAAATAAGGACACATTTTATCGAACTGTTCACTAAGGAAGATATGCTTTGCCTTGTCGGAATTTATCCAACTATCTTCCAATCTAAGTTTCCCTTTTCATTATCACTTTCATCATCTGTTAAGCTATCATAAACTTCTGAAAGCATATCGCCAATTACATTAATTAATTTACTTTTATCTTTGAATCTATCATAACATTCATCAACGTAATCTTTTTTAACTTTTTTATGATTTTTATAAAATAACCCTTCAAAAGCTAAAGGTAACATTGTCATAGGTTTAGATGTTAATTCAGAAACACTAAACCCTCTTGCTTCCATTACTTTTATAGCTTCTCTATTATATTCTAATACATATTTTTCGCCATTATCTTCAAATTCAATTTTTTTATTCATATTTTTACCTCTTTTCTTTATTTATTATGTTGTTGGTTTAGCAGCATTTACAGGTGCTCCTGTTGGTGTAATATAATTTGTAATTTCTAAAACAGCATTTACTCCTGCTTCTGGTATTCCCATACTTGATGGATTTCCAGTAAAGTATAATCCGTTTGTTAATCCTGGAATATCAATTAAGAACCATGTAGCTTTTCCAGTAGCTTTTGCAGCTTCATAAGCTTCCATTAATGTATTCCACATTGTAACTAATTCTTGAGTTAAATTAAATGTAAATTCTAATGAGCCTCCTAAATCTTTTAAACCATCAATATATGTCTTATATTCTGTTTGGTTTAAGTCTGTTGTTTCAAGTGTATCTGGAGCAGGGTTCATTGATGGAATACTTTTTACTCCTACTAAATCTGTATAAGCACTTTTTGCAGTAGGTCTTGTTCCTGCTACTGATTCTACTGCATAATATAAATGAATACCAGCTGTACTTAAATTAATAGCCATTTTAAATTCCTCCTTTTTTTAACTTCTTGAATGTATTGTATTTTTATCTAAATCAATACTACAAGAATATCTTAATATATATCTAATAACATCTTTATCAGCTACTATTGGAACTATTGATGGAGTTCCAACTCTTGATAATTTATATCTAGGTCCAGTTAAAAGCTTATTGACAACATTACCCATAAGCATTGCACTTTCAGTAGCTTCTAAATAAGTTGTATTTCTACTACAACATTCAATTTGATATGCTAAATCTGAAACATGTTCTCCTTCATTATCAGTAAATTCTGAGTTTTCAGTATTTTGAATTTCTAAAATTGTTATTAATGGATATTGTATTTCTGGAATTGCATCATATGCACCTTTGACAGTAACATCTTGAAAGTCAGTTAAAGTTAAAGTAGTTTCATTTATTACATCTTCGTATTCTATTGGTTGTTCAAATTCTGCTTTTATATCTCTTTTTAATTGTGGAATTAAAGTTTCGATAAGACATCACTCACTTCCTGTTTAACTATTTTCTTTTTTTCTTTTCTTAATGCCATTGCTGCATCAAAGACTTGTTTTCCTGCTGGAATACCAGTAGTAAATACGGTTTGCCCATCTGCTGATTTATAAGTCCAATATTTTGTTCCTACTGAAACTCCATATTTTTCATTAACTTTTAAACTAGCAGTTCTAATAGTCCTTCCAGTATTATATCCATGTAATGGAAATTTACCTTTTACTGGATGTGGCGACATTTCTCCTTGTGTACCAGTTCCAAATTCATTATATAAAACTTGACTTCCTCTCATTCCTACTTTTATTTTATCATCAAATTCTTCTTTAAAAGTAGTAGTATCTTCGTTTCCATCTCTAAATGGTGTTGCAGATAAATTATTTTCAATTTGAGTTCTAGCATAATCTGCTAGTCTATCCTCAATTCTTTTATCTGCTTTTTTTAAATCTTGTTTTAAATTATCTATTTTCTTAGACAAATCTCTAAGACCTTGTCTAGATAATTCTACTTCAATCTTTTTCATTATTGACCACTTAATTTTCTTAACTTTATTTCAGATTGATTTAACGTATTTATAGGGTTTCCATCAACAATATAATCTGCATCTTTGCAAAGTACATCATGTACTGTTGGTGGAGTTACATAAATGTAACACTTATCGCCGTTTTTAAATTTTTTGGCTTCTTCTGGTGTACATTTTATTTGTAAATACATAGAATAATCTTCTCCTAAAGTTAATTTTTCTCCTATACTATTAGTAGGTTGAAAATTTAAGAAACAAGGAATAGGAACATCAAAATTAGTTGAATTAGGAAGTTTTTGACACAAATAAAAAGGTCTTTTATTTCTTCTTAGACAAATCATATACTTTTCATCCTTCCTAATGGTACAATTTCTTGAAGAATATCATTAGGATATTCACTAGCTCCAGCATACGTTCTTGAAATTTTATTTTCAGAATGTGCTAATTGTCCTTCTGCACCCATCTTGGCAAAAGAACACATAACAAGTCTTACAACAGTTCCTTTATACTTTGGTTCAAACAATAATTGGTCATTAGATATGAAATGCCTTCTATCATTAACAGCTTCAATAGCATTTTCTATTTCATCATATATATCATCTTCTGATAAATTTGAAATTTCAAATCCTCTACTTTTTAACTGCCTTTTTACTTTTTCATTTAACGCAAAACCTTCTTGCGTATGTTTATAATCTTCAAAAGTCATCATATCTTTTTCACCTCTTTTATCTGTTTTCTTCTAAAGAAATATCCATTTTATTACTATTAAATAAATTCTTTTTATAAAAATCTTCTACTGACATTTGTCCAATGTCTGATTGCTTAACATATTCTAATTTAGTTTCTTCACCTTTTTTAGGAATGACATAATATTCATTTCCTTTTTTCTTAATGTCAACTTCTCTGTAATAATTAGCAACCTTTATATAAGGTTTTTCGTCGATTATATAAATCATTTTTATTCCTCCTCAATTTTGGATTGCCTATTATTTCTTTTTACTTTTATTATTATC
>JAZSBZ010000104.1:0-25677 GCA_045602645.1 Candidatus Scatovivens sp. | reverse complement strand
ACAAAGTTTAAAAGCCAAGTTTGATCAGCGTGTCCTGAATATCCTTCAATATATTCTACTCTTGCATTTACTGCAATTTCTTCACCAAATATTTTAACTTTAGTTGCACCATCTACTATACTTCTTCCTAAAGTGCCAGGTGCTTGATATCCAACAAATAGAATTGTATTATTTGGATCCCATAAATTATGTTTTAAGTGATGTTTAATTCTACCAACTTCACACATACCACTGGCAGATAAGATAATTGCTGGTGAATTATCCATATTTAACGCTTTTGATTCATCTGCTGTTTGTGTAAATTGAAGACCTTTAAATTCTAGTGGATTATCTCCTCTTTTAATTTTTTCTTGAATTTCTTCTTCAAATAATTCTGTATTTTTCTTAAATACTTCTGTAGCAGATATTGCTAAAGGACTATCTACATATACAGGAACATTCATTATTTTCTCATATTTTTTAGCAAATTCTTCATCTTGTCCATATTCTTCCTTTAATTTATCTACTTCATAAAGAATTTCTTGTGTTCTACCAACAGCAAATGATGGGATTATAACTTTTCCACCTTTATCTAATGTTTCAGAAACAATGTCTAAGAACATATTTGCTTTATCATCATTTCTCATGTGAAGTCTACTTCCATATGTTGATTCCATTACTAAATAATCAGCATTACTAATCATTGTTGGTGAATCTAAAAGTGGTAAATCATTATTTCCTAAATCTCCTGTAAATACAGCTTTAGTTGTTTTACCATCTTCTGTTACCCAAACTTCTATTATTGCAGATCCAAGCATGTGTCCTGCATCATTAAATCTAACACTAATATTATCATCAATCTCAACTATATCATCATATTGTACTGCTCTAAATATTTCTAAACAGTTATATGCATCTTCTGCAGTATAAAGAGGTGGAAGTGGATCTAATCCTTCTCTCATTCTCTTTCTATTTTTCCATTCAATTTCAACTTCTTGAATGTGTCCACTATCAGGAAGCATTATCTCACAAAGGTCACAAGTTGCTTTTGTAGCATATACTGGATTTTTATATCCTTCATTATATAATTTTGGAATTCTTCCTGAGTGATCAATGTGAGCATGTGTTAATAGCATGAAATCTATATCAGACGCATTGTATACAAATGGATCTGAATTTTCTAATTCTTCTGTAATTTTACCTTGGTACATACCGCAATCTACTAAGAACTTCTTACCAGCTGCTTCTACCAAGAAATTTGAACCTGTTACTGTTTTTGCTGCCCCTAAAAATGTAATTTTCATAAATATCCTCCTTTAGTTAAAAAGTTTCACTTTTCTCTTTGGCTTAATCTCAAATGTGCCTTTTGAAACTGTTAATTGTTTTCTCCCCTGTTTTTCTATAACATCTTTATCAAATACTCTAATAATTACAGAATCTCCCTCTATTTCTAAAGATATTTTTATTTGTTCTAATTCTATTATCTTTGTAACTAATGCATATTTTATAATTTCAAAATTTAGATTAATATCCATACTTATAATTTTAATAGCACCTATTTTACAAAGTAATGTTATAGCTTTTTTCATAATTTTATCAATCATCTCTTCAAGATCATCGATTTCACTTACAACATAATTTTTATCAATTTTTAATAATCTGTAATATCTAAGTTCATATAAAACATCTATTATTTCATCACGAGTTTTCATCTTTGATAATCTTTTATCAACAATATTTAAAAACTCTTTTTGAAGTTCAATAAGTGATGTAAGTACATCATCTTTTGTTTTATAATGCTCTAGATTGTCTTTTAAATCACTTTTATATTTGTTGTAATTACTTGTTATTAATAAGAAAGAAATTTGATTTATTTGCTCAAATATTCGATCTCTTTCTGATGATATTCTCTTTTTATAAGTTATAATACTTTTTATTTGTTTTGACTCATCTACCTTAGCATTATATCTTTTAAATTCTTTTTCAAGTACTGCATTATCATTTAATGCTAAATCAATTTTACCAAGCTTCTTTTCAAGTTTTTGTTTTTTCTCTCTTGATTCAGCATAGAATTTTTCTTTATCTTGCATTCCTCTATATTCTTTTAATTTTGATGCTAATATTAGATCAATCTTTTCTCTATCTTTTGCATTTAATTTTACATATAAAACCTTAAACAAAGCTTTAAAATATTTTTCATTTCCTGTAAATACTTTTATATATTTTTTCGCTTCATCAACAAAATCACGTCTTGTTGATCCATATGTTCTCCACTCATATAAAAACTTCTCGCCAAGTATTACAAGAAGATTTTGATAAATTAAATTATCCACATAATTAAAATCAGTTCCATATGAAAAATCCCAAGACCATCCATTAAAGTCTCTTAAAATTTCAATGTTGTTTAAATTGTACCCATTAACTAATGTATTTTGCAGTACATTTCTTAGTACAAAATTTGGATTGATATAAAAATATTTTGGAGAAATGTCTGAAATAGCATAGAATAATGACATTTCTGTCGGATAAGTTAAAATACTTCTTTCAGCACTATTAGTTAGTGCTTCAACTTTATGTTTAATAAGCATTTTAGCCTGATCGGAATCAGGCTCTACAGTTTTAATATTATCACAATATAATCTAACCGACTCAACTATTTCGTTAAGTAGGTCTTCTTTACTTCTTACGCATCTTTTTACTTCTTTGAAATCCACATAAGAAGTCTCCACTTTATAAATCATACTTAAAAGGAGATTCTTAATGTACGATGAAAATGTCTTTTTATCAAGCACTTCATCTAATTCCAAATTGTAATCTTTCAATTTAGAAAATAATCCCATTAGAATCTCCTCCTTACTTTTTTATTCTTGTGTATCTCCTGCTGGTGGTTGAGCCATGTTAAGCTCTTGCCATCTTTCCATTGTTATTAATACTTGTCTTGGTTTACTTCCTTCATATCCAGAAATAATTCCTCTTGCTTCCATTTGATCAATTATTCTTCCTGCTCTTGCATATCCTACTTTAAATCTTCTTTGAATAAATGATGTTGAAGCTTGACCAATCTCAATAACTGTTTGTATCGCATCCATTAATAATGGATCTGTATCATCATCTTGATTATCTTGTTCAATTTGTCCGTCAGATTTATTAGATCTTTCAATTTCTTCTAATATATCCTCATTGTATGTTGCAACTCCATTAGATTTAACAAAATCTACTATCTTTTCTACCTCACCATCAGAAACAAATGCACCTTGAACTCTGACTGGTTTAGAAGCACTAGCTGGGTAATAAAGCATATCACCTTTACCTAGTAATTTTTCTGCTCCAACTTGATCAAGAATTGTTCTTGAGTCAATTTGTGATGAAACAGCAAATGCAACTCTTGATGGAATATTTGCTTTAATTAAACCAGTGATAACATCTACTGAAGGTCTTTGTGTAGCAATTACTAAGTGCATACCTGCTGCTCTTGCTTTTTGAGCTAATCTACAAATAGAATCTTCAACTTCTTTTGCAGCTACCATCATTAAGTCAGCAAGCTCGTCTATAATAATTACTATTTGTGCAAGTTTACCAACTGTCTCATCACCACTTTTTTCAATAGCAGCGTTATAACCTTTTAGATCTCTTACACCTTTTTCAGCAAATAAATTATATCTGTGATCCATTTCTTGTACTGCCCACGCTAAAGCACCTGCAGCTTTTCTAGGATCAGTTACAACTGGAATTAATAAATGTGGTATTCCATTATATACTGAAAGTTCTACTACCTTTGGATCAACCATTACTAATTTTACTTCGCTTGGTTTTGCATTATATATAAAACTTGTAATAATTGTATTGATACATACTGATTTACCAGAACCTGTTGAACCAGCAATTAGTACGTGTGGCATTTTAGCTATATCTGCTAAAACTATATTTCCAGCTACGTCTTTTCCAAGAGCAACTGTTAATTTAGATTTATTATCTTCAAATTCTTCACTTTCTATAACATCACGAAGTGGTACAGATTCTTTTTCTTTATTTGGAATCTCTATACCTACAGCTTGTTTACCAGGAATTGGAGCTTCAATTCTTATTGTTTCAGCAGCTAAATTTAATGCTATATCATCAGCAAGATTTGCTATTTTACTTACTCTAACACCTTCAGCTGGTTTAAGCTCATATCTTGTGATTGCAGGTCCTACTGAAATATTTTCAACTTTTGCAGATACACCAAAACTATGAAGTGTTCTTTGAAGTTGTGTTGCTTTTTCTGTTAAAGCTTTAGCTCCAGCTTTATTAGCTTTCTTTATATTTTTACCAAGTAAACTTACTGGTGGATATTCATAATTTTCTTCTTCAGCTTCAACTGCTTGAGCGTGTGTTAAGTTTAATACTGTCTTTGTTTTTTCTTCTTTTTGTTCAACTTCTACAGCAAATAAGTTATCATCTGCTACTTGTTTTTGTGCTTGAACTTCATTTGCTTTAGCTGTATCTTTAAATATGTTAGCTTTAATTACATCTGGATCATTTTCAGGCGTATCTTTTTTGAATTTACCAAATAGGCCAGTTCTACCTTTTTCTTCTTCGACTCCTCCGCCTTGTTTTTGTCCATTTAAATTAATTGTAATTTCGTTTTCATCAATGCTTGTTTGTATATCAGTGATATTAGCATTTCTTCTTTGATCTCTTCTTTGTTCATTTGTAAGTGGAACATTAGAATTTCTCATTGCTTCTCTTCTTGCCATTCTTTGTTCACGTCTTGCTTGAAGTTCATCTTCTCTTTCTTCTCTTCTTGCATTCATTTCATCCATTATATCTAGCATTATATTTGATGGATGTAAACCGAATGTGAATACAAATAACACTGCAACAATACCCATTGTTGTTACTGCAGCTCCAAACGGACCTAATAATTTGATAAGAGGATAAGCTATAACTGCACCTACAGTTCCTCCACCATTATTTTGTACACCTAAATCGTATGCTGCTTCAATTATTTGACTAAATTCAAGTTCATCATTTATGTGACCATTTGTAAATTGATAAATTGAAAGTGTCGCTGCAATACATGCAAGTAATATACCATATTGCACAAATTTTGAAGTAATATATGTTCTATCATTTTTTGCAATACATACAGTTAATACTAAAAATCCAACTGGAATAACATATTTAATAACACCTATTATTCCACCTAATGCTGGACTTAAAATTTCTCCAATAACGCCATTTTCACCATAAATTAATATGAATGATAGTATTGTTGTTACAAACATTACTAATACGGCTAAATCTATATTAATACCTGATCTTTTTTTATTTTTTCCATTTGATGTTGTTCTTTTCTTTCTTCTTCCCAAAGTTTACATCCTCCTAAATTTAAAGCCACAATCAGAATCAATGATTAATTGATTTTGATTCTGGCTTTTATTTTGTTATTTAAGTTCTTTTCTGTTATTTTGAATAGTTTCTAACGCACTTTGAATAGACATCTCTACTCCATTTAATGTTTTTCCAAGTTCTACCATATTATTTTCAATGTTTGCTAATATACCATCTACATATGTGTTTGTACCTTGTGTGATTTCTCTAAACATTTCATTTGCATCAGCAATGATTTCTGTCTTTTTATCATAAGCTTTTTTAGTAATTTCATGTTCGTCAATCATAGAAATAATTCTATTTTCCGCTTCTTTAACAATAGCATCTGCATCTTTTTGTGCTTCAGCAATTATTCTTTCACGTTCTTCTTTAATCCATTTAGCTTGTTTTAATTCATCAGGTAATTTTAATCTGATTTCTTTAATTATATCTAAAAATTGGCCTTTTTCAATTAAACTTTTCTCTGTAAAAGGAACACTTTTACTTCTTTCTAAAATATCTTCTAAAGCTTCTAGTAATGTAAAGATTTCCATCTTTTACCCCTTTCGATTCAAAAATAGGAGAAATACTCTACCATATTTTTTAATATCTTTTATCTCTAATATATTTGTATCCAAATTATCAATTACTTTTTTCTCATTGTCTGTTTCTAAAACAATTAATCCATCTTCATTTAACATTTCTGACTCGATAATTATCTTAGCTGCTACTTCTGCATAATCAGTCAAATAAGGTGGATCTAAAAAAACAATATCAAATTTCATCTTTTTGTTTTTTAATTCTTCTAATGCTTTCTTATAATCACATGTAAGTAACAATGTTTTATCGTTTGTACGTGTTTTTTCTATATTTTGTTTTATAATTTTAATTGCATCTCTAGATGAGTCGCATAATACTGCTTTATCAGCACCTCTACTTATCGATTCCAAAGCTAAAGCACCACTTCCAGCAAATAAATCAAGTACTACTGCATCTTGTAAATCATAATTTATTTTACTAAAAAGAGCTTCTTTTACTCTATCCAAAGTTGGTCTTGTATTTTCGCCTTCAAGAGTAAATAACTTTGTCCCTCTCATAGTCCCACTAATAATTCTCATACTACTCCTATATATGCCTATTATATTATATATATACATTTTATTCCAAATATGCTATAAGTCAATAAGATTAACACAAATGTAATACATACTTAATTCTTTTGTAACAGTATCAAAGCATACAAAAAAGCGGCATACAAGGTATACCGCTCATTATTTTTTATAATTATTCTTCGCTATCTTTGCTTTCTTGTAAAAGTTCTAATTGAGAAATTAGTAAAGCTTCCATTTTAGCTTTATAAACACCAAATTGTCTTTTTAATTCTTCTGTTCTTCTTCTTATTTCAAATTCTTCTTTAGCAATTTCTTCTGAAGATTTTCTTGCTTCACTTTGTGCATCTCTAATCATTTGCTCAGCACGAGCTTGAGCTGTCGCTTTAATATCATCAGCTGTTGTTTGAGCCATAATTAAAGTGTTTTGTAAAGTTTGTTCTACATTTTTGTAATGATCTAAATCTTTTCTTAGTTCGTCTATTTCATCTCTTAATTCTGTATTTTCTCTGTATAACTTTTCATAGTCATCAGTTACTTGATCTAGAAAATCATCCACTTCATCTGGATCATATCCATTTAATCTTTTTCTAGGAAATTTTTTATTTTCTATATCTAAAGGTGTTAACATATTTTCCTCCTAAAGTTTATTATTTAATCCAAGATGCAGAAAACTTGCTTTCGATTTTTTCTTTAGTAATTTCGTTAATTATATCATAGTTGTATGGAGCAACAACAAATATAGAATTTGAAACTTTTTCTATATTTCCGTCTAATGCTTTTACAGCACCACTAACAACGTCTACAATTCTTCTTGCAACGTCTTTGCTTACATACTCTAAATTAATAACAACCGCATTTTTTTCTTTTAATTGCATAACTATTTCGTCAGCTTGATCAAAATTAGTTGGTTTTGATATTTTCATTTTGATTTGTTGTGGTTGTGGCATTTGTACAACTTTATTTTTTCTCATGCTTTTGAATGGATTGAAAGGTTGTTCTCCACCTTCTTGCTCTTCAGCATCATCATACTCTTCAGCATAATCATTGTTATATACTTCTTCATCGTACTCTTCTTGTACGTCTTGCTCTCCCCATATAAAATCCATAAATTTTTTTATTGATGTTCCTGCCATTTTTCTCTACAGACCTCCTAATTTTTTCTCTTCATTCGTAGCTTAATTATGTATATAGTATCTACAATTTTCACACTATTGTCAATGCTTTTTCACAATGTTATTAAAAAATAATTCAATTGTAATTTTATTGTAATTTTTTTGTGAATTTACTTAGACGAATGTAACACAACTACATCATATAGCTTAATTTTTACTCTATCTGATATTTCGTCTGATGACAATCCCATCGCTTCTAATTCTGTATCCTCATAGTTTTCTACTATAGAATATGTATCATTTTGTCTTAATACTTTTACTAATATTTTTTGTGAATATCCAGCTCTATTTCTTTCAACATATATTTTATCATTTTCTTCAATTAATGCTGCATTACTTACTTTAAGTCCAGTATATTTCCACCATATTATATCAACAGAAATCATTCTAAATTCAAGTAATTCTGCTACTTTTTCAGTAATTTCAAACACTATAATTCTATTATTTTTTTCTTCAACAATATGAACTATTTCTGCATTAATTTCTTCGCCAGTTGATAATCTTAATACATGCTCATCTCCAACTTTTGCAGCCATAGCATTTTCTGAATCTGAAATTGTTGCAATGTAACATGCAAAATTATCTACAATTTTTCCTTTTTCATTACTTAAAGGAACAGCTGCACCAATCTTTAATTCTAAATTATCTAACATATCTACTGATAGATATGTAAAATCACCAACTGTTAATTTTTCTTCTAAACCATCTATTCTATATGAAGCTAGTCCTGTTTTTGGAGCTGTGATTATCTCAACAGAACTTTCAAGTTGTTCTTCTAATTTATCTCTTTGCTCTGTTAATGTTTTTACTACAGATCCATCTGGACTTAAACTTCCTGTAATTTCTGTCTTCTTAGATATATATGTATCAATTTTATTTTTATGCTCATTAATTTTTTGAATATTATTTAATTTATACATATCATTTACTACAAATTCAATTTCATTTGTAATACTAGAAATATCTGTTGAAACAAGTAAATTTAAATCACTTTGTTCTATTGCTTCATTTATTTGCACATCTAAATCTGCAATTTGTTTTAAAATTTGATCTTCTACATTAGAATAATATCTAAAAACAGCTTGATTCTTAGCGGCTCTTTCACCGTCTGATAACATTTGAACCATTCCATTTTTATAATTTTCACCTTGCAAAACTACTTCATCTCTAATAATAAATCCTTCAACGGCTTCTTCATATGATAAAGAACCTTCAGATACAGTTGTTTTCTCTGAAGTGCTTCTCATTAATTCTTTACCATTTGTGACACAAAAAAGTACCGCAATGATTATAATTATAGCTATAGAAACTTTATTTAAATTAATTTCTTCTTTCTTGTTTTTCACTATAACCTCTCTAAAATAGTTTTGATATTATTCTCCATACCATCATCTTTATCAAGCCAAACAATTTCTTCGTTTCTTCTAAACCAAGTTAATTGTCTTTTTGCATATCTTCTCGACTCTTGTTTTATTTTGTCTATCATTTCTTCTCTTGTTAATATTCCATCAAAATATTCTTTGACTTCCTTATAACCTAGTCCTTGCATAGCTGTTGGAAATTCATCATACTTTTCAAGCAAATTTCTAACCTCATCTTCAAGTCCAGCTTCAATCATTAAATCAACTCTTAAGTTAATTCTTTCATATAGTTTTTCTCTATCCATAGAAATACCGAATACTTTAAAATCATATTCAGTACCTTTTTGCCTTGAAAGAATTTCTTGTTCTGTTTTAGTCTTTCCTGTTGATTTATAAATCTCTAAAACTCTTATTATTCTTTTCATGTCATTTTTGCTTATTTTAACCATTGCTTCTGGGTCAATAGTATTTGCCTCATCCCACATTTTTTCAAGTTCTAGTGGATCCTCAGCTCTTTTAATAAGCATATTTCTATATTCTTCATCAATTTTCATATCTTGATATTCGATACCATAAATTAATGAATTAACATATAAGCCGGTGCCACCGACAACGATTGGCACCTTGCCTTTTTCTAATATTTCCTTAATTGCTGCTTCACTATCTTTTTTAAAATCCGAAACAGTATATCTTTGATCTGGAGATACAAAATCAACTAAGTAATGTTTTATACCTTGAGCTTCTTCTTTTGTAACTTTCGCAGTACCAATATCCATGTCTTTATATATTTGCATAGAATCAGATGAAATTATTTCTCCATCTATCTTTTTAGCAAGTTCTATAGAAAGAGCTGTTTTACCAGATGCTGTTGGTCCTACTATTACTACAACTTTAGGTTTCATTAAACTTATCTCCTACTAAATTTTCTCTCTAAATCATATTTTGTCATTTTTATAGCTGTTGGTCTTCCATGTGGGCATGTAAATGGATTTGGAAGTTGAAGTAATTGTTTCATTAAATTATCTACTTCTTTTTCATCTAATCTCATTTTAGCTTTAACAGCAGCCTTACATGCAACTGTTGCTATAAATTTATCTTCTTTTTCTTGTTTTGCTGTAACTGCTACAGTATCAATTTCATCTAATATATCTAGGAATAATTGTTTAGTATTTAATTCTTCAACCATTCCTGGAACAGACATTAATTTTATTGTGTTATCACCAAATTCTTCAAATGAGAATCCAGCTTTTGTAAACATATCAACATTTTCTTTTGCAATGATCATTTCTTTATGTGATAAAGATATTACATCTGGAAGAAGTAAGAATTGTTCATCTCTTTCAGCATCATTATAATAATTCTCTTTTACTTTTTCATAAAGAATTCTCTCATGTGCAGCATGTTGGTCTATAATATACATTTCATTTTTAAGTTCAATTATTATATATGTATTAAATGCAATACCTAAAAACTTATATGGTATTTCCATTTCGTGTTCTTTTTCTTCAAACACATTCATGTTTTCTGTTGCATATTCAAAATCTTTTGAAGCATTTAATTTTTCTTGTTCTATTTTTTCTTGTTCTTTTTCTAATCTTACAGCATATGAATCAACACCAAATGTCTTTTTATACATAGCATCAAATTCTGGGTTTGCTTCATAATTTGCAGCATCGTTTAAAGTTTCTCTTACTTTTGCAGTATCAATACTTTGTGTTGCATCTATATCAAGTTTTGCTTCTAACATTTTTTCAGCAAGTTTTAAAAATTCATTATTTTCTTCTTCATTAACAGCTATTGTTTCTGTTTTTTCTTCATTATTAATATTGCTATTAACTACAGCAGTATCAATTACCATTGTATGTTCAGGTAAATTGTTTAATCCTTCATTTGCTGCAATAACAGTTTCTTGAGATGTTTGTTTTAAATCATTTAAATTAATTTTTTGTGTTTCTTCTAATTTAGCTTTTTCTTCATTTCTTACTGCTTCTGTATCAAGTACTTGTGTTGCTTCCTTGTTAACAAGTTTTGTTGAAACTAATTCTGTTGTTGCATCTTTAATTAATTCATTTACAACAGTAACATCTAATTCTTTTGTTTCACTTGAAATTAACGCATTACCAAATTCAACTTTTTTAGATAATTCTGTATCATTAATTGTATTAGATTCTTTATCTTTACTTTCTTTAGCAATCTCATTTGATTTTTTCTCTAAATTTTGTCTATATTTAAATATTTCTTCTAAATGATTATTACTTAATTCTTCTTGAGTCTCTTCTGGTTCTTTCATTATTTTTTGGAATAAACCAGCAATTCCACTCTTCTTCTCTTCTTCAAAAACAAGTTCACCGTTATTTCTTTTTTCTGCATCTTCATTAAATTTTCTTCCAGACTCTAACGCTTCTCTTTCAACATTTTCTACAAGCTCAGATTTTGCAAGGCATGATTTTATAGCATGATATACTGCTTTAAATACTTTACCTTCATCTTCAAATCTAACTTCTAATTTAGCTGGGTGAACGTTAACATCAGCAAGTTTTGGATCCATTTCTAAATTTAAAATTAAGAAACCATATCTTCCAACTGGAATCATTCCTTTATATGCTTGATCAGCAGCTGCTGTTAAGTTTTTATCTTTAATATATCTACCATTTAAAAAGAATTGTTGTTTACTTCTATTTGCTCTTGCAACAACAGGTTTTCCAACAACACCTGTTATTCTTATTCCATCATATTCATAATCAATTTCTTCTGTTTCTGTAGCAACATCTTTACCATAGATGCTATATACAACCGTTTTCATATCTCCGTTACCATTTGTTTGTACTACAGTTTTTCCATTACTAATTAATTTTAAAGATACATCTTTATTAACAAGTGCAATTCTTGTTACTGCATCTTCTATATATCCTGCTTCTGTATAATCTTTCTTTAAAAATTTATATCTAACTGGTGTATTGTAAAATAAGTTTTGTACAGTTATAGTTGTTCCTACTGCTCTACCTGCTTCTGTAAATTCTAATGTTTTACCACCTTCTACTACTAATTTATGTCCAACGTCTTCGCCTTCTTTTCTAGAAACCATTTCTACATTTGCAATAGCTGCAATACTAGCTAAGGCCTCACCTCTGAACCCCATTGTGCGAACTTCTTCTAAATCTTCGGCTTTTCTAATTTTACTTGTAGCATGTCTTTCAAATGCAATTTCCATATCATCTTTTGCAATTCCGCATCCATCATCTGTAATTTTAATTAAGGAAATTCCACCGTTTTTTATTTCTACAGTTATATTTTTAGCACCTGCATCTATTGAATTTTCTACCATTTCTTTAACTACTGATGCTGGTCTTTCAATAACTTCACCTGCTGCAATTTTATTAATAGTCAAATCGTCTAAAAGAACTATATTTCCCATGTTTTTCTCCTTTTCTTTCTATCGCAAGAACCTGATGTCCCCAATTATCACATTATACTTTTTTAGAATTATATCATTAAAAATATTTTTTGTATACTTTTTTAAAATTTATATAAAATTTTTTTATTCCTTATTTAAGTAACAAGATTTTTTATTTTTCATAGTATATAACATACAAAAGATTTATATATATTTTATTTTAAAGGAGGGCTTTATTATGCCAGAAAACAGAGGTTGCGGATGCGGAATATTCGGTGGAGACAATGATTGTTTATTTTTAATTATTTTATTAATCATTTTATTTAACTGTTGTGGAAATGGTTCTAGCAGAGGTTGTTGCTAATCTATTTTTAGGGATGCTTTTATAGCATCCTTATTTTTTTGCAAAAAAACAACCCCCAGCACCTTCTTCTTTCGAAAAAGACACTAGGGGGAAAGACACATTACCTGCGTCTTTTAGAAGATAACTTATCCTCTAACACGTTTTTTCAAACCATCGAGTTCTTCAAGCAGCTCTTCAGGGACATAGTCCAAAGTTGCATAGAACGCCTCGATTTCTTTGATTTCTTCAACCCAACGATCTCTGTCAAATGCAAACAGCTCAGCCATGGTTTCATCAGAAACATCGATACCTTCAGTGTCTATTTCATCGGGGATGACACCAATTTCGGTTTCGATACCTTCAGCTTCATATTCACATCTTTCCAGAATCCATTTCAGTGCACGGAAGTTTTCGCCAAATCCAGGCCACATAAACTTGCCATCATCGTCTGTTCTGAACCAGTTAACATTGAAAATTTTCGGGGCATTTTCACCGAAGTATTCACCCATTTCAATCCAATGTGTGAAATAATCGGACATGTTATAACCGCAGAACGGAAGCATTGCCATAGGATCACGACGAGTTACGCCGACCTTACCCATTGTGGCAGCAGTAGTTTCAGAGCCCATAGAAGAACCAAGGAATACACCATGTTTCCAGCTAAAGGATTCCATAACCAAAGGCATGATCTTTGCTCTTCTGCCACCAAAAATGATTGCTGAGATAGGAACGCCATTTGGAGAATTGAAGTCCTCGTCTATGCACGGACAGTTCATTGCCGGTGCTGTAAAACGAGAATTCGGATGAGCTCCTGTGGAACTTTCTTTGTCTACCCAAGGATTACCCTTCCAGTCAAGTGCATTTTCCGGAGGAATTTTGGTCATCGATTCCCACCAAGGCTCATTCTTATCCAGATCAAGAGCAACATTAGTGAAAATGGTGTTTTTCTTGGTAGACGCCATAGCGTTAAAGTTAGACTTTTCGCTTGTACCAGGCGCTACGCCAAAGAAACCATACTCCGGATTGATAGCATAAACCTTACCATCTTCTCCTTTTCTGAGCCATGCAATGTCGTCACCCAACGTGGTAACTTCATATCCCTCATCAATAAACTTCTGAGGAGGAATAAGCATAGCCAGGTTTGTTTTTCCGCATGCAGACGGGAACGCAGCTGCAACATACTTTTTCTCGCCATTTGGTTTTTTAACCGCGAGGATAAGCATATGCTCAGCAAGCCACATTTCGTCTCTTGCAAGTACAGAAGCAATTCTTAAGGAAAAACATTTCTTACCCTGCAGAACATTGCCGCCATATTCGGAATTGTAGCTGAAAATCGCTTTGTCTTCCGGGAAATGGCAAATATACCTGTTTGCAGGATCCATGTTACCTACCGAATGCAGTCCTTTGATGAAATCATCAGAATCTCCAAGTTCTTCTAAAACCTTAAGTCCGCATCTGGCCATAATGAGCATGTTCAAAACAACATATCTTGAATCGGTCAGCTCGAAGCCAATTTTAGAATAAGGTGAGCCATAAGGGCCCATAAGATACGGAATGATATACATCGTTTTGCCCTTCATAGAGGACTCGAAGCATTCATCCATAATCTTGTACATCTCACTTGAAGATTTCCAATTATTCTTTGGACCAGCATCTTCCTTTTTCTCTGTGCAGATAAACGTTCTGTCTTCGACCCTTGCGACATCGCTCGGATCACTTCTTCTTAAGTAGCAGCCAGGATACGTTTCCTGATTAAGCTCGTGCAGCTCTCCTGCATCTAAAGCTTCCCGGATCAACTTTTCCTTCTGCTCCTCAGAGCCATCGATGAGTATTACCTCATCAGGTTTTACAAGATCGATTACCCGTTGTATCCAATCTTGTGCGTGTGGGTTTTTAACGTGTACATTCATTTTAAGTCAACTCCTTTAAATAAATTTACTGCTCTATAATAGATGAGCAGTATTCAAATGAATAACACGTGGTTATTTTATCACATTTTTGACAAAAAATCCATCAAAACACTGTATTTTCACAGTATTTTCACATTTTTAGGCAAAAAAATAAACGGATATGAACAAAATTCATACCCGCACATAAATTTTTAATACATTCCACCCATTTCAGGCATTTGATTATGATTTCCACAATTACATGATTTTTCTTTTTTATCTGTTATTACGCTTTCTGTTGTTAAAATCATTGAAGCAACACTTTCTGCATTTTGAAGAGCAGAACGAGTAACTTTAGTTGGATCTACAATACCTGCTTTTTTCATATCAACATATTCTTCTTTAGCAGCATCAAATCCAACACCTGGTTTAGATGTTTTAACTTTTTCAATAACAACTGCACCTTCAACACCTGCATTAATTGCAATTTGTTTGGCTGGTTCTTCTAAAGCTTTAAGAATTATTTTAACACCAATTCTCTCATCTTCTTTAGATTCTTCGTATAATTTTTCAACTGCTGGAATAACATTAATATATGCTGTTCCACCACCTGGAAGAATTCCCTCTTCAACAGCAGCTTTTGTTGCAGATAATGCATCTTCTATTCTTAATTTTTTCTCTTTCATTTCTACTTCTGTAGCTGCACCAACTTGAATTACGGCAACACCTCCAGCAAGTTTTGCTAGTCTTTCTTGAAGTGTTTCTTTTTCATAGCTTGATTTTGTTTCTTCAATATTTTTCTTTATTTGATTTACTCTAGCATCAATATCATTTTTATTTCCCATACCATCAACAACTATTGTTGTTTCTTTAGTACATTTAACTTGTCTTGCTCTACCAAGTTGTGATAATGTTACAGATTTTAATTCTAAACCAAGTTCTGAAGTTATTACTTCACCTCCTGTAAGAATAGCTAAATCTTGTAGCATTTCTTTTCTCTTATCTCCAAATCCTGGAGCTTTAATTCCAACTACATTTAAAATTCCTCTTAGTTTATTTAATATTAACGCAGATAACGCTTCATTTTCAAAATCTTCTGCAATAATCACAAGTTTTCCACTTGTTTGTGTTAATTCTTCTAAAAGTGGTAATATTTCTTGAAGATTAGATATCTTTCTATCTGTAATTAAAATGTATGGATTATCCATAACAGCTTCCATTTTATCTGTATCTGTTACCATATATGGAGAAACATATCCTTTATCAAATTGCATACCTTCAACAACATCTACTTCTGTATATGAAGTTTTAGATTCTTCAATTGTAATAACTCCATCTTTAGAAACTTTTTCCATTGCATCTGCAATTAAGTTTCCAATTTCTTCATTGTTTGCAGAAATACTAGCTACTCTTGCAATATCTTCTTTACCTTTTATTGACGAACTTATTTTTTTAAGTTCTTCAATTGCAAGATTTGTTGCTTTATCCATTCCTCTTTTTATTGCTAAAACATCTCCTCCTGCAGCAACATTTCTAACACCCTCTTTTAACATTACTTGTGCTAAAACAGTAGCTGTTGTAGTTCCATCTCCTGCTACGTCATTTGTTTTAGTCGAAACTTCTTTTACTAAACTTGCTCCCATATTCTCAAATGGATCTTCAAGTTCTATTTCTTTAGCAATAGTTACACCATCATTTGTAATAAGTGGTGCACCAAAACTTTTATCAAGTACTACATTTCTTCCTTTTGGTCCAAGTGTTACTTTAACAGTATCTGCTAATTTATTAACACCTTCTAATAATTTTTTTCTAGCATCTTCGCCATATAATATTTCTTTAGCCATAAAATAATCTCCTTTCATCTACTCAACAATAGCTAATATATCTTGATGTCTTACTATTATATATTCAACTCCTTCATATTTAACTTCTGTTCCTGAATATTTGCTAGTAATTACTTTATCCCCTTTTTTTACTTGCATTTTAATTTCTTTACCATTTTCATCTACACCACCAGGTCCAACTTCTACTACCTCTGCTATTTGTGGTTTTTCTTGTGCGCTTGCACTTAATATAATTCCGCTTTTTGTTGTTTCATCAAGTGCAACCATTTTAATTAATACTCTGTCGTTTAATGGTTTAATCATTTAATTTCCTCCTTTAAAAATAATTTTATCCCTAAAGTTTATTAGCACTCTTTATGAGTGACTGCTAATAATTTATACCTTTTTAGATAAAATGTCAATACTATTATATACATTTATATTACTTTACTTATCATATTATGCAAAAAAGACCTCCACATTTTCGTGAAAGTCTTCATTTGTATACTAATCATCATATCCTAATAATTTTGGTTCACATGTTAAATTAATTCCTAAGCTTTTTAAAACTTTTTGTTCTGTTCCAGAAACCATATATGAACTATGTGCATCTAATCCTCTTAATTTATCTAAAGCTCCCATAGTCTTTTCTATTTGTGGATCTGTTTCACCACATATTGAAAGTGCTATTAAAACTTCTGATAAGTTTAAGCTATATTTACTTTTATATGAAGTTTTTTGTTTTAATTTTAAAATACCATTTAATACTGATGGTGATAATAGATATACTTCATCTGCTATTCCACTTAAGTATTTAATTGTATTTAATAAAAGTGAACTTGAAGCGCTTAGTAGTTCTGATTCTTTACCAGTAATTATTTTTCCATCCTCAAGTTTTATTGCTAAAGCATTTGCTCCAGAAATTTCTGCTTTTTCTAAAGCATATTTTACAATATCTCTATCAGCAGTTGTAATTCCAATATTATTCATTAACTTTTTAATTGTTTCTACTTCTTGTTCTGTTCCAATACCTTTTTTAAAATCACATACCGCAGAATAATATCTTCTTATTATTTCCATTTTAGCAGCGTGTTGAGCTGCTTCATCATCAACGATACATTGACTAATCATATTTACACCCATATCTGTAGGTGATTTATATATTTCTTTTCCTGTAATAGATTTTAAAATATTTTTAAGAATTGGAAATGCTGAAATATCTCTATTATAGTTTACAGCCTTAACATTATATTCTTCTAAGTGGAATGAATCTATCATATTAATATCATTTAAATCTGCTGTTGCAGCTTCATATGATACATTTACTGGATGCATTAAAGGAAGGTCCCAAACTGGGAATGTTTCAAATTTTGCATATCCAGCAGCAACACCTTTTTTGTGTTCATGATATAGTTGAGATAAACATGTTCCTAATTTTCCGCTGCTAGGACCTGGTGCTGTTACAACTACTAATTTTTTAGTTGTTTCAATATATGGATTTTTTCCATATCCTTCTTCACTAACAATCATATCAACATCATCTGGATAACCTTTTGTTGGAGTATGTATATAAACTTTAACATTTCTACTTTCTAAAGTATTTTTTAATTTTGTTATTTCTTGTCCAGTGTACATTGTAATAACAACACTATTTATTAGAATACCTAGTTTTGAAATATTTTCAATTAATCTTAAAAGTTCAACATCATATCCAATTCCATAATCTGCTCTAATTTTATTCTTTTGAATATTATTTGCATTAATACAGAATATAATTTCTAAATCATCTTTAAATTCTTCTAATAATTTAATTTTTGCATCAGGGCTAAATCCAGGAAGCACTCTACTTGCATTATAGTCATCAAATATTTTTCCACCAAACTCTAAATAAAGTTTGTTATCAAACATTCTAATTCTTTCTTCAATTTTTTCTTTTTGAATTTTTAAATACTTTTCATTATCAAAAGCTATTTTCATTTTTTCCTCCAAATATCCTAAAAAAGCAACCCTGTTTATTTTTTAACAAAAAAAACAGACTTAAAAAAAGGGTTTTTTTTTTAAATCTGCTTCGATTCATTTTCTCAACAAAAATATTTTAACATCTTATCCACAGTTTTTCAAGTTTTTTTACACATTTGTCATAAATTTTTATTTATATTTCAAAATTGTTGTATTTTTTTTACAGATATATTATAATTTTTATAATTGGAGGTTATTATGATTATTCCTGAGTTTATAATCGATAAAAGTATTATAGATGCAGAAATAAGAGTGATTGAGGATCTTTTAATGCAACAAAGTTCATTAAAGAAAACCTTAGTTTTATATCTTAAAAAAATATCTACTGGCGTTATTGATGCTGAAAAAGATCAAGATATTTCATCTCTTATCTCATGTATGGATAGCATAAAATCATGCTACAATAATACTAAAGAAAATATCGATGTATTAATTAAATTAAAAAGTTTTCTAGAATCAGCGATTACAGAAAAATCATATAATTCTGGACACTTCACAGAATACAACAATGAATATATGAAAGTCTTTACTAAAATATCTAAAGATAACATTGCATACTATTCATTTATGGAAGAAATCTTAAAGCATTTAACAATTGTATTTTCTGATATACCTCCAGTTACTAATGAAGAAAATACAGATGATGAACAATTAGTAAAACAAATTGATAAAAATATCAATAAAGCAATATATCAAAATTCAAATTTAATTGATGAAATTAGTTTCCTTGAAAAAGAGACATTAAAAGATTTTAAAGATGAAGAAACTGTAGATGTTATAGAAGAAAGTATAGAATCTACTATAGAAACATCTTCTGTTATTACTTTAGAAGAAACTACTGAAGAAACAAGTGATGTTGTTAATGAAATTGTTAATGAAGTTATTAATGAAGAACCAGAGATATCTCTTGATGTTTTATTTGATAGTATTGATGAAGAATCACTTATACCTGAAGATGAAACTGTAGAATCAGCTTCAGAAGAATCAATAGAATCAATCGAAGAAGAAAACATTATAGAAGAAAAACAAGTTACTGGTGAAGTTGGCAATGAAGAAAAAGTTATAGATACATCTTCTACAGATCTATGTACATCTATTACAGAAAATGAAAATACATTAATAATTTCTGAGGCTAAAAAGTTTGCTGTTCTTCCTTACTTTACTGAGGAACTAATTGAACATTTTTCAGATAACCCAGAAAAATACACTTCTTTAAAAGATATTATTGATAAAGAATATACATTTTCTTTAGACGAAATTAATAAAAATATTTCATCATCTAGATTTAAAGAGTCATTCTCTTTAGCAAAACAAAAATCTAATTTATCACTCGTAAAAGCTACTTCATTTGCTTATGAAATATCTTCACATAATAAATTAAATCCTATCATTATTAAAGCATGTAAAAATGTAGATGAATTAAATGATTATATTAACTGTTTAGAAAATGATAACTTAAATAATTTCAAACATTTTAAAATATTATATGAATAAAAAAAGATATGTAACATTTTTTTGCTACATATCTTCTTTTTTTATTACATTCTTTGTTTTACTGCTTCATAAATTACAATACCAGCTGAAACTGATGCATTAAGTGATGTTATTTGTCCTTTCATAGGAATCTTAATTAATATATCAGCATTCTCTTTAACAAGTTTACTCATTCCAAATCCTTCACTACCAATTATAATAGCTAAAGGTCCTTTTAAGTCTTGGTTATAATATAATGTATCAGCATCGCCATCAGTACCAATTACCCATAAACCAGCATCTTTTAATTTTCTAATTGTATCATTTAAATTATTTACCCTTGCAATTTTTACATATGATGTTGCTCCAGTTGAAACTTTAACAACTGTTGAATTAACTGCAAGATTTCTTCTTTTTGGTATTATAATACCATGAACTCCTGCTGTTTCTGCAGTTCTTATTATTGATCCTAAATTATGTGGATCTTCTATTCCATCTAATATTAATACAAAAGGATCTTCTCCTTTTTCTTTTGCATCATTTAAGATATCCTCAAGTTCAGAATAATTAAATGGAGGAACTATTGCTACAACACCTTGATGATTTTCAGCCATTTGATCTAATTTTGCTTTATCTACTTCTACCATTACAATTCTTGCTTCTTTAGCTTTAGCAATTATCTCATTTATAGATCCATGTCTTTCACCATGTTCAATGTATAATTTATTAATATCTTTTTCAGATTTTAAAAGTTCCATTACTGCATTTCTTCCAGCAACTACATCATCATACATTGTTTCATCATCATTTTGTCTTCTATCTTCTAAGCTTCTTCTTTCAACAAATCTTCTATCAGTTTCAGATCTTCTTTCTCCAATTCTTCTATCAAATTCGCCTCTATCTGTTTTTCTTCTTTCATTTTTTCTTCTATCTTCTTGTCTTCTTTCACCAGTTCTTCTGTCTTCTTTTCTTCTTTGTTCTCTTCTTCTTTCTACACCTTGTTCTCTTTCTTGTGCTATTCTTGCTTGTCTATTTCTTTTATCTCTATAGCTCTCTCTCATTTCATACTCCTTATATTTTTACTTAATTATTCTTCATCATCTAATTTAAGAACTGCTAAGAATGCTTCTTGTGGTACCTCTACGTTACCAATTTGACGCATCTTCTTTTTACCTTTCTTTTGTTTTTCAAGCAATTTCTTCTTTCTTGTTATATCTCCACCATAGCATTTAGCTAGTACGTCTTTTCTCATTGCAGATAAAGTTTCTCTTGCAATTATCTTTCCACCAACTACCGCTTGAATTGGAATCTCGAATAATTGTCTTGGAATAACTTTCTTTAATTTCTCAGCCATTTTTCTTCCTCTTTCATAAGCTGAGTCTTTATGAACTATAAATGATAAAGCATCAACTGCTTCATTATTTATATGTAAATCAAGTTTAACTAAATCTGCTCTTCTATTTTCTTTAAATTCATAATCAACAGAAGCATAACCTTTTGTTTTTGATTTTATTGTATCAAAGAAATCATAGATAATTTCATTAAGTGGTAATTCATATTCAAGAGTAACTCTGTTGGCATCTAAATATTTCATATCTAAATACACACCCCTACGCTCTTGGCAAACCTTCATAACATTACCAACAAACTCTTTTGGAATCATTATCTCTGCTTTCATTATTGGTTCTTCCATATAACTAATTTCTGTTGTTGGTGGAAGATCTACTGGATTATAAAGTTCTATAATTTCTCCACTTGTTCTATGAACTTGATATATAACAGATGGTGCTGTTGTAATTAATCCTATATCAAATTCTCTTTCTAATCTTTCTATAATAATCTCTAAATGTAATAATCCTAAGAAACCACATCTAAATCCAAACCCAAGTGCAGCAGATGTCTCTGGTTCATAATTTAATGCTGCATCATTTAATTTTAATTTTTCTAAAGCTTCTTTTAATGGTTCATATTCACTACCATCTAACGGATACATTCCACAATAAACCATTGAATTTGCTTTTTTATATCCTGGAAGTGCTTCTTTAGCTGGTCTTGATTTTAGTGTAATTGTATCACCAACATTTAAGTCAGATACAGTTTTAACACTTGCTGCTATATAACCTACTTCACCAGCTGATAAACTTTCTGCAGGGATATATCTTCCAGCACCAAAATATCCAACTTCTGTTACTGTAAATACTTTTCCAGTAGCCATAAATAATATTTCATCATTAGCTTTAACTGTTCCATTTTTAATTCTTACATAACTTAAAGCACCCTTATAATTATCATAATATGAATCAAATATTAATGCTTGTAACTCGCCATCAACATTTCCATTTGGGGCTGGTATATCAGTAACAATTCTTTCTAATACTTCTTCAATATTAAGACCAGTTTTTGCAGAAATGCATGGAGCATCCATTGCAGGAAGTCCTATAATATCTTCAATTTCATGTTTTACTTCATCAGGTCTTGCATTAGGTAAATCAACTTTATTTATTACTGGTACTACCTCTAAATTACCATCTAAAGCTAAGTAAACATTAGCTAATGTTTGAGCTTCTACACCTTGAGTACTATCTACTACAAGTATTGCTCCTTCACATGCAGCTAAGCTTCTTGAAACTTCATAATTAAAGTCTACATGTCCTGGTGTGTCTATTAAATTAAATATGTATTCTTGTCCATCTTTAGCTTTATATTTCATTTTAACAGCTTGAGATTTTATTGTTATTCCTCTTTCTTTTTCAATATCCATATTGTCTAATACTTGAGATTCCATTTCTCTTTCTGTTAATGCACCTGTCATTTCAATAATTCTATCAGCAAGTGTAGACTTACCGTGATCAATATGTGCAATTATACTAAAGTTTCTAATATTTTTTTGATTATCTTGCATATGTTCTCCTTACATAATGTAATATATTATCTCGCATCATCACTGTCATCATCATCTCTGCCAGTTCCTGTTTGTCCTTTGTTTTGTGATTGGTCACCATTTATTAAAATATTACCAACACCAATATTCTCAACTTTAATTTTGCTTGGATCAAATATTCCAATTTTCTCTTCAGTTTTTTCAGGCGCAATATGTCTTAAATATTCTTTATCTAAAACTTTTGCAACATATAAATAAGCGCCTTCATCCCATTTTGCCTTTTGTGTATAATCATCTGCAATAACATTCATCATACCAACTTGATATTTAGGCATATTTTTTCTCATATCGTTTGCAAGCATAAAATCTAAATCTTCAATTGATTCAGAATCAATACCTTTCATTCTTGCAAATGATAATGCAGATCCTATCATTATGTTTCTTATATAGTGAGGAACTCCAGCTTTTTCATATATAGCATTTCTTTCTTCTTCAGTCACATAATTTTCTCTTACTAAATAATCAAGAGAAGAATCTGCGATTGCCATCATTCTTTGACCTCTAAATTGATGTTCACCAATTAGTTCTTCAGAAAGTGGCCTATCATCTAATCTCATGTGTTCTGCAGCAAGTTCAAATAGTGTATTATACATATGTTCAAATGCTATTGGAGCATTTTGAGATTGTACTCCTATACTTGGATGTGAAAGTAAACTTGTCATATACAAAATATTTTTAAAATGTTCTTCTGATTCTTCATATGAAAAGCTATGTTCATTTGCTCTATGGAAAAATCCTTCAAATTCTGCTCTATCATATAAAGCATGTGCTAGTAAGTCTCTTTCAGATACTCCTATTGCATTAGCAAGCAAACTTGTAAAACAAGTTGTTGTTTGATATCCAATTGTTCCCATATATCCATTTTGATAAGTAACATTATCTTTATTTTTTACAGTTCTTGTTGCTGCACTTTCTGTTACTATTTCATTTAAGTAACCTCCAGTGATAATTCCTGTCATTTTATCTTGTTCGACTAATCCAAGTCCATCATCTTCTCTATAATTAATGCCATGATATATTTCATGTGTTAATATAGAATACATATCTTTACCTAATAAATATTTAGCTGTTTGTGGCGGATAGTATTTATTATAGACTTCTTCTAGTTTTTTATAAAAAGTCGCATTAATCTTTATTTTCTTTTCTTCACCTTTAAAGATAGCAAGTGTATCTGGTGAATCAAGCATATCATGTTCTTCATCTGTCATAAATTCTATTGCTTTAACATTATTTGCAAGATTTTGTGCTTCTTCTTCCATTCTATCTGGATCAAA
This sequence comes from Candidatus Scatovivens sp., assembly GCA_045602645.1. Classification (GTDB taxonomy): domain Bacteria; phylum Bacillota; class Clostridia; order TANB77; family CAG-508; genus Scatovivens. The sequence goes on along the minus strand of JAZSBZ010000104.1, from coordinate 1,545 downwards.
TCTAAATTCATAAGCTCTTCTATGTAATATCTCATCTAGAATGTCTTTAAAATCCCCGTACTGCTCTTTGGTTATGTACTTATCAAATATTTCCTGATTAACAGGCTTTCTATAAGTTTGTTCCATTGCTTTTCCTTTGTTTAAAATTTATTTTAATAAAAATATTTATCTAATATTTTCATCATTTTCTATTTCTTTTTCTCTATCGTCTTCGCTCTTAGTTCTTCCTAAAGGAGTTAGTTCTGATTGATCAACTCTAACCCAATTATCAAAATCATTTCTTTGTGAAGCAAGCTTTGCATAATAAGAAGAATTATCTTGTACTTCTTCTACTGATTGTGCCTCTGGAAGTTTCTTTTGATCTCTATGAATTATACCTGCCATAAAAGATTTAAATGCATTTGATATTCCAGAAAGCATTTTACTTAATTTACTGTTTTTTAATGAATTATCTGGATCTACAATTGGTATCTCCTCGGTCTTATCTGGGTCTACTACTGGTATTTCTTCAGTTTTATCTGGGTCTATTGTTTGACCTGGTTTTCCTGGCTCAACTATAGGCATTTCTTCTGTAGGCATTTCCTGAAGTATATATTGTTCTCTTGTTCTGAAACCTTTTCTTATCATATTTTCACGATAAATATTTCTCATTATAATTCCAGCAGATTCATTATCCCAAACTAAACCTTGATCATAATCTTCTTTTAATACAATGTCGTCATATCCTAAATCTGTTGTAATCGACATTGCTCCTGTATATCCTATTGAACCTTGAAAATCAATACCATATCCTTCATTTAAAATTTCCATATTTTCTTTTGTGAACGTTATACCTCTTTTTGCAAAAGAAACTTGTCTCTCAAATTCACCTGGATTTTTTATCTTATGACCTTGTTTTGTAAGTAAGTCAAGTGCAACTGCTCTATTACCTAATCCCATTCTTGGTTCATTAAATGAATCATAAACTGCTTGCACTTCTTCTTTTGAAAAATTATATTTTCCAGAATAATATTGCATCATATCATCCATAATTTTTTCAATTTTTCTAAATCTATAATTTACAGAGCTTTCCATTTCTCTTGAAAAATCTTGTGTATCAACTCCAATTTGGAAATTAGCAAGTCTATATGTATTATCAAACATTGTAGCTAAACCACTAATAATTAAACTTTTTTTCATTTCTTGTTCTTTTGGTTTTGGTGGTTTTTTGTTATCGTCATGGTTATATTCAATATTATAAATTGAATCTAAAGCTGCTTCGATATTACCTATATAATGATCTCTCGCACGTGCTCCAAATTTATCATCTAATGGAAATTGATCTAAAATTAATTCATCTAATTTTCCTCTGTGTTGAATTCCTGCTCTTAATATTTCTTTTTCAGATACCCCAAGTCCTGCTGCTAAGAGATTACTTGCGAATGTTATACTTCCATATCCATCAGTATCTGCTCTATATCTATCAGCATCTTCAATCCTCTTACCATGAGACGCTCTATTAGCTGCAGTTTCTGTAAATACTTCATTTAGTGCTGTTCCTACATA
>JAZSBZ010000103.1:0-9430 GCA_045602645.1 Candidatus Scatovivens sp. | reverse complement strand
CATTAGGGTGCTTTTTTCATGTATAAAAAAATAAGAGCTAATTTCTTAGCTCTTCTAACTATAACTTAATTTGGATAAACTAAATTTTCATCTTTTAAGTTTAAAAGTACTTCGTTATAAAACTTATTTGCTTCATATTTTGCCATAGGTAAATTTTGATCTAAGTAATTACCACATGATTTAGCATCAGCACCTGGAATTTCACCTTCATATTTAGCGATAAAATCAAACATTTCTTTCATTATTTCAACAACATCAGTAGATTTTAAATCACCTTTAAATATTACGTAAAAACCAGTTCTACAACCCATAGGTCCAAAATAAATTGTTTCTTTTTTGTAAGTAGGGTGGTTTCTTAAAAAAGTTGCCCCAAGATGTTCAATTGTGTGCAATTCTGCAATATTTATTACTGGCTCTCTATTAGGTTCTTTAATTCTAATATCGAATGTTGTAGCTATAACTTTGTTTGTTACGTTATCATAATCCTTTCTAGATACATAAATACCTCTTTTTAATAATTCATGATTTACTTTAAAACTATCAATCTTTTCCATTTTTAATCCTACTATAATATATTTTTTTTAAATTAAAAATATACTATAAAATATCGCTATTACGTAGTTAATTATATAATATTTTGTTACATTTTTCAATATATAAACGGCTAGACAGACACAAAAAACAAGAGCTGGCTATAAAGTCATCTCTTGTTTTTTATATTAATTTTCATTTATTAAAAAAGCGCCTTTAATTAGACGCTTTTCATCATATTTTTATTTAATTGTTGTAATAATAATCATTTGTTGTATCATCATCATATAGAAGTGGTTCATATACAGTTCCTGTAAACCAAATTTCTCCAGATTCTTTATCTCTAATTATAAACATAAATGCTCCATCAAAATTCATATCTATAATTTCATATGGTACATCAAAGAAATAATCAAATGGGCTTCCGGCACCTGCTCCTCCTGCCACTGAAACTGCTGCAGCTTTTATTCCATCTTGAGTAAATTCTATATCTGCTTTATGAATTGCTTCTGCAATAAATGCAGGACCTTCAATCATATTACTTAAATCAGAATTTGTTTCATCAAACACATTTGTAACACCAAGTGCTTTTAAATCTTTTAATAAATCTAAATCATATTCAAAATCAAATTTTGGTATAAATCCATTAATCTTTGTTACAACACCATCTTTAAAATCATTGTAATCATCAACATTTTTTAAGTTTGAAATATAATTATTAATCTTCTTATTATCAATTGTTTCAATAAATTTATCTAAGTCTTCTGTTTTAGGCATAATACCAATATATTCAAGTGTTGTACCTTCATATTCTTTTAAATCTTTAGCAAATACTTTTACATCATCATCAGTATATATTGAGAAACTTGTAGTTGCACCTAAGTTATGATAATTACTTTTTAATTCATCAATGTAAGTTGGTAAGTATGCATCTAAATCTCTTTGTATTCCGGCATCAGTAGTATCTTCAGATAAAGGGAATCCTGGTGAAACATGTGCTTCATCATATTCTTCGCCTTTAATATATTTCTTATATTGTTCTGCAACTGTTTTCTTAATATTTTCTTCACCTAAGTCGCTAACAATGTCATAATTATTAATAGTAGCATTAATTTCTATTCCAGAAACATCTAATATACCATCAACGCCATGAAATATCTGCTCACTAACTTCTTCATGTCCATAAACATCTAAATATTCATCAAAAAAGCTAAATTCATGATCAATAATATCAATTTTTTCATGGTAATATGATACAGGATTATAACCTCTGTCATTAGCTATACATAAAAATTTTTCATCCCATTCCATGTCAATTGCTAATGCATTAACAAGCACAAAATCTAATGATGTTACAACTTCATCTTGAGCTATTTTAGGAATTATATTTAAAGTTTTATCTTTAACCCATGAATTGATATTACTTGCATTTGCAAAATCATCAAATTTTACTTCTGCATCATATCTATCTTTTAAATTATTGATATAATCTGCTTTAACATTATCTTTAAAAGTATCTCTTATGAAAAATCCATTTGCAAATGAAAAGTTATTATTTGATGTATATTTTTTTACTGTAAAATTTCCTAAAACATTTTCAATTTGTTTTTTAGTATCTCCATTTGCACCTTCTTCTAACATTTTTAATGCATATTTTATAGAAAGCGGACTATAGATTTTATTCTTTTCTTGATTTTCTAATTTCAAAAAAGCATAGTCAAAAGTTGATTCATCAACTTCTACTGGAGTTACTTCTTCAACATCCTCTACAACTTTTGTATCTTCAACAGTTGTGTTTAAAGAAGCAACTTCATTTTGAACATCTTTATTATTGCTAACTACATAATTAAGCATAAAATAGCTAACACCTACTGCAGTGATAATAATTGCAATAACTAAAATCCATATAAATGTTGTTACTGTAATTGTGATTCTTTTTTTCTCTCCCATAACATGTACCATCCTTCGTATATTTATTTAAAATTAATTAATATAATTTTTCAATTTCAATCTTTTTGCAGAAATTATCAAAGTAGTTTTCACTATCAAAATCATAAATTGAATGTACTCTATTATATCCATTTTCTCCAAGTTCTTTTGCTTTAACTTTATCTACTGAAATTTGTTTCATTGCATTATAAATGTTATCTACAACTTTTTCGCCTTTTTCTATAAATATTGCACAGTCTTCACTTAAAGGTTCTACTAACCCACCTGAAATTGTTGAAATAACTGGTTTTTTCATAGACATTGCTTCAAGTGCAACTACACCAAATGCTTCTTCGTATAAACTTGGAACAACAGCACAATCACCAAGCGAAATAGCTGTAGGCATATAATCATGCTCAACAAATCCTGTAAAAATTATATCATTTTGCATATCTTTTGAAACTTCTTTTAACTCTTTAGTATAAGGAGTTTCATCATTTTTACCAAAATCAGGTTTTCCAATTATAATTAATTTTACATTTTCGTTTTCTTCTCTTAATCTTTTAAATGCTGTTACAAGTTCTAAAACACCTTTGTTAGGATGAATTCTTCCTGAGAATATAAAGCAAAAATCATCTTCACTTATATTGTTTTTCTCTTTAAATTCTTTAACAAATTTATCATCAGCATTTTCAGGATTAAATACTTTAAAATCAACACAATTGTATAATACTTTATTCTTTTCAGATTCTACAATTTTGTTCATTGAATTTGCTGTATATTCAGAAACGCTTAATGTACAATATGAATTATTAATTATTTCTCTAGCAACAGCTTTTGGTCTAAAGTTTTCATCATCAACATCACAATGTAAATGATAAATCATTTTACTAGTATTTTTAATACTGTTATAAATTCTCATACTGTGTTCTACTAAAATAAAATCGTATTCTTTTCCTTTTAATCTTTCATTTAATGCTAAACCAAGTGGTGATGTTTTCTCTTCAGGTTTATTAGGAAATTGTGCAACTTCTTCAGCAGGTATTTGAATTATATTACAATGCTCATACTTAATATTATCAAGTAAAGGATCTGCTACTGTATATAAATCAATATCAAATTTATGATTTTTCTCGTTTCCTCTAATTAATTCTTCTACAAGAACTTCTACTGCTCCACCGTGAACTGCTGGAATCGGTAAAGATTCAGCTCCTGTAATGGCTATATTTAATATTCTTTCCATATTAATTCCTTTCTATTTAGTTTATAATATTTTTTCAAACATTTAAATTTCATTTTTACATAAAAATTATATCATAAATATATTTTTTTTGCTATGAATTTAATGTGAATTTTAATATTCTCCAAAGCACTTGAATTTCAGGTATCTTCAAACTTTTTATAAAATAAAAAGGCCTCACTACACAAGTGTATAATGAGACCCCGCCGGATTATTATCAAAAGACCCAATTACTTCACAGTATTGTAACTCTCAGTTTTAAAGCATTTTCATACTTCACATTTTCCGGCTCCGCAACATAACAAGATGGAACGAATCCATCTACGAGCAATATTATAGCACAGAAACGCCTCTTTGCCAACAATACCAAGCTTTTCGCTCAACAAAAAACAAAAAGAGCTTATTTCTAAGCTCTCATTTTTATTGTTGTAGATATTTATGAATTACATCTTTTCTAATATATTCAACACCATCTACCATAATTTGCTCATCCGGTAATTGAATCTTATAATGTTCAACATAGTCTCCCATTTGTGTTCTTATATATTCAGGTACTACAACTGAAGGTCCAACACGTTCAATGTTAATATCTCCATTAAAGAATTTACCAAATACAAATGTACCAGGTACATATTCATCTGTAGAATATCCTATTTCTTCAATAGTTTTATAAACTTCATGTGTTGCCGGATCATATACAGCAAATTCAGCATTATATACTGGATTTTCATTTATACTTTTTCCTGAAAAGAATGTTCTTAATATCATAGCATAAGTTTCTAAACCATATTTATCAGTTTTTTTATCTTTAATTAATCTTTTTAATCCTATTCGCAAAATAAAAAGTCCTATACTCCAGAATAGAAGCAAAAATAAAATTACAAAAACATTATCAAACAAATTCTCTGTAAAAGATACCGCTATCATTGTTCCCAAAAAAGAAATTGTTATACAACCTGTAACAAATAACCAAAATCCACCAAAAATTATCTCAAACATACATTACTCCTTTTTATCATCTTCAAAAAACCATTCTGTGCTTTTTAAATCTTTAACTTCTTCTTTATTTAATCCAGCATTTTTAATTAACATTCCAGCTTTTAACAAGCAAAAACATTGGAAAAATGAGAAAAATATTAAAAGAATTCCGCTAAAAATTAATTCCAAACCTATTGCAAAAATTCCAACAAGATGGCCTGTATTTGCTTTCCCATATGATTTTACTGAATTAACTATAAGCATAATAATTGATGTAACTAACAAAAATAGTTCTAAAAGTCCAATGATGCCTGATGTAGTTGTAGAACTAACTGTAGCACTTCCGCCTGTTAAAACAGTTATTAATTGAATTATCAAAATTATTACTAATATTGACTTAAGAGATCCTGTTACTAAATAGCAGTTACCCAAAAAATCATTGAAACCTTTCATAATTTTCTCCTTAGTATCTAATATACAATAATTGTAATATATCTATTTTTTTTATTCAAGGTAAAAAAAGAAAAACCTGCAAATATTTTGCAGGTTAATTCTATTATTCAAGTTCAAATGCTCCAACAGCTAATTGATAATATACACCTTTTTGTGCTATTAAATCATCATGTGTTCCTCTTTCAATAATTCTACCATGGTCTAAAACCATAATAGCTTTAGCATTTCTAACTGTTGAAAGTCTATGTGCTATAACAAAAACTGTTCTACCATTCATTAATTTATCCATACCATCTTGAACTATCTTTTCAGTTCTTGTATCGATACTTGATGTTGCTTCATCTAAAATCATTACAGGCGGATCAACTAAAGCACATCTTGCAATAGCTAAAAGTTGTCTTTGTCCTTGAGAAAGACTAGCCCCATCTCCAGAAATGTCTGTATCATATCCTTTAGGCAATCTAACTATAAAGTCATGAGCATTTGCAAGTTTTGCAGCCTCAATAACTTCTTCGTCTGTTGCATCATCATTTCCATATTTAATATTATCTTTAATTGTTCCTGAAAATAAATGTGTATCTTGAAGTACAACACCTAAAGATCTTCTTAAATCATCTTTTTTAATTTTATTAATATTGATTCCGTCATATCTAATCTTACCATCTTCAATATCATAAAATCTATTAATTAAATTTGTTATTGTTGTTTTACCCGCACCTGTTGCACCGACAAATGCAATCTTTTGTCCTGGTTTAGCATATAAACTAATATCGTGAAGTATTGTTTTATTTTCTTCATAGCTAAAATCTACTTCAGTCATTTCTATATGACCTTTAACTTCAACATATTCAAGTCTACCATCACTATGTAAATGTTTCCATGCCCAGATTTCAGTTTTTTCTGGAGTTTCTGTAAGAACTCCATCAACATATTTAGCATTAACAAGTGTTACATATCCATTATCTTTTTCTGGTTCTTCATCCATTAATTCAAATATTCTCTTAGCACCTGCAAGAGCCATAACAACTGAGTTTAATTGTTGTGAAACTTGATTAATTGGTCTTATAAATGTTTTACTTAATTGTAAGAATGAAACGATTAAACCAACACTTACATTTCCAATTCCATTAACAGCTAGTAATCCACCAACTAATGCAAGTAATGCATATTGAACATTTCCTAAAGCACCATTAACTGGTCCGATATTATTAGCATATTTATTAGCATTATAAACTGTTTCACATAACTCATTATTTAATTTTTCAAATTGTTCTTTCGCTCTATCTTCATAACAGAATACTTTTATTACTTTTTGACCATGTATCATTTCTTCTACATACCCATTTAATTTACCAACTGCTTGTTGTTGTTTCATAAAATATTTACCACTTCTTGAAGTAATAAATCTTGTAGCAAAAAGTATTACTGAAAGTGAAAGCATAACAACAATTGTTAAATAAATGTTAGTTACAACCATTGATACAAATACAGTAATAATTGTTATTGCAGATGAGAAAAAGTTCGGAATACTTTGAGCAATCATCTGACTTAATGTATCAGTATCATTTGTATATCTACTCATAATATCACCATGAGTATTTGTATCAAAATATCTTATTGGTAATTTTTGCATTTTTATGAACATCTCATCACGAATAATCTTTAAAGTTCCTTCTGAAATTGTTACCATTAAGAATGAATGTATTAAACTAGCAATAATTCCTGCTAGATAAATAACTATCATTGTTCCAATTGCTTTTATTAAACCTGTAAATACAGGATTTTCTTGACCAACTAGTGGTACTATATGATCATCTATTAATACTTGTAAATATAAATTTCCACCAACTGAAGCAAGTGAATTAAGAATAATACAAATAATTACAATAGCCAATCTAAACTTATAATTTTTAAAGATATATCCCATTACCCTTCCTAGCATTTTCCAATCTAGTTTTGGTTTTGGTGGTCTTTTATTATCCATTATTCATCACTTCCTTTCACTTGAGATTCATAAACTTCTTTATAAATACTGTTACTTACAAGTAATTCTTCATGTGTTCCTACACCATTAATTTCGCCTTTTTCCATTACAATTATCTTATCAGCATCTTGAACTGAAGCAATTCTTTGAGCAATTATTAATTTTGTTGTATTTGGAATTTCTTCTGCAAAAGCTTTTCTAATTAAACTGTCTGTTTTAGTATCAACAGCACTTGTAGAATCATCTAATATTAGTATTTTTGGATTTTTAAGTAATGCTCTTGCAATACAAAGCCTTTGTTTTTGTCCTCCAGATACGTTTGTTCCACCTTGTTCAATATATGTATCATATTTATCAGGAAATCCCATAATAAATTCATGCGCTTGAGCTAATTTGCATGCTCTTTCTAATTCTTCATCAGTTGCATTTTCATTACCCCAACGTAAATTTTCTTTAATTGTTCCTGAAAATAATACATTCTTTTGAAGAACCATCGCAACATTATCTCTTAAAGTTTTTAAGTCATAATCTTTTACATCAACTCCACCTATTTCAAGTTTACCTGTAGTAACATCATATAATCTTGGAATAAGTTGAACAAGTGTAGTTTTTGATGAACCAGTTCCACCTATAATACCAACTGTTTCACCTGACTTAATTTCTAAATCTATATCTTTTAAACATAGTTTATTAATATCTTTTACATAACTAAAATTAACATTAGAAAATTTAATTGATCCATCTTTAACTTCAGTTACCGGATTTTCTTTATTTGTAATATCACTTTCTTCATCTAATAATTCTACAATTCTTTCTGCGGAAGCTCTTGAAATCATTAGCATTACAAGAACCATTGATAAAATCATTAGTGAAATTAATATTTGCATTGCATAAGAAACTAAACTTGTAAACTCACCTGTTGTTAATCCACCAACAACAATTTCTTTACCACCAAACCAAGATATTAATACAATAATACTACTAACTGTAAATTGCATTAATGGATGATTTAAAGCAACTAGTTTACTTGCTTTTGAAAATTGATTATAAATATCCTTTGATACTGCTTCAAATTTTTCAATCTCTTTTTCCTCTGTTACATATGATTTAACAACTCTAATTCCTCTAACATTTTCTTGAACAATATTATTTAAATTATCATATGTTTTAATTGCTCTTTCAAAAATTGGATGAGCTTTTGTTGCAATCAAACATAATCCTATTCCTAAAAACGGAATAGCCGCAAAGAATACTAATGATATTTTTGCATTAACTACAAGAGCCATAATTAGTGAAAAGATTAACATTAATGGTGCTCTAATAGCAATTCTTGTAATCATTTGAAATGCCATTTGAACATTATTAACGTCAGTTGTATGTCTTGTTACAATACTTGATGCAGAAAATTTATCGATATTTGCAAAAGAATAATCTTGAACATGATTATACATTTTTCTTCTTAAATTTTTAGCAAACCCACTACTTGCTCTTGCTGCATGTCTACCACTCATTACACCACAAAACATCGCTAAAATTGAGCATATAATTAAAGCAATACCTACATTAATTATAACTTGTGAATTACCTTTATTAATTCCATCATCAATTAAAGATGCCATTAAAAATGGAATAATAACATCAAAAACACATTCACCAGCAACATATATCGGTGTCTTAATCGCATGTGATTTGTATTCACCTACGCATCGTGCTAATTTCTTTAACATAAATTCCTCCTTGTATTTCTTATCTTAAGTTATTACTAATCTTATCCAAAGTTGCATAAAAAGCATTTAATTCTTCATCAGAAATACCTTTTTGTAATTTCTCGTTTAGCTCATCAAATATTAACGCTAAACTCTTATATGCTTCTTTAGAATAATCTGTAAATGTAATATTCTTACTTCTTTGATCTTTTTCTGAAATAACTCTTTTTATAAAACCATTTTTTTCCATTGAAATTAAAGCTCCAGATATCGTAGCTTTACTAACACAAATATGTTGTTCAATATCTTTTTGGTTTATCGCTTTATCTTGATTTTTAAATAAAAATTCCAGTATTCTTATTTGTAATGGACTTGGTGGTGCTGGAATTTTCTTATCCTTAGATATAGAAAATAATTGTTGTGCTATTTCTATATCAATCTTTTTTAGCTCTTTTGCCAATTTTCTCTCCATATATAAATCCCCTTAAAATAAAATTAGTAAGGTATCTAACAATATTTATTTTTATCATATTTTAAAAGATAAGTCAATTCTATATATAAAAAATAGAGGATTTCTCCTCTATCTTCAAATATCAATTTTAATATAAT
>JAZSBZ010000102.1:0-6061 GCA_045602645.1 Candidatus Scatovivens sp. | reverse complement strand
ATTTTTTCTTTATGTTTTCTTTACATAAATATAGGGATATAAGTATATTAAGTATTTAAATTGTTCACCATCAATTTAATACTAAGCAATATTAAGATATATTTATAAAATAATTATAATTTATTTTATATTTTTAAATATAAAATAGTAGGAGGTATTTTATGAGCCAAGTTTCTACTAAAAAATATGAAGATGGACTTACTCTTTGGCAAGTAGGAGATATTATTGGCGCAAATGATTTAAATAAATTAGAGCAGCGCGCGGCTTATAATGTCATTGCTCAACCTACAGAACCACAAGATGATACAAGCAGTGTCCCGCCGGTCTATAAAAGACAAAGTAACCAATTATGGATAAATACTTCAGAAGTTCAGGAATCAAGTGTGCCTGAAATTAAAGATGCAGATGTCACACCAGAAGATACTTGGAGCAGTCAGCAGCTTAATTCTGATATAAAAAAAATAATTAATTTATTAGGGGACGGTAAGTATACAATTACACAAAACGATTTAGAACAAGGATCATGGTCTTTTTCTACTAAAAACAATACTTATACAGATAGAATACGAAATATTAATTTAATTCCGGTTAGTAAAGGAATGCAAGTAATTTATACTAATCCAACTATGGATTTCTATTGTGGAGTTTTATCACAACGCGATAGTCAAGTTTATAACCAACCATCTGGATGGATAGCACCAAGTAATGAAACAAGAACAATTAATATTAATGCTACTGGTTATTTAGTATTGATATTTAGACGCATGAACATCCTTACAGTCCCATCAGATTACGATTCTTCTGTTACAATCATAAATAGTAAAACCGAAAATACATTGCAAAGAAAAGGTACATTACCAAATAATACAGACTTAAATGAAATTACCACAGAAGGAGTTTATATTTTAAGTACTGAAAATACCTACATTAATTCACCTGCAAGAACAACTTTAAGTCACTTTTTTATTGTTTATAAAGCATATAATTTAGGATGTTGTCAGCAAATAATTCCATATAATGCAAGTCTTGCAGATGGTTATTTTCGCATTCAAAATTATAACGGAGAAGCTTGGAATGACTGGTATAAAATGGGGAAATTTGGAAAAACTTCATTACCAAACAATACTGATTTAAACACTCTCAGGACAGAGGGCAGTTATTTACTTACTACTCAAACAAATAAATATTTAAATTTACCATCTGAAATAAAAAATACAACTGCGCATTTAATTGTGCATGCCCCTTCTGCAAATGGTTTTAATTATACTATTCAATTTTTACGTCCTTATAATTCCTATAAGATTTTTATACGTAATTATGTATATAGTTCAGATTCTTGGACAGAATGGGAGACAGATTGCACTAATATTCAAGGAAGTAACCCAGAATTTTTGTCTGCTACAATAGATTCTCAAGGACGATTAATTGAAGGAATTACACAAGATAAAAAAGAAATTTTTATACCAGTAAAAATACATAATTTAGAATATGATAATAATAATGAACAATTAACTGAACACGTTGAATATAATTACATATTACAAGATAGTCAAAATAATTTGATTGAAACTATCGACAACGAAAAGAAAATGTTTCATATTCCTGTAGCTTTTAAAAAAATTAAATGGGAACAAGAAAATCTAACAGATTTAATGCAAGAATTAAAAAATAATAATATTTCTATGAGCAATCAAATGGACTGGTCCGATAGCGAAGAATTATCAATACCAGAGCCAAAATGTGCTACAATAAATATAATTGCAGATACTTGGCCTAGAACAAAAACTGCTGATATAAATGCTTGGGTTTGTTTTTGGGATATGCAAGGCAATTATTTTAAAAAGCCGTGTATTCTGAACGCGCAAGGAAATAGTACACTGGCCCATATGAAAAAAAATGCTACTATTGATTTATATAATGGTGATTGGAACGGAGACGAATTCTCTTTACGTATTGGCGACTGGGTACCTCAAGATAGTTTTCATTTAAAAGCATACTATCTAGATTTCTTTAAAGGAACATCAGTAATTAGTTATAAAATGATGGATGAAGTGGAAAAAACTCATGGTATAATGGATGATAGGCCATGGAAAAAAGAATTAATTAAAGATGTAACAATTGGTGCTGACAATTTTGGAGGTCTCGCAGACATTGATCTTTCACTTGACACCGGTGCAAAAAATTTTCCTGATGGATTTCCTTGTAAAATTTTTCTTAATGGAGAATTTTATGGTTTGTATGCTTGGCAGTTAAAAAAACATAGAGATAATTATCATATGAAAAAAAATGAAGCGAAGCATATTCATTTAGATGGGATAGTCCGCGCTGATACCATTTTAGGTACCGGGAAAGATAAAATCGAATGGGAAAAGAATTATTGGGGTGGAGAGACTTTTGAAATTAGAAACCCAAAAGATAGCGGTTTAGTTTGTATTAATAGCGATGGAACTTTGGCAGGTACTTATGATGCAGATAATAATCGTAAAGAATTAATAGATGAAAATTCATCTTATTATGATGCACAAAATAAAGATCATGTAAGATCAGCTAAAGTAAAAAAAGCTCTTGAAACTCTTAGCGAAGTTTTACCGCATGTACAGGAATTGTATAATATATATATTGCTAATCCTACTTCTGAGAATTTGAATGAATTTAAAAATTACTTTGAAAAGTATTTTGATTTAGATAATTTAATAGATTATCAAATTGTTACTGATGTAATATATAATACTGATGGTCTTACTCACAATTGGCAATGGACAACTTACGATGGAGTTAAATGGTATATTAATATCTATGACGCAGATATGGCTTTTGGTGGATTTTCATTGACTTCAGGAGCAATGTCACGTCCTCTACAAGCTGACCCTAATGGCAATTATAAAAAAAATCATTTAGGCCTTGGAAAACAATTGGTTAATAGAAGAGAAGCAGAGAGTATTGATTCCGATAATGCAATAACTATTTATCTACCTTCATTTTATTTGTTTGAAATAAATGATTATGCCGAAAAGGCTTATAATCGTTATAAAGAATTACGTGATATGAAAATAATTGATATAAATCATATTACAGAGATGATGAAAGATTGGACCGAACGTTTTGGCTATTCTGCTTATGAGCAAGAGGCAAAAACTTGGAAGGATAAAGATCTAGATAATTATCCTTTTGGAGATTCTACCGTTCATAGCGCTTGGAAAATACTGTTAGATGAAGATCCTTCTAATTTTACGACTTATAGTTCAACAAAAACATATAACGCCGGTGATAAATGTCGACTACGCAGAGGTAGCGCTCAAAAATTTTATGTTTTTGAAGCTCAAACTACAGTACAGGGAATAGAACCAATTAGCAAATGGAGATATAATGATTCTATTTATCGTTTATATTTATGGATAACTGAAAGTATAACTCAGTTAGATAAAATATATTATTACTCAAATAATTAATAAAAGGAGGAATAATTATGGGAAAATGTCTTGTCACTACATTACCAGACGCTATTAATGGTATAATACTACCAAAAATGGGCGATATTGAAATCACATTAACTAAAATGTCTGTTGATGATGCTTTAGGGCAAACAATTTCTTTTTGGAATTCTAGTGATGAAGGTTTAGCAAGAATAATTGAAGGTAATTCACAATTCTATAGCAATAATAATTTTATTACTGCGATAGGACAAGAAATTGAACTAAAATATGGAATGAATTATTTATATTTAGGTAATGAAAGTGGAAAAATGCTATTATCTAACAAATATAATTTTACTTCTTTTCATGCGACTAGTTCTAAGAGCAACATTCGTCCATTGGCACAAATTTCTACTGCTGATTTAAAACATTTTAGTACAAGTTTTACAACATTAGGATGTAATTATGGTAGCATATATGGATCAATTGATAATCTTTCTGATTTTACTAATTGTTATTATATGTCATTAGCAAATAATCCTGGATTATATGGTGATATATCATCTTTTAAAAAGCTAAAAGCTTTAAGATATTTATCACTCGCATCAAATACCGGAGTTTATGGAGATATAATTGAAACATTAACGCAGATGCCTGCTATGCGTCGTGCTGGGTTTGGTGGTGTTACAAATTATTCAGCAGACGATATAAGTAAAATAAGAAATACATCAATATATTTTTTACAGATATTCTCTAATAGAGCAATGACATATGAATATACAGGAACGCCGCGTTCTAGCTTGCAGCCAGTACTTTTATTAAGAGATATAAAATTTGCTACCTATCATGATGTTGATAATTATTTTAATGATCAAGTTCAATGTGTAAATACTCCAGTCACCAATCCAGAATTAGCTACAGATCTTTATAAAATTAGTTTATATTGTTCTGACACCAAGCCATATAGCGATGCTTCTAAAACTGCACGAAATGCTCTTTTAAATGCCCAACTTTCTTATGAAATTACAATTAATGGATCACCACTAGAATATGATGCATAAAGATAACTAGTAATTAACAATTTCAATTTCCTGTTTTGAAATTTATAATCTGAAAATAAAAAATGAGAACCAGCTCTTAATCTCATCACTTACTTAATGAAAGGATTAAGCATTTGACTTTTTCCTAAATCTCTGCTATAATATAAGAAAAATGGAGTACAAAAATATGAATAGTTACAATTCTTATATGAATCCAATGGGAACAGCGTTCCCACCTTATCAAAATAATTTTCCTACTTCTTCAATGGGAATGCAAAATGCATATACCTATCCTCATTATGACATAATAAAAGTCAATGGTGAAGCAGGAGCAAAATCTTTTAAAATGAGCCCAAACAGTAGCGTGCTTTTACTTGACGAAACCGCACCAATTGTATGGCTCGTACAAACTGATGGTGGTGGATATTCCACCGCATCTCCTTTTTCAATAACACCCTATCAACCACAACAACCGGTTGATTTAAACTCACTAGAAGAACGAATTAGCAGATTGGAGAAAAACTATGAATCCTATACTGGAAATGCTAAACAATCCAAGAAGCGCCAACAGCAACAACAAAGCCAATTCGACACATCTGAATCCGCAACTGGCGCAACAAATTAAGGCTTTCGCGCAACAAGCAAAAGCCATGCAAAATCCACAATTAACTTTAAATCAAATGCTCCTAAATAATCCACAACTAAAACAAGCGTTTGACTACATTCAACAAAATGGTGGAGACCCACAACAAGCTGCAATGAACTATGCGCGTCAATTAGGTCTCGACCCTCAACAAGTAATAAACGAGATAAAAGAAAATCTGCAATAAGAATTGCAGATTTTTTTCATAAATAAAAACTTTTTAAAAAGGAGGTAATTATCATGAATGATAATGGACTCACCGCTTCCGATGTCGCGCTACTTTCTGGCAACAATGATGGTTTTGGTGGCGGCAATGGTTGGGGCGGTATGATTTGGCTATTCGCTATCCTCGCTATGATGAATGGCGGTTTTGGTGGATTTGGCGGTGGCTACCGCCCTCAGTATGCTACACAAGATTTTGTACAGAATGGGATGAACTTCTCAGATTTACAAGCTCAAAATCGAGACATTTTAACGGCAATTACCGGAGGAACTGCTCAAACAGTTTCTGCAGCAAAAGAAGCAGAATACGAAAGTATCGCTGTAGCTAAAGATATTCAGAACACAATAATTGCTCAAATTGGTGATGTAAGAAATAATCAAATGCAACTACTAGCTAATCAAAATGACTGCTATGGATACAATGGCAGTTTAGCGGCGTAATCCGCTATAGTAATCGGGTGAATTGCTGGAAAGCCCTTGCAATATTTTATTAAGGTGATAAGATGGAAAATATATGTATTCAATGTGGAAGTAAATTTATTAGTCCTAAAAAACGAAAATATTGTAGTGAAAATTGTAAAAGTAAATTTAAATACTACAATATGAAAAATTATAAAAATATTTGCTTATTTTGTGGAAAAGAATTTTCTTCTTATAGGAAAGAGCAACAATTTTGTAATAAAAGTTGCGCGGCTAAATATCAAAAAGATACTGATATTACGATAGAACAAATAATTAATTTT
>JAZSBZ010000101.1:0-6835 GCA_045602645.1 Candidatus Scatovivens sp. | reverse complement strand
CGCTTAAATTTGGATTCATCTGATATCCAACTATCATACTTGTATAAGCTTTTTCAATTTCTTCTTTAGAAGCTTTTTCTGATACTTCTAATAAATCATAAATTGTTACCATAACACTCACCTATTTTAAAAATTTATATACAAAAATTATATCATTACGATTTTTTTATATCAATTAAATATTGAAAAAATATGTAGCCTCTAAATCAGCTTCATGTACTAATAAAGCAAGAGGATATTTTTTAAACGCTTGTCCTAAAGTACCATATAATTCTTTTGGTTCTGTAAAGCCCATATGCCATCTAATACAATATTTTTCTTCACTTGTTAATTTAACATACTCTGTAAGCATCATTACGCTTTTTTCTCCATGTCCATATGGAATTGTATCTTCAATTGTATAATATGGAACTTTTTCCCATTCACCAAATTCATTTTTAGCATTTCTATAGTCTACTTTATAAAAATTTACTTTACAAATATCATGTAATAAAGCAATAATTATTAAACTTTCTTCTGGTGTATTTATTTCTATTGCAGCATTTTTCACTTTATCTTTAAGTATTTCATATACTTTCATGCTATGCTCTAAAAGTCCACCTTCATAATTACCATGATATTTAGTACTTGCAGGAGCTTTAAAAAAATCTGTTTTTTCAATAAATTCTATTAATTTATCCATACCTTCACGGTTAGTTGACTTTAATAATTCTAAAAATTCTTCTCTCATATATAACTCTTTATTATTTTTTTCAATTCTATCATATATTACTAATTTTAACTACAAAAATAAAAAAATATTATCAGGAAAACCTAATAATATTTTTTATTTTAATCATAATCTTCTATTCACTTAATGTTTGTTTTTTTATTATTCCTCTACTGGATTAGGTGCTTCAACTGGGCAAACTCCTGTACATGTTCCGCAAGAAATACATGCAGCTTCGTCAATAACGAATTTTTCACCTTGTTGAGAAATACAGTTCATAGGGCAAGCTCCTGCGCATGCTCCACAAGCTATACATTTGTCATTAATTCTATATGCCATTTTAAAACTCCTCCTTTCACCTAATTTTTTTCTATTTTATTTCTACATACATTATAGAACTATAATAGTCTTTTTGCAATCTTTTTTACTTGTTTCATTACTTGTTTTTCATCTAAATTGATCATTTTTCTATTTTGCATGATTATTTTTCCATCTATCATTACAGATTCAACGTCAGCTCCATTAGATGAATATACTAAATTATGACACACATCATTTGCTGGGCACATATGTAATTTATCTGTTTTGATAAATATCATATCAGCCTTTTTACCTGGTTCTAAAGTACCAATTTCATTATCTAAACCTAATACTTTAGCACCATCGATAGTTGCCATTTTTAAAATATCATAAGCAGAAATAACACATGGTTCTGATGTATTTACATTTTGTAAATATCCTGCAGTTTTCATCTCTTCAAACATATCCATTGTTGTTGTACTACCTATTCCGTCAGTTCCAAGTCCAATCGTAATTCCATTATCTCTTAATTTAACTACATCGCAAATTCCTGATGAAAGTTTTATATTACTAATTGGATTATGTGATATTCCACCTTTTATTTTCTTTAATATTTCTATATCACTATCTGATACATAAATACCGTGTGCTAAAACAACAGGAACATCAAATGCATCTAAATCATTTAAGTACTCTGTACTTCTTTTTGAATATCTTGCATTTATTTTTGCTTCTTCATCTATTGTTTCTGAAAGATGTATATGTAACCCTGTATTTAATTCTTTTGCAAGTTCAACACATAATTTTATTGTATCTGGATTACATGTATGCGGTGCATCTGCTGAAACATATATTTTAATTTTACTATTCTTATCATTATTATATTTATTTGCATATTCTCTTGTTTTTTCGATTTTATCTTTAATTGCATCGTCTTTAATGCACCATGCAACTACAGCTCTTAATCCTGTATCATTTATAGCTTCAACAGTCTTATTCATTCCAAAATACATGTCATTACATGTAGTTGTTCCTGATTTAATCATCTCTAAACAAGAAAGATAAGAATTCCAATATATATCTTCAGGTTGAAGTTTATCCTCTACTGGATAAATTGCATCTTCAAGCCAATCCATCAATTTTTTATCTGTTTTGTATCCTCTAAATATACTCATTGCAAGGTGTGTATGTGTGTTAACAAGTCCAGGCATTACAAGCATATTTTTAGCGTTAATTTTTTCGTCTACCTCAATAGTTTTATCTATCTCTTTATCTATTATCTCGATAATGTTATCGTTAATAAGTATTTCTTTTTTCTCGATATTAGCTGTGTCTCCTACCATGTCTAATACGTAAGCATTTGTTATAAGCGTTTTCATCAATTGTTTCCCCTCAAGTTATCATGATTTTATTCTTTAGTTTTCATATTCAATTTTAAAATTATAATTAGACATTAAATATCATCTTGTGATGTATTATTTTTGTCTGCTCTTTCAAGCTTCTCTAGTTTCTTTAATTCTTCTAAATCAGCATCATTTTCAGCATCAAGTCTGTCATCATCATTTTCAACATCTTTGATAACAACAACATCTTTTGCTTCATGTTTCTTAAAATATACATCCTCGCCATCTTGATATTTAACTCTAACTACTTCTTTCAAAGTTTCAACAGCGCAAACTTCGCCTGTTCCTTCTTGAGTTTTAACAATAGCACCCATTTTAGGTAATTTTTTTAATTTTTCTTCATAAACTTCTTGTTCATATTTTAGACAGCACATTAATCTTCCGCAGTTTCCTGAAATTTTAGACGGATTTAGAGATATGTTTTGTTCTTTAGCCATTTTTATAGAAACAGTTTCAAAATTTCCTAAAAATGTACAACAACATAATTCTCTACCGCACACACCATTTCCACCGCATCTTTTAACTTCATCTCTAACACCAATTTGTCTTAGTTCGATTCTAGTTCTAAAAACTGCAGCTAAATCTTTAACTAATTCTCTAAAGTCAATTCTTCCATCAGCTGTAAAATAAAAAATTAGTTTTGAACCGTCATATTTAAACTCAGCATCAATAAGTTTCATTGGAAGCTCATGTTTTTTTATTTTTTCTAAACATGTTTTAAATGCTTCTGGTTCTTTGGCCTTGTTTTCTTGACGCATTTTATTATCTTTTGCTGTCGCAATTCTAATTACTTTTTTAAGAGGTTCAGTAACTTCATTATCTTCAACTTCTTTTCTGGCAATAATTACTTCACCATATTCTTCACCCATCGCTGTATCAACAATAACGTTCATACCTTTATCTAATTGTATATTTTCCGGATCAAAATAATAAATTTTTCCAGGTTTTTTGAATCTAACACCTGTTACTACCTTCATTCAATTCCTCCCAAATTTTAAATATCATTATATCTAAACTCATATCAAAATTGCTATAAGCTCTTAATTTTTTTGCACATTCATTTACATGTTTTATACAATCTATATAACGCTCGTTTTGCTTAGCGTTAGAGTATAAGCAAACTGTAACATGATCTAAAATATCAAATATGTTTTCTTTATCATACAATATTTTAGCATCTAAAATGATATCAATCAAATCTTTTTTTTCAAAATTTGAAATTATTTTTTCAATATCATCATATAATTCTTTATTCTCTTTTAATTTAGCTGCTTTTCCTATACTTCCATCAAATGATTTTAATAAATTTTCTGATACATCTATGTATCCTAAATTATTTCTAGCATAATCTAATAATTCTTTATCATCAATTTTACTAAATTTAACTGACATACATCTTGATTTTATAGTATTTAATATAAAATTTTCATTTGAAGAAATTAAAATGATTACAACAAACTCTGGTGGCTCTTCAAGTGTTTTTAAAAAACAATTTTGAGCTTCATCAGTCATTTTCTCGCAATCATTAATTATATATACTTTCTTATTCGCAGTTATAGGTTTTTCTATTACTTTTTCAGTAATAGGTCTAATTACTTCTATCTTAATTGTTTCGCCTTCTTCATTAATTACATGAAAATCTGGATGATTTTTTCCATTAAAACATGTACATGACTTACATGTACATTCATCATTTAAACCACCTTCAAGACATAAAAGTGCCTTAGCAAATTCTTTGGCAACCAAAAGCTTACCTATTCCTTCTTGTCCAAGGAATAAGTAGCTATGTAAAATATTATTTTGTTCTATTGTCTTTCTTAAATAACTTTTAACTTCTGTATTTCCAATAATATTTTTAAAATCCAAATTCTTTTACCTCTAATTTATTTTTCCAAAAACATTTAATGGCCAGAATCTAAAACAAACAATTCCTTCTAATTTTTCAAAAGGTATACATCCAATTTTTCTACAATCAATACTGTTTTGTCTATTATCTCCTATTGCAAAGAAATGTCCTTCTGGTACAATAAAATCATTAAACACATTAGAAACGGTTACAACATCATCTTTAAGATAATCTTCTTCTAACATCTCGCCATTTACATATACTCTATTATTTTCGATTTTAACGTGATCCCCTGGTAATCCAATTACTCTTTTTATATAACTTTTCTTTGTTATTTCTATGTTATAATATAAAAATTTCTCAAAAATATTCATTTCTTTTTCTGTATACACGGCAACAGGATTTGTTTGATCAACATCAATCTCTGTAAACTCTTTTGTAGGAGCTTCAAATGTTACTATATCCCCTCTTTGTAAATTAACACCTGTAATTCTAAATGTTCTATTTAAAATTAATCTTTGATTTTCTTTTAAAGTTGGAAACATTGATCTTTGTTGAACTATTGTTGGAGTTCCAATATAGTATCTAAATAATAACGCTAAAACCAAAGCAATTATTATACAATATCCCCATTCTAATATATCTTTAACTTTCTCGTTCATTAGTTAACCTTTCTAAAGAAAAATTCTTTTGAATTATATCTCACTTATGTCATATTTTCATAAAATATGTTTATCAATTACATTAAACTTTTATTTCTTTTTTGTGTTTTTAGCTGGTCTTCCTCTTTTTGCTTTTTCAACCTTCTTTGGTGGGCGTCCTCTTTTTGGCTTATCTTTCTTAGGTGGTCTACCCCTTCTTGGTTTTTGTACATTTAAAGCTGCAAGTCTTGCTTTTTCTTCAGCTTCAGCTTTTGTTGGTCTGCCTCTTCTTGGTTTCTTAACTTCTTGAACAGCCTCAACAACATTATCTACAATATCTTCTACAACTTCTTTTACTTTCTTTCTTGTAAATCTTTTTAAACCATCATCTTTTTTAGTTTCTTTTTCTTTAGCTTTTTCTTTTTTATTTGTTTTCTTTCTTGTATATTTTTTAATATTAGCAGCTTTAATTGAACTTTCAATTTCTGATAAATCTAGTTCATCATCCTCTTGATTATAATCTACTGTACGATTAAGTTTTTCACCTATTTGTCTTAATTTATCTGTTTCAAAAACCATAGTTGAATTAGAAACATAATTACTTGTTGTTCTGAATACTCCTGTATCTTCTTTTACATTATAACTATATTCATCATCATCTTCTTCATCGTCTTCTTCATAATCATCATCGTCGTCATCTTCAATCTCAATTTCTTCGTCTTCATCTTCGTCATCTTCGTCATCATCTTCTACAACTGTTTCAATGGCTTGAGTTTCTTGCATCTTTGCTTCTTTAATTGCTTCTTCTATTGCCATCCTTTCAAGTTCTTCAGCAATCATTTCATCTGTTAAAAGACTTTCTTCATCATCAACAATATTGATATCTTCTTCATCAAAATCAATATTATCTATTTCTTTAGAGATATCAGTTTTTGAATTATACACTGTATTATAGACATCATCTAAGTCTCTATCTTTTTTACTTAGTTTTTCTTTTCTTTCATCTGAAGCTTCTGTCTTATCCATCTTGTATCCTAAAAATAATACAAGTGACACTAAACCTACTCCAACAAGTAAAAGAATAACTTTCCCTATACTTGAACCTCCACTTTGAACAACAACTTCTCCAGCTTCAGTTGCATAAATATTAATTGTATATAGTGAAAATAACATCGCAGTCATTAATACTTTTTTAATTACTTTCATAATATCTCCCTTTCTTTATTTATTCCTCTGTATTTTGTCCTTTATTTGATTTACCTTGTTTTGTAGGTATTCTTATAACTACTTCAGTACCTTTTTCTAGCTCGCTTTTTATATCTATCATACTATCATTTTGATCTAAAATTTCTTTTGCAATTGAAAGACCAAGACCTGTTCCACCCATTTCTCTTGTACGAGCTTTATCAACTCTATAAAATCTTTCAAATATTCTTGATAA
This sequence comes from Candidatus Scatovivens sp., assembly GCA_045602645.1. GTDB lineage: Bacteria > Bacillota > Clostridia > TANB77 > CAG-508 > Scatovivens. The sequence goes on along the minus strand of JAZSBZ010000101.1, from coordinate 495 downwards.
ATCCTCTTCTGGTATTCCAATACCATTATCTAATATTTTGATATATGCATCATTATATACAAATCCTACATATATTTTTATTTCTCCATTATTTTGTGTGTATTTTATACTATTGGTTAATATATTTAAAACAACTCTTTCAATACCATTTTTATCAGCATAAACAAGCGGAACATCTGAAGTTACAAAACATTCTCCTGTTTGAGATTTTTTCTTCATTTCTAAGTCTAAACCTTCAAATGTATATTTTACAAGTTCTCCTAAATCAAATTCTGTTTTTTCTGTTTTAATTTTTGAAGTATCATATCTAGATAATGTTAATAAATCGCTAACTAATCGCGACAACCTTTGAGCTTCTGTTGAAATTCTTTCTAAAAACTTTTTACCTATTTCTCCATCAACTTCATTTTCTAAAAGTGTATCCGCATATCCCATTATTGAAGTAATTGGAGTTTTTAATTCATGAGATACATCAGCAACAAAACGTTTTCTCAT
>JAZSBZ010000100.1:0-12100 GCA_045602645.1 Candidatus Scatovivens sp. | reverse complement strand
TAAGAGATTACTTGCGAATGTTATACTTCCATATCCATCAGTATCTGCTCTATATCTATCAGCATCTTCAATCCTCTTACCATGAGACGCTCTATTAGCTGCAGTTTCTGTAAATACTTCATTTAGTGCTGTTCCTACATATCTTCCTTTACTTGAATCATAATAACTTAAACCCAAAAATTTCATATCATCTGAATGATCATTAATCGCATGATAAACTTCATGAACTAATGTGCTATACATTTCAACAACAAAACGATCACTACCTCTATATTTAGTTTCCTTATCCATATAGAAATCTTGATTAATTCTAATTGTATTTTTTGAAGAACTATATACTCCCATAGCAGTTTCTGATCCTAACATATCTTTTTTTGGAACAAATTCAATTGTATCAACATTTTTAGCAAAATTACGTGCTTCAGCTACTATTTCTTGATCTGTTAATCCAAACTCATACGCTCTTCTATGAAACATATCCCTTAAAAGAGTGGTAAATTCTTTGTATTTTTGAGCTGGTATTATACTATTAATTTCTGCTTCTATAGCCTTATTATAATAAGGCTTTTCTATTTTACTTCCGTTTCTCATACACTTTCTCTCTTTGCTTTTGTATTTTTAAAACTTATCTTGTTTCATCCATTTCAATATCCATTGATTTTGTTGATGGCGCTGTATATTTCTTTAAAAATGCTGTTTCTTCATCATCAGCTGTACACTCTTTAAATTGTCCTTCAACATCTTCAAATATTTTTCTGCTATTTGTAATTATAAATTTTCTACCATTTATTTCACATTTCATAGCAACAATTTCTTCTTCACCATTTTCTGTTGTGATTTTGCTTAATTCTATATCGCTCATAAAAATTCTCCTTAGTTTATTTTTAAAAGATTAAATTTTAAGTAATCTGAACTTATTAATTTATAATCTATACCATTTATCTCACCTTCAACTGCTTCTTTATGAGAATCACCATGTAAGTGTGCATAATAACATTTAGTGATTTTATTATCTCTCATAGTTTTAGCAAAATTTATTTCATCTGGTATATCAACTTCTTTATAAAAAGGTGGATAATGAATAAATGTAATTATTTCTTTATCATCACCATAGTTTTTGATTCCATCTTGAATTGATAATTTTAATCTATCATTTTCTCTTTTTAAAATCTTATAATTATCTGGTGATTTCCAAGCATTAATCCATCCACGAGTTCCAGTTATAATCTTGTCCTCTACTAAATACGAATTATTATATAAAAAATCTATATTTTCAAAACCACATTCTTTTATATATTTTCTCATACTAGTAAGTGTTGTCCACCAATAATCATGATTTCCCTTCGACAATATCTTTTTACCTGGAAGTGAATTTAAAAACTCAAAGTCTTTATATGTTTCACTTAAATATGTAGCCCAAGAAAAATCACCTGGAAGTATAACAGTATCATATTCAGTTACATTTTGCATCCATGACTCTCTTATTTTTTCTGCATGATTTTCCCAATTATATCCGAAGATATCCATTGGTTTATCCGCTGAAAAAGATAGATGTAAATCTCCAATTACATATATCGACATATGAATTCCTTTCTAAACATTATTTATCGTTTCATATTAAACTTCTGTATTTTCATTTGTTACAACTATTTTTTCTGGTCTTGTACCATCTGCAACATTAATAGTTTTACAATCAACATTTTGTGTTGATTCTTCGCTAGCATCATTTGCATCAACATTATCAGGAATAAAAACTTTTCTTTCACCTTCATTTTTATCCATATTTTCAATGTTAGTGCTAACATTATCCATTGATTTCATTAATAAATTTGAATAACTTATAAACCCTATAATTAAAACTATTAATATTCCTACCAATCCATATAAAATAACCATAATTTCCTCCTTTGTTACTCTCCTATTTTTAAATTTGGTATTGCATTTAATTTTAAATCTGCTTTTTCTTCATTTGTATAATTATAATATCCCATTGCTGCAATCATTGCTGCATTGTCTGTACACAATATTGGCTCTGGATAATAAACTTTAATTTTTAAATCCTCTGCTAAATCATCAAACGATTTTCTAATAAATGAGTTTCTTGAAACCCCTCCAGCAATAACAATCTTGTCAGTATTAAACTCTTTTACTGCTTTTTTAACATTTGATACAAGCATTTCTGTAACTGCTACTTGAAAACTTGCGCATAAATCTGCTTTATTAATATTTGGATCTTTATGATTTAGATTAATAACTGCAGTTTTAATTCCACTAAAACTAAAATCTAAATTATCAAAATGTGTTACTGGAAGTTTTATGTTTGGAGTTCCCTCTTTTGCTAAGTTATCTACTTTAGGTCCACCTGGATAACCAAGACCAACAACTCTTGCAACTTTATCAAAAGCTTCTCCTATTGCATCATCTCTTGTTTTGCCAAGAATTTCAAAATCATTATAATCATTAACTTTTACAAGATGTGTATGTCCACCTGATATTATTAAACATATAAATGGTGGTTTTAAATCTTTATGAGTTAAATAATTTCCTGCAATATGACCTTCAATATGATTAACTGGTATTAAAGGTTTTCCTGTTACATAGCTTAATCCTTTAGCATAAGATACACCAACTAAAAGTGCTCCTACTAGTCCAGGGCCATGTGTAACTGCTATACCATCAATATCATCTAAAGTAACATTTGCTTCTTCTAAAGCTTCTTTCATAATTTTGTTAATTACTTCAGTATGACATCTTGATGCTATTTCAGGAACAACCCCTCCATATTCTTCATGAATTTTTATTTGAGAATTAATAACATTTGATAAAACTTCTCTACCATTTTTTACAATAGCAACTGATGTTTCATCGCAACTTGATTCAATTCCCATTATCAAAATATCTTTCAATTTCTATCTCCTATTTTTATTTTATATTACGCATTTTTAGGGATAACGCAAGTTACCCCTAAAAATTAAATAAATAATCTAAATATAAATTCAACCACACTCATTAATCCATTTGTTAAAAATGCTACAACAGGTGAAACTATAACTTCTAAGATTCCAAAGAACCATAAAATCATAAACATAGCACTTAATGTTGCATAATTATTATCTAGCCATTGTTTTACTCTGTATGGAAGAATATTTTTGAATATCTTTTCTCCATCAAGTGGTGGAAGTGGAATTAAATTAAATACTCCAAGTCCTATATTAATTGACATTAATACTGCTAAGAATGTTGTTATTATTGAACCAAAAGTTGTTGAAAAGAACGCAATTCCTGATCCAAAATAATAAATAGCTAAATATAAAATGCAAGCAATTAATGCAATAAAGAAATTCATAAGTGGTCCTGCTAAAGCTACCATAGCATCACAAAAACCTCTTGAACGATTGCTTGTATAATTGCTTGGGTTAACTTGTACAGGTTTTCCCCAACCAATACCAGCAAACATTAATAATAAAAATCCAAATAAATCTAAATGGCTGATTGGATTTAATGTTAATCTTCCTTGATGTCTTGGTGTTGTATCTCCTAATTTATCTGCTGCATTAGCATGAGCATATTCATGGAAAGTAATAGCTATAACAACTGCTGGTAAAGTTAATAATAAACTTATCCATTGTGCTGACGTCATGCTCATTAAAGACCACGCAATTAATATCATAAATAATATTGATATTGCTCTTCTATCTACTCCATAACCAAACATTAAAAATCCTCCTTAAATTTCATTTGTATTTATTTATATTATATTTATGAATTATTTATTAATTTTACCTAAAAAAATTCTAAACTATTATATCATAAGTTTTCTCAAAAATCACGTTTTTTACGCATTTTTACGTATAAATAATCGTATTTTTATACATTTATATCATAACATAAGAAATATCTATAAACAATTTCAAAAAAATGTCATTTTTATAACATTTTAAGCATAAAACAAACAAAAAGAGCCTGCATATTGCAGACTCCATTTTTAATTAATCTTCAAATTTTATATGACCTTTATAATTTGTTTGAAACTTTTCTTTAAATGTCTCATAAACTTGCATAATTATATAATCATTTTTTACTGGTTTATATAATGTTGCAGAGTTATCTTTTGTATGTTTAAGTTGGAAAATTTCAACCTCTCCATCTATAGAATGTTGTTTCATCATAACTGCGTATTCAATCTCTTCAAAATGAACAATATCTAAAAGTTCATATTTAATTGCATTTCTATTATCATCAAATAATTCAAGTATAATACTATTTGCCATAATTAATACCTTTCTTCTTCGCCATCATTAATTGGCTCTTCTCTATCATTTGTTCCTAATAAATTCTCGTCATAACCGCTCTTCATATCTTGTCTTTTACTTCCAGTAAATCTTTCAAATACAGTTACACCTTCACGTTTTTCTGCTTCCATTTCTGAAGCTCTTTGCATTTTTTGACTTACATGATAATAATATCTTTTCTTAGATTTATTGCTTCTTTGGAATGACTTGATTGTTCTTCTTTTTTCTATTTTTTCTACTGAATCTTTACGATGTTTTGTTTTAGATTCTTCACCTTTTTCGGCAGCTTTTTCAGCAGCTTTTTTAGCTTCTTCTTCTCTTCTTTTATCATTTTCAACTTTCATTTCTGCAAGAGTTCTTGGTTGTCTCATATGGATATTTTCTTGGCTTCTTGTTAATCTTAAAACTTCATTCCAATCTGCTACCTCTGATGCTCCAAGACCAATTTCTGCAGCTACTGCTATTGGATTTAATTCTTGTGTATAGTATGTATATTCAACTCCTGGTTTTAAAATCATTTTACCTGGTTCTGTAATTGTTTTCTTAATAATCTCAGTAATTTCTCTAGTTACTGTATGTGAACCACCACTAATTATATCTGGTACGATTTCACTTGCATTTAGCCATCCACCTGGAATACCTCTTTCAGATGCTGATCTCCAAACATCAATACTTCCAATTCTTCCATCTATAATCATCTGTCCAATTTCGTCAGTTGTAAATGCTTTTCCTGTTTTATCTTGCATAATTTCTTGTATTACTGAAACTAAAGATGTATCTTTATCAACTATTTGATCTAGTTTAACATCAGTTAATTTAGTTGGATCAAATCCAACACCATCTGAACCTGACATTAATTTACCTTCAAATTCAAATGCTAGTCCTCTAAAGTATGATGAATTATCAACTATTTGATTTCCACCATGAGCATCATATGTTAAATAACCACTTCCTTTTTGATAGATATCTCCAAGTGTAATATCACCAACACTCTTTGTATCCATTCCAGGAATAGTTTCAGTAACTGTTCTTGTAACTTCTTCTTCAACAACTTTTGTTTCTCCAGGTACATATTCATAAGTATCTGGTGTTTTTCCTTGATGGGCAACTTCTTTGTATAGATGTTTACTAATCATTACTCCTGCTGCAACTCTTGCTGCCGTTTTAACTCCTCTTACAACTTTAGTAATATTAGATTTATTTGCTTTATCGTGTTGAGACATTGAAATTGCATCTGTTGATACACTATCGATTTCCTCTCTTGATGTTTCAGCATATCTTGCTTCTAGTTTTAAAAGACAAGCTTCTCTATGAGCAATTGCTGCTGCAACTTTTTCTTTTTCTGCTGGATCTTTAACCACTCTTTCTAAATTTTTAAGATCTTCAAGTTCTTTTTCATATGCTGCAATTCTTTTTCCTGTGTTTAATAACTTATGTCTTTTTGTTGACATTTGAGAATTTCTCGCTTCAGTTGCTTCTTCTATATCATGAAGTCCTGCATTTAATAAAGCTACATTACCTTCTCTATAATTAAATATAGCTTTTACTCTTGGTACAACCGCAAGTTTAAAAAGTTGTCTTAAAGTTGTTCTTTTAACTTTTCCTTCTGGAGAAAGTTCTGGATTAGCTTTCATTTCTTCGGCTTCTTGAGCTAAGAAATAATCTTTTCTTGCTGTATATCTATGACTTGGTTTATTTGCAAACATACCTCTTGAATGTTTTTGCGATGTTGCAAGCATATCTTCCATAGGTGTTAAATAATATCCATTTACTGTTACTGGTTCTTTTGATTTTGCTTGTGTAACACCCATTAAAGCTCTATAGATAGGTGATGCAACAAATGTACCAATTGCTTTATTAACAGGTGCTTTTGTATGATTCCTAATATCTATAAGCACATTCATTGATTTTAAACCAAATTGTTTGATTTTTTTCTGTTCATCTGAAATTTGTGCTTTAACAGATTTTTCACCATCTTTACCTAATGTCTTTAAGTTTTCTGCTGTATTTTGACGTCTATTATATGTATAGTTATTTGTTTCTATAAATTCTGTATCTCTATCAATTAAAGCTTGTATTGATTCTTTTTCTACATCTTTATCATCAAATGCTGCAACAATTTGCATTGCATCTTCTTTGAACTTTTCAGCTTCTACAGGATTTACTTTATGCATCTCCTCATACTTTTCAATTATTTCTTTCATAGCTGATGTTCTTAAACGAGCATATTCTCTCTTATATGGAGAAAAATCTCCTTTATGTGCTCTTGATAATCTTTCAAGTCTTGTTTGATAACCATCTAACAAAAGATCATCTGAATCTTGTTCTTTTCCAGGGTAATCTTCTACTGTATAAACTTCAGCTTGTCTTTTAGTTCCATCCTCATCATATACATCAATAGTTTTTTTCTTTATATGTGATTTAAATCTATCAAATGTTTTATTTCTTCTTGCTTCAGCTCCTCTATCTCCATAAAATTGTTGAAGCATAGTTTGTCTAGGTTCTCTTGCTGGATCAAGTTCTGGATCAGGCATTGGTGGAATTGGATCTGGTACTTCTATTTCTGGTGGTTCTCTTCTTAATTTAAGAACAAGCATAACTGGTGTATATGGTCCATCATCAAACATACCATCAGCTCCACCACGATCAGCTTGAATTTCGACAGAGTTGATTATTCTATTAATCTCCTCTTCTTTCATCCCCATATTTTTCATTATTCCACGTTTTACTTTGTCATCCATTTCTTGCGGATCACCTCTAAAAGGCGAATACAACTCATAGTATTCATTACGCGCAAGTACTATCTCAACAACGTCATCTTTTTCTTCCATTCTTTTGTCCCCTAATTTATATTCTTCAAAAAGTTAATATAATTCCAATTATACATCTATATCATAACATAAGAGATATCTATAAACAATTTCAAAAAAATGTCATTTATATAACATTTTTGCGCCAAAAATAAACAAAAGAGTCCATTTTAAAAATAGACTCTTTCTTTATATTTTATCCTACTAAACTTGATATATATATTAGCATCCAAAATCCAATTGTTATACCCTGCATTATTATATATTGGACCATACTAAAGTTTTCTCTTTTTCTAATTACAATTCCTGCAATTATTGAAGCGATCACTAATAATCCTAGGCCTTTTGCCATATATGGAATAGCTTCAACTACTGTATCATAATGTTCACTAGTATCATTAAATGCTATAGCAAAAAGTGCAAATAAATGTGTTAAAAATATAATTACATTTACTTCCATCCAATTATATACATTTGAAAAAAATTTTTTCATATCTTCTCCATTACTCTGCTTTTTCTAATAACTTATTAAAATCACTAATAAATTCTTCACTATAAACTGTTATATCTTCATTCCCATATGATGATACAATGTAAAATGGTCTTAAATAATATTCTGCCATAGCTTCCATACTACTAATGCCATTATCTTCAGGTTTTTCTTTTGTAGTACCTTCTTTATTTATTATAATTTTATCAAATAATGATACAAGTTCATTTTCTTCATCATTACTTAACTCTTTAGTAGCGATTATTTTACCCTCATGTTCATATCCCTTAAATCCAACATAAACATCTTCACACTTTATTACACTATTATTATCAAGATCAATTTGATAATAGATGTTAGTATGAGATCCACCATCGTCTCGTACAGTTTTATATTTTGTATCAATAGTAACAATATATTTATTTTCACTATCTAAAGCAAAGTCTGATTTGGTATAACCTTGTTTTTTATTTATTAATATAATTGCGCCAATTAAAAAAATAATTAATATTACTATAGCAATTATTAAAATTTTCTTTTTCATATGTTAACTCCTAGTAATTAATTCTACTATAAACAATCTTATTAATTAATTGGTTTCATTGACCATTTTTGTGATTTCTTAAAACCTTTTATTTTCAATATATCCAAGTATTTTCTATTGCTATGTGAATGCAATTTGAATGCTACCAAATGATATTTATTAACGCTTATTAATTGTTATTAGACTCCTCATCTTTCAAACTTTCATAAAAACTTTTCTTATATTCTTCAATTTTTTCATAATTTACTATACCAATTTTGAAAGCTATTTGCTCATTTAAAATTTTATACACTACATCTGTTTTTACCAAACTATCCTTATGCAAGTTATTGGCTTTATCTTTTTCTAATAATTTATTTGAGCTAAATTTCAATTTACTTAAGTTTGATGATATTATCATTCCAAAATTTTCAATAGGAACAGCAGTATTATTTTTATCTATTATTACAAAGAAATGATTGTTTCCAATTTTTCCATCAGGATATTTATATTCTTTAACAAATACAATATCCCCAATTTCATAATTTATATTATATTCTGCACTATCCTCTCGTAAAACATTCTCAATTTTGCCTTTGTGCCATTCTTCTTCTACTGGAAACTCCTCAAATGCTTCTTTCAAATCTTTAACTCTATTATATTTGTATGCTATTTTTAGAAAATCACTTAATTCTTCTTTCATAATACTCCTACACAAAAAAATATCTTTTTACTATTATAATTCAATCTCGTCTTCATCTATAAGCCCATCTTCTATATCATCAGCCAAACATCTTAGACCTGCTGCTTCTACATGCATAACTACTGAACCCGAATGTCCTTTTTCTCCCATTATATATCCTGTTTGTACAATTTCTTTTTCAGCTTCTTTATCGGCTATTTCATCTAGTTTTAAAGACTGTAAAAACAATTCTCTAGCTTTAGGATTTTTAAAATCTCTCATGTATATATCCCCTATCTAATTTAGCGGTTTCATTGTTGGGAATAAAATTACATCTCTAATTGATGCAGAATCAGTTAATAACATAACTAATCTATCGATACCAATTCCCATACCACCTGTTGGAGGCATACCATATTCAATAGCTACACAGAAATCTTCATCCATATCATTAGCTTCTTCATCTCCAGCTTCTTTTTGTCTAATTTGTTCAACAAATCTTTCTCTTTGATCAACTGGATCATTAAGTTCTGAATATGCGTTTCCATATTCACGTCCACCAATGAATAATTCGAATCTTTCAACTAATCTCTTATCAGATGGTTTTCTCTTTGTTAATGGAGAAACTTCAACTGGATAATCACAGATAAATGTTGGTTGAATTAATGTTTCTTCAACAAATTCTTCAAAGAATGCATTGATAATGTATCCTCTTGTTTGTTTTGAATCATCAACTTCAACATGTTTTTCTTTAGCTATAGCGATAGCTTCTTCGTCTGTATTAATTTTGTTAAAATCAACACCAGTAACTTCTTTAATAGCTTGAATCATAGGAACTCTTCTCCATGCTGATTCAAGATCAATTTCTAAACCTTGATAATTAATTTTAGCTGTTCCTAAACATTTTTCAGCAACAGTTCTAATCATGTTTTCTGATAAATCCATCATATCATTGTAATCTTGATATGCTGCATAGAATTCTATACCTGTATATTCTGGGTTGTGTTTAATATCCATACCTTCATTTCTGAACATTCTTCCCATTTCATATACTCTATCAAATCCACCAACGATTAATCTTTTTAAATAAAGTTCGTTAGCAATTCTTAAGTACATATCTAGATCTAATGTATTATGATGTGTAATGAATGGTCTAGCTGTAGCTCCACCTGCAATTGTATTTAATATAGGTGTATCTACTTCTAAGTATCCTTCATTATCTAAATAGTTTTTAATTTCTTTTAATATTTTACTTCTTAAAAGGAATGTTTCTTTAACTTCTGGATTTACAATTAAATCAACATATCTTTGTCTATATCTTAAATCTATATCTTTTAAACCATGAAATTTTTCTGGTAAATCTCTAATTGATTTTGTAAGAAGAACAACTTCTTTAGCATGAATTGAGATTTCTTCAGTTTTTGTTTTGAAAACAAATCCTTTAATTCCAATGATATCTCCAATATCATATGTTTTAAATGCTTTATAACTCTCTTCACCTAAATCATTGATACTAACATAACTTTGAATTCTACCTTGGCTATCTTGGATTGTAACAAAAGAAGCTTTACCCATAATTCTTTTTGCCATAATTCTACCAGCTACTGAAACATCTTTTCCCTCATATGTCTCGTAGTTGTTTTTGATATCCATAGATTGTTCTGTTCTATCATATTTTGTGATTTCAAAAGGATCTTTACCAGCATCTTGAAGTTCTTTTAATTTATCTAGTCTAACTTGCATTAATCTGTTAATGTCCTCTTCCGTTTGAATTACTTCATTGTTTTCATTTTCATTCATAATATCTAGCCCCTTTTATATAAATATTTCATTTTGATATTATATAACATTTTTTAATTATTGTAAACTAATTTTTAACATTCTTTTCACCTTTTTTCCGTTTATATTACTAGTTTTCTCGCCTTTTTAGTACAATTTTAAAATTTGCCATAAAAGTTTCCACACTTTTTGAACAGATTTAATAGAAAATCTTTCTTTTGGACTGTGAACATCATAAGTATTAGCCCCTATACAAACATAATCTAAATCATCTATCTTACTTTTAAAAAATCCACCTTCTAATACTCCTTGAGTAATAACTTTATCCATTTCTTCATTAAACATTTCTTTATATACTTTACTGATGTTTTTAACTAAAGTACTTTCAAAGTTTGGTTCAAAACCTTTTAATTCTTGCTCCCATATAATTTTTATATTATATTGCTTTAAACTATTATTTAACTTTTTAATAAATTCATCTCTTAATGCTAAGTTATTGCTTCTTAAAGAATATTTAAATCTAATACCATCTTCTATTTCTTTTACTGCTGCAAAATTAGATGATAAAATTACTGAATTTTCATCGCTATATTCAAGTGCTCCATTATCATATGAATTTATAAATCCTAAGATGTTTTCTGTAACTTCTTTTGAATATACCGCTTCTATTTTTTCACATTTTTCTTTCTCTTTTGTAAGTACTATTTTACCATCTTCACCGAAAAATCTAATTTGTTTATTTGTTCTGTCTTTTAATGAATTTAAAGCACCTTCTTTTGCAAAAAATGTTATTTTAAAATCTCTTGGAATGACATTTACTCTACTTCCTCCAGACAAACTTTCTATATACAAATCAATTCCATTTAGTACTTCTCCTGCAAGCTTAATTGGGTTACCTCTTTTAACATCTGCTATATTTCCTCCTGAGTGTCCTCCTAAAAAGTTTGAATATTCTAAAGTATATTTTACAAAACCTTCTAAATTTTCTTTTTGCTTTTTAGCTTTAATCTTTCCAAACCATTCCATACAATTTGCAGCACTGATTGTCATTTTTCCTTCTTTACCATTATCTAGTGAAATAATAGTCTTTGATTTTACATCATCTTTATTTAAATTAATCGCACCTTTCATTGTTGTTTCTTCTTCTGAAGTAAAAATGCATTCTATATTGGGCATTTTTTCTTTACTATCAAGAAGTGCTAGCATATATGCAACACCTAAACCGTTATCTGCACCTAGACTTGTTTTATCTGCTCTTATAAAATCACCATCTTTAATTAATTTAATAGGATCTTTCAAAAAATCGTGATTAGACTCTGATTCTTTTTCACATATCATATCAGTGTGAGCTTGAAATGCTATATAGTCTTTTTCGCTTCCATTTTCTTTTCTTATAATCACATTTTGAGCATCTTTTTCATATACATATTCTAAGTTTCTTTTTTTAGCAAACTCTACTAAATACTCACATATTTTTTCTTCGTTTCCAGACATTCTTGGTATGTCACTTATTTCTTTAAAAAA
>JAZSBZ010000099.1:0-4222 GCA_045602645.1 Candidatus Scatovivens sp. | reverse complement strand
TTTTTTCTTTGTTGTAGGTTTTTTCTCTTCAATCTCTTCTACTAAATCTTTCTCTTTCTTCATTTCCTAATAATACCTCCTACTTCTTTTTAGCTAATTCAATAATTACTTCGTTTAATTCTTTTTCTAGTTTAGCTACTTCCTCTTTAGTATACATAGAACTATTATCTAACATTCTAACTATCTCAAGTTTTCTATTAGATAATCTATCCTTATTATAAATAGTCACAACATCTTCTATACATTTTTCAACAGAACTAATTTCATAATCTGTTACTAGTATTTCACTTACATGAGATTGAATTGCTGGGTCTTCAATATTAGCTATAATTTGAAGTATTTTTTCACTCTCTTCTGCTGGTGATTCTAATATCTTTTCAAAAATCAATTTGTTTTCTTCTAGTTTAAAATCATCAAGTGTAATGTGTGTTACTATTTGTTCAAATGATTCTCTAAAATGATTAATTAACAAATAAATAATCATATTTTCTCTTTTTATTACAGCAGAACTTATTTCTTCACTCTTTGGTTTCTTCTCTACAGGCTTTACTAATACTTTTTCTGTTGTTTTGCCAGAATATAAAGCCTTATTAACCTCTGCATAAATTGCTTCTCTTGAAATATTGTACTGATCTGCAATATGATCAATATAGATTTCTCTTTCAATTTTGTTATCAACACTTGAAAGTATTTGTGTAATTTCTTTTAAGAATCTAATCTTATCATTAGCATTTTCTAGATTGTATTTATTTTTAAGCATCTTAATTTTAAATTCTACAAGTGATATTGCGCTATCAACTAGCATATTAAATCTACCACTACCATACTTAATAACAAATTCATCAGGGTCTTTAGCCCCCTCCATTTGTAAGACTCTAGCATCGCATCCTTGAGATTCAAGAATTCCTAGCCCTCTCATAATCGCCTCTTGACCAGCACTATCTGAGTCATAACTAATAATTACTTGCTCACAATATTTTCTTAATAATCTTCCTTGTTCTTCTGTCAAGGCTGTTCCTAGTGAAGCAACTACATTATTAAATCCTCTCTGGTATAGCGATATCGCATCCATATAACCTTCGACTAATATTATTCTCTTTGAATCACTTTGTTTTGCGAGATTAAGTCCAAACAAATGCTTTTTCTTTGAATATACTAAGTTTTCGTTAGAATTTATATATTTTGCTACTTTATCATTTTGCTCTAATTTTCTACCACCAAAAGCTATAACCTTTCCACTTACATCCATAATTGGAAACATTAATCTTTTTCTATATCTGTCAATGAACTCGCCTTTATCATTTTTATTAACAAGACCAGTTGCTAAAATTTCTTCATCTTTAAAACCTTGGGCTTTTAAGTGTTTATAAAGTTCATTATATTCACCTGAATAACCTATTTTAAAAGCTTTTAAAGTATTATTATCTAGCTTTCTTTGTTTAACATAGTCTTGTGCTATTTTTGCTAAAGGCTTGTACAACCTCTCGTGGTAAAAGATTGTTGTCTCTGCATTTATTTTATACATCCTATCTTTTAGATATTGAGTTTTATTGAACTCTGCATTTTGTGTTGTTGGAAGTTCAATTCTTGCTCTTTCAGCTAAAAGTTCCAATGCTTCTTTAAAAGAAACTCTTTCAATCTCACTTACGAACGTAAAAACATCTCCGCCTTTATGACAACCAAAACAATGGAAATATTGTCTATCGGCAGAAACAGAAAAAGAAGGTGATTTTTCTTTGTGAAAAGGACATAATCCGAAAAAATTTCTACCACTTCTTTTTAACGTTACATATTGAGAAATAACGTCTACAATGTCATTTGCAGATCTTATTTCCTCTTTTAAATCATCCGTGTATTGAACCATTCTTTTAACCTTTCTTTTATAATATTCGACATATAAATGCTAAATCCTTCATTTTATGTTAATTATTTTTCATTTTTGTAACAGAAGTGAAACATTTCCTTTATATATCAAGGTTTTAAACAACAAAAAAGATTATATATTTTTTAATATATAATCTTTTACTCTCATTTGTTATCTTTATAATTAATTAGCTGAGATAAATTTTTTAACGATATTGTCAGCTGGCTCATCTGCCATTCCAACAACTTTTTGTAGTTCATCAGCAACTCCTACTCCATGTAATTCATAAGAAGTATTAATTTTTGATTCTACTAAAGTTTCTATCTCATCTTTTTCTTTGCTTTCAGCTAATACAAGTTCACTAACTAAAATTTGTTTAGCATTTAATAGCATTTTCTTTTCAGTTGTAGATAACCCTTTATCTTTTTGTTTGAAACTTAAGTTTCTAACAATGTCTGCTACTTCAAAAATGTCTCCTGATTTCATCTTTTCAACATTATCTCTGTATCTTTTGTTCCATTTCATAGACATTTCAGTGCTATCTTGCTCTAAAACATTTATTACTTTTCCGGCTGTTTCTTTATCTATAATATTACGTACTCCTATTTCCTCTGCTTTAGCTGTAGGTACCATTACCTTAACTTCGCCAGGCATTTTAATAATATAGTATGATTGTTTTTCATCTAAAATAGATCTTTCTTCGATTGTTTCAATTACACCTGCTCCGTGCATTGGATATACAATTTTATCTCCTACTTTAAACATCTTCGTCACTCCTTCCAAGTAATATCAAAATTACTACATTACAATTATACAACAAAATTAAGAAAAAGTCAAAGAAATATAACGATTTTTTTAAAAACTTTTCATTTATATTACATCGCACACCTGTTTTTTTCCTCACAAAGCAAAATAATAGGGCCCTAAGGCCCTATTGATTATTTATATTTAAAAATTATTTGTTTGTTGATCCAAATCCACCTGTTCTCTCACCAGTTGCAACATCATCATCTGTTACTAAATATTTTTGGAAAATTGCTTGTCCTATAGCATCTCCCTTTTTAATTTCAAAATCTTCTTCTTTTATATTATAAAAAGCAAACATGATATGTCCGTCATTATCAGGATTTCCATAATAATCTTTATCAATTACACCAACACTATTAGCTAAAATTAAACCTCTTTTTCCTGGATTAGAACTTCTGTTATATAAAAGAAGCATATCATCATCTTCCATATAAGCTTTTATTCCTGTTTTAACTAAAGTTGGTTTTTGTCCTCTTTTAAATGCTGGTATAACAACATCTTCTGCTGCTTCGACATCATATCCTGCTGAATATTTAGTTTTTCTAACTGGTAGGTTTATTCCTGCATTTTCAAATCCTTTTGCAACTTCAAATCCACGTTTTCCCATAATTATTTCTCCTTTAATCTCTTTAATTTCTTTTCATATTATATATGCTTAATTTAATAATTGCAAGGTGTTTTTTCAAACAAAAAAGACGTTCATAAATGAACGCCTCTTTATTATAATTAGTCTTGTGAATAAGCAATAATAGCAATGTGTCTAGCTCTTTTAACTGCTGTTGTGATTTCTCTTTGATGTTTAGCACAAGCTCCTGTTGCTCTTCTTGGTAATATTTTACCTTTTTCGTTGATAAATTTTCTTAATTGTTCAACATTTTTATAATCTAACTCAAAGTTTTTATCGTTACATAAAGCGCAAACTTTTTTTCTCATTTTTCTAAACTTTGGGTTGAAATCATCATCTTGATTGTTTCTATTGTTTCTTCTATTTTGTTTTTTATCAGCCATCTAAAAACTC
The DNA here is from genome assembly GCA_045602645.1 of Candidatus Scatovivens sp. Lineage (GTDB taxonomy): Bacteria > Bacillota > Clostridia > TANB77 > CAG-508 > Scatovivens. Next base: position 533 of record JAZSBZ010000099.1, on the reverse strand, counting down.
CTCCTATTCTTTAATACTCCATATTAACACTAGAATGGTAGGTCATCATCTGATGCAGTAATTTGGAATTCAGCATTTTGAGCAACTGATTCTCCAAATGTACTCTCAAATCCTGATGCATCTCCATCTCTTTTACTATCTGCAAAATAAGCTTCTTCAGCAATTACTTCTGTAACATAATGTTTTTGTCCATTTTCATCATCCCAGTTTCTTGTTTGGATTCTTCCAATGATTGAAACTTGTTGACCTTTTTTGAAATATTTACTGCAGAATTCTCCAGTTTTGTTCCAAGCAACGATATTAATAAAATCTGCTTGTCTTTCTTCTCCTTGTCTAGCAAATCTTCTGTTTACTGCTAAACTGAATGATGCAACTAGAGTGTTATTTGTTTGAGTATATCTTACTTCTGGGTCTCTTGTTAATCTTCCCATTAAAATTACTTTGTTCATTTGGTTTTCCACCTTTCTTTATTATTCTTCGTCTTTTCTTACAACGATGAATTTAATAACTTCGTCTGTAATTCTGTATACTCT
>JAZSBZ010000098.1:0-2031 GCA_045602645.1 Candidatus Scatovivens sp. | reverse complement strand
AGTTGATTACAGAGATTTAGAAAAAATAAAAGAAATAAATAATGAATTTGTAAATAAAACAGTACTTGCTTTTGAACAAATAAAATCTTGGAGTAATGAAGCTGATGACAGATATAATTTCAAAAAAGACATTGATTTTGTTAGCAATAATGAAATGTATGCAGGGTTTCCTTTAGTATATGAAATAAAAGAGGGGACACCACCTTCGGCAGATCCTTATGTGCATAAGACTATAATTGAGGTTGATAATAAATATGCAATGGTAGGTCAAGTTAATGGAGAAAGCACAGTAGCTTTACCTCCTTCTGCTAGTCTATTTCATGAGTTTTTTGAACAGTGGAGGTGTTTTCATGGTGCGATAGACCCCAATTCTGATTTTTCTAAATGGTATAAAGAAATTTTTTCAGGACTTCCAGAATCTCGACCAGAGGGAATGTCAGATGAAGAATGGAATGAAATATTAAATAAAAAATCTGAAATTATAGGGAAATTTGATACAGAATCTGATATGTATATAATAAAAATCTTGGAATCCTATGTAGCAAATAAGTATTACGGGAATAGTAATGAATTATATCGTGATAGCCATAGAGGTGCTAATGGACAAGGATTTGTTGAATATGAAAGCAAAAGTGTAAATAGTGTAGAACCCCTAAAAAAGTAAAATGAGACATATATTGTTTTTATCAGTTTTATTTCTCTTTTGTTTAACAGCTAATGCGAAAAAAGATTATGTGGAAATAAAAACTCCAAGTATGGTGGAATTTCTTAAGAATTGGTATGGATTAGAACCTAATGAAAAAGGGTGCTATAGTATGGATAGTTTGCACAGAGTTTATTTTTACAAGGTGACGGAATTGCCTTTGCCTCCTGAATTTAAGTATCTTAGGAATCTTAGTAATATTGTAGTATTTACTAGTGATAATAACAATATATTAGACTTCAGTCCATTTGAAGATATATTCATAGGATATCTTGAAATTAAATCTTTAGTAAAAGTCAAAGTTATTATGGGAAAGCAAGATAGATTGAAGCATTTAGTTCTTTACTCAAATTGTGTTGGGCTTGATATAAAGAAATGTACAAATATAGAACGTCTAGTTTGCTTCAAAAACAATAAATTAGAGGATTTGGACTTGTCCAATAATTTGTATTTGAAATACATTGATTGTGATAATAATAAGTTGACTTCTTTAGATTTAAGAAATAATTTGTATTTGGAAGTGCTGATATGTAGCCACAATCAACTTGAATATCTCGACTTGTCCCAAAATGATAGATTAAAAGAATTGGATTGTAGTTACAATAAATTTCGTAGTTTGGAAGATTTGTTACTTCCCAAATCTATTACACATTTTTATTTTTCCCCTTGTGGAAATTTTAGAGAAAGGCCCCAAAATTTTTATATAGATTCGTTTCCTAATTTGGAAATATTACAATTAGAAGAAATTCAAATAAAGGTGAAATAAAATGTATGCATTATATAATATTCTCAAAAATTTTGACAACTGCAAAGTTAAAAATATAATTGTAAGGTTGTAAGAACTTAAGAAAGATGAAAGATAAGTTCGAAATTTCGTTTAAGATAAAGTCTATGATAATCGACTTAAGAACCATTTGCCGAATTAAGAAAATCCCTTTAAATTAGCAACCATGAAGAGTGTGAACATCAATGTTAAGGGACGGTGGTTCTTCAAGAAGGAGACCTGCAAAACTCCCTTTGGAATGACCATGCCGAGTAGGAGCTACAACGCCCACACCTTGCGCCACGGCTTCACCGGACACGAGAAAGAGAGCGACCTTGCCGAAGGCATCTACACCACCGAGTTCCGCCTCTACGACGCCCGAGTGGGAAGATGGCTGAGCGTGGATCCGCTATGGGAGAAGAATATTGGAGTAACGCCATATAATTATTGTTTAGAAAATCCGAACGTATTAATTGATCCTGATGGAATGAAAGAACGAAAGGCTCGTCTTCGATTTTTTTTTCGCCGTCTTTTTAATAGTGATAATATGTTAGGAGAAGAAGTG
>JAZSBZ010000097.1:0-23422 GCA_045602645.1 Candidatus Scatovivens sp. | reverse complement strand
AAGTCAACACCTGTATGACCTACATATCCATAATATCCTGTTGTTATATTTGCTTTTGATCTACCTGGTATTGGACATATATATCCAGAATTTTCAGCTTTAACAACTTCACCTGTATATCCATAAGCAAGTCTAGAAAGTTCAGCTTGAATAGCTCTTTTATCTGCTTCAAATTCTTCAAGTTCTGCTTGTAAAGCAGCTTCTTCAGCTGATAAATTATTAACTATTCCCTTTTTCTCAGAAACAGATGATGATAATTGTTTTTTCTTACCAACAACTTCTGTTTTTGATGCTTCTATTTCATTTTTGGTATTTTCAAGTTCTATTTTTTCTTGCTCTAATTGAGCTTTAGTATTTGTAATTTTTGTTAACAATTCTTGATCTGCATCCGCTAATATTTCAATTGTATAATATCTAGACAAAAAATCTGTTAAACCTTCTGATGAAAATAACATTTGTAAATATGATGTTTCACCAGCTTCATATAATGCTACTAATCTTTTATCTAATAATTCTTTTTGAATATCAAATCTTTCCTCTTGTTCTTGTATCGTTGTTGTTTTCTCATCTATTTGAGTAGTCAAATCACTAATCTTTGTCTCTAAATCAGTTATCTCATTTTCATAAGAACTAATTTGTGAATTTAATTTATTGATTTGATTTAATGCTGTAGTCATTTCTGATTTTTTTCCTGCTATTTCAGAATTTAATTGATCAATTTTGGCATCGATCGCATTTTGTTGATTTTGCAATTCTTTTTCAGAAGTAGCATATGAAATACCAATCAAACTAAACACTAATATCAAATTAATCATACTAATAAATACTATTCTACTAACGTTTTTAATATTCATTTTTCCTCCGTTTTTTACTTGGTTTTATTCTTCATCAGTTGTACTATCAAGTTCTACAACTAAGTTATCTCTCACCGATTCATCAATACTTCCTGTTGAATATGATGTAATATAATCAAGTGGCTCTACATATTGTCCTTTTATTCTAACTTCAAAATGCGCATGTGGTCCAGTAGAATATCCAGTTGAACCAACTTTTAAAATTGGCGTTCCTTGTGATACTGTATCACCAACACTAACTAATATTTGTGATCCATGAGCATATAATGTTGTTATTCCACCACCATGATCTAAAATAACCATATTACCATATGCACCATTATAACCTGCATAAGTTACAAGACCATCATTAGCTGCTATAAAATCAGCTCCCATTGGTGCACCTATATCAGTTCCTGTATGAAGTTTATATATACCAGTTATTGGATGTGTCCTCATACCAAAACTTGATGTTATTCTAGTATAACCTGGTACTGGCCAATCCATTATACCGCCAACATACTCTTCACTAACACTTGCTAAAGCTAATAACCTAATTTCTTTTTCTATATTTGCAATCTCATTTTGATATTCTTCAATTTTTCTATGAAGTTCTTCTTCCTCGCTATTTAATGTTTTTAATTTATTATTTTTAATTATGTTCATATTAGCAAGCGCAATTGCATTTTTTTCTCTAGTATCCTTTGAAGCTGTTAAAATAGCTTTTTTAGTTTCTAATGTATCTTTTAATTTTTTATTATATTTTTGTTCGGCCTCTACTGTATTTAAAAGTTCTGCATCAGCTCTAGCAACTTCTTCAATTAAATAAAAATTTGTTAAAAAATTTGTTATTCCTTTTGAATTCACAAGTACCTTTAAATATGAAACTTCCCCCATTTGATACATAGCAACTAATCTTTGTTCTAGCAATTTCTTTTGCTTTTCATATCTTTTATTTGAATCTTCTAATTCTCGTTCTGCTTTTTTTATATATTCAACCAATTCTTGTTCTTCTACTTGCAAACATTGAATTTCCAATTGTTTATCGTGAATGTTTTGATTTATTTCAACAAGTTCTGATACAGTTGCACTCAATTCACTTTCAATAAATTGTATTTGTGCACTTGAAGTATCAATCCCCATTTCAAGTTCACCTTTTTCAAGTTGTAAATCATCTAATGTTTTATCTTCTTCCTCTGCTTGCTCTTCTTCAACATCTTCATTTGATTCTTCTGTTTGAGTTTCCTCTAAATTCCCATCTATTATTTCTTCAGTTGAATTTTCTTCAGCATCTTCAGGAACTGTTAGAAAATCAAAATTTCTTTCAGATGTTGCTAGTAATCTGGATAATGGCATAAAACATGATAAAGAAACTATTACTAAAATTATTAAATTAATTTTAATAAACTTTTTCATTTATCCTTTCTACACCTCCAAATATTTTTTCATTGACATTGAACTACCAACAATACCAACGCCCATTCCTAATAAACAATAAATTATTGAAACTGGAGCAATTATCTCCATAAATCCTAATAAATTTACTCCCATTTGTTGAAGCACATATGATGCTGCAATTTTTGAAACTATTACTTCATATACAACACCAACTAATACTATTGAAATAACTGCAGCAATTAATCCAATAAAAATACCTTCTACAATAAATGGTCCTCTAATAAATCCATTTGTTGCACCAACATATTTCATAATTGAAATTTCTTTTCTTCTTGCATCTACAGTTAATTTTATAGTATTTGAAATAATTGTTACTGATATTATTAACAATACTACGAAAAATACTCCAATTGCTACTTTAATTCCATTTGCAATAGCAAGTAAAGTTGAAACTACATCATCATCATTTCTAATTTCTTTAATTAAAGAATCATGAATTGTTGTTTCATCAATCTCTAAATTAACATCTTTACCTCTTCCTTCTGTTGCTATTCTAGCACCAATTCTTTCAATTTCTGTTTTAACATCATCTGATTTTTCAAGATCTGTTAAAGTAACAATAAATGAAGCTGGGAAAATATTATTTTCTCCTTCATAACCTGCCCATAAATCGCTATTACCTGGCATTCTTTCTTTCATTGATTCTAACGCTTGTTGTTTATTTTTATATGTAACAGTATTTACTCCATCAAGTGCCTTAATTTCACTTTTAAAATCTTCTTTTTGTTCATCTGTTACTTCATCCCAAATGAATACTTCCATACCTTGTTTCATTTGTACTTGCTCAAGCATTGAATTAACATTAACACCAATTGAAAAAGATAATCCAAAAAGAATCATTGTACAAATCATTGTAACAATAGAAGTAATTGATGATTTTGTATTTTTAAAAATATTTCTAAAACCTTCTCCTACAGTGTAGGTAAATCCATTATATCTCACTTTCGTACCCACCTTTTCTATCATCTCTAACGATTACACCTTTATCTATTTGTATAACCCTTTTCTTCATTTTATCAACTATATCTTTAGCATGTGTTGCCATAACAACAGTTGTTCCTCTTGCATTAATTTCATTTAATAAATTCATAATATCCCAAGCTGTATCAGGATCTAAGTTTCCTGTAGGCTCGTCCGCAATAATCATTGATGGATTATTTACTAAAGCTCTAGCTAACGCAACTCTTTGTTGCTCACCACCTGATAATTCATGTGGATAACATTTAGCTTTATTACTTAATCCAACTAATGATAATACCATTGGAACTTGTCTTTTTATATGTTTTGGTGTTGCTTTAACAATATACATTGCAAATGCAACATTTTCATAAACTGTTTTGTCTGGTAGCAATCTAAAATCTTGGAAAACAACCCCCATACTTCTACGTAAATATGGAACTCTTTTTGATTTTAAGAATGTTATATCTCTTCCATTTATAATTATATTTCCGCTTGACGCTTCTTCTTCTTTTAATATTAATTTTATTAATGTTGATTTTCCTGATCCAGAACTACCTACTAAGAAAGCAAATTCACCTTTGTCAATTGTAAATGTCGCATTATGAACAGCTTCTGTACCAGTACTATAAACTTTACTTACATTTTTAAATTCAATCATTTATTCTTTTTGCACCCTTTCTCTTTTTATTGAAAAACGCAACTTTTTTCACGCATATATCTTATCAATAAAGGGGTAAAAAATCAATAGAAAATTCAATTATTATCTTGTTTTTTCAAGTATTTTTAAGGTTATTTTAATATTAAATTTTAAAAAATAAAATAGTAAAAAAAGAACACAAATACTTTCGTACTTGTGTCCATTTTTATTATTAATTAATTCCAAAAATATATTGTGGTTTAACTGCCAATCTGTTCGTAACATATACATGATATTCCATTGATTGTTCATCTTCATAAATAACTTTAAATTTCACATATGCATATTCACTTTTATCACTTTTACCAACAAATGAATCTTTATCAAATTTTACAAAATCCCATGTATCTAGATTAATATCTGTATTTTTAACATAATTTGCAAATTTTACAAATTCATCTTCATTTGTTATTCCAAATTTATTTTTTATATCAGATTCGTTCTTTTTAAAATATTTTTTGATTTTACTATCATTATAATTTTTAACAGTTTTATGTAATTCAGGTATGTCTTCTTTCACAACCTCTTGCATTTTAGCAACTATTTCTTTTGATGTAATTTCGCCATAATAATCTTCAGAAAACACTGTTGCTCCGCTTAGTATTAATCTACCTTCTAACGTTGTTCCATCCATAGGGCCATCTGCTGCTGGCCCCTTCTTTAAATTAACTAAAACTAACAAAATCACTAATAAAAGTATACATACTAAAATCGCTATAAGTATTTTTTTCTTCTTCATAAGTGTTCCATCCTTTTTATTATTTTCTAATCTACAGTATCAAATAAGTAATAATCACCTGAACCACCATTATCTTTAACACCATTTTTATTTTTATCAATATATAACCATAATTTATGATTACCGTAATAATTTCCACCTTGCTCCCACATTGTATGAGGCATTTCTTCACCCATCATAAATGTAGCTCCAAATTTACCATTATTACCCATATTTCTTGAATCGTTATCTCTTATATATTCCGCTGCTTCCATACAAGTATCACAATACTTCAAACTATCGGTTTCAATACGATGTCTTATTCCTGGAGCAATCGCATACCACCCTTTTCCAATTCCAGTAGTAAATCCATACGACGCAGCTTGTGCTAAAAGATCATCTCTATCTGGTATCCTACATACTAGGTTATATAATGGAGATTGTTGTGGATCCCACAGTTTACTTGGATCATTATAGTCAGGCTTAAATCCACTATCAGAATTTAATTTATTAATAATTGTATATCCCGTACTCTTAGATAAATACAATTTTTCATCATCGGTTATCGTTCCACCAATCAAGTTTGCACAATAATGTCCACAACCTTCATGACAAATAGCATCAGCTAAGATTTCTAAATCGCCTTCTCTAAATTGATACTCTTGACTTCCAGCAATTAATTCATCTAATTTCATATAATCTTCAGCATTTTCAACTACTGTTCCATCTAGGTCTCTCATTATAAATCTTAAGTAATTTCCCATTACTCTTGCGTTGTCAATTATTTTACCATTTGCATCTTTTTCTTCATCTGGTCTATAAGCTTTATAGTCTTCTGGTGGATTAACTCTAACTTTTTCAATTAATTCTTTATCTGTCATTGTTCTTCCAAGTACAGTACCTTCTTTTATTATTACAAGATCTTCATTTGCACCTTTTTCATTTTTAACAGTAACATTTAATGCTTCACTTGCAACAGCTTTTACTTCTAAATTAGCTTCAGCTTTTTCCATTGCACTCTTTTTATCTAAAGCTGATAATACACCAGCTTCATATCTTGAAAGCAATTTTTTAGAATCATCCTTACTATTACTTTCTAATTGACTTGGTTTTATTTTAAATTTATTAAAATCTAATTTTTCACCATTTGGTAATTGTTCCATCATTTCAATATCAGCTTCATCAGCTTCTTCTTGTGAAGCTGGTAAAGACTCATCTGGTTTTTCCAAAACAAATCCATCTATATAAATAATATTTCCAGCAATTCCTGATGAATAATATAATTCAGCAAACTCTTTATAACCATATATTGTTTTATCTATTTCAGACCAATCTTCAAGATCATCTACATTAAATTTTCCATCAGCATTTTCATAATCCCTAAAGATTATATTTTTCTTAACATCTTCTTTTAATTGATCTTTATCATCTTTGTTCATAACTTTATGTTCAACGATTTTTACTAAACTATCATTTTTCCATTTACTATTTGTTGCTGCTTCAATTCGTTGATATGTCTCTGGATCTAATACTAATATTTTAGCATATCCTACTTTATCAATTACAGTTGCTGGTTCTTCTTTTTCTTCTGGTTCTTTAGAAGGATCTTTTAATTTTTCTATATCAACATTTTTGTCTTTTCCATAGTAAAGGTCAACATTTACTCTATATTCTTCATTTCTTAAAGAATCAACTTCTGTTGTATATGTATCGTATTCTAATAATATACCTGTTACTGGAGAAACGACAGCTTCATTTCCATTATAACCTTCATATTTTGCAGGTTCTGAAGATCCACCCCAAGGAAGTCTTATTGCAAAATCAGGTGCATCACTATCACTCCATCCATCAAATGTATTAATACTAGAACCACCATCACCTTTTGAAGCACCTTTTTGAATTGGATGTCCAGCATTAAATTTATAGAAACTTCCACCATTTACTTCTGCAACTATATCTACGTGAGCATAATTACGATAGAAACAAATATCTCCTGGTTTTAATGGTTCTCCTGGTTCAATTTTTTCACCATCTAACTGATCAATCATATAATCTGGCATTGAAGAAATCGCATATGGAGATGCTTCTGTATAAACACCAACATTTAATAATGCCCATCTTACTAAGAAGTTACAGCAACAGTTATAGCTTCCTACAGGATCTTGTAAACTTGCTTCATAAGTTCCCCTTAAATCACAATCATTTTGATGTACAGTATGAGCACAATGGTTTACGTCACACGAATCACCACATGTACATTTTAATGACGTTGGGAATGCTGCTATACATGCATCTGTACATGTACAATCAGATTGTGTTTTATTTCCATCTTTATCTAGAACTGGTCTATTTACACAATAATCATATCCAACCGAATCCATAAATAAACACATCTCTTCTGTTGTCTTAATAAATTTACTTAATGGAACTGTTTTTGGACTCTTTGGTGCTCCCATCGCTCCAACATCATCTATACTTATTGATGAGTTTCCATCTAACATTCCTGATTGAAGTTTTGGAGTACCTCCACCTATAGGTGTAACACCACTTGTTGGATCTGTGTTTCCAGCTCCACCGGTAAGCTCGGCTCCACCTTCTCTTTCCATATTAGCAATTAACGCTTTCATTGTATTTTTCTCATTTGCATCTATATCACCTTTTGAATGTACCATTGATCCATATTCATTTTCTATTTTATCAATAGATCTCTTTGGATATAAATATGAACCTATATCAGGAACTACCCATTGCATTACTCTTTTAGCTCCAAATCCAGTTACTTCTTCTTTTGTAAAATATCCTAATTCTACAATTAACTCTTTAAAATCTCTATAAATATAATCAGAGTCTAATGTATGAGTGTTTTCAAGCATACTAAATGCATTTAATGAATCTTGATTTAAAGTAACTTTTCCAGCATAAGATGCAACTTTATAATCTTTTAATGTTCCATCAACATTTTTATCTAATTGTCCATCATCATCAACATCTAAATTATAACTTAACTCTAATTCTTCATCTGAAAGAGGACCATATCTTGACTTAGACTTTCCTCTTTTATCAGCAATCTTTTCTCTTAAATCAGTAATCGCTTCCGCTGTTTCTGCATCACCTTTATAAACAAAGTAATTATTTTGTAAGAACATCTTCTTTATTTTTTCATTCGTTTCTGTTCTTTGACCTTCTCCAGTTTGTATAATATTTCCAGACAATTCCATTTTTACATAAGCATTTTTCATTACATGTTTTGTCCACTCGCCATCTTCTTTAGCTATTTCTTCCTCTGTAAATAAAGGTTCAAACGTTGAAGATGTATCGCCTTCTTTATATGCACTCCATACACTTGATGAATTTTTATGCCAATTATAATCTTCTAATGTCTCTGTATCTTCTGTTATATCAAATGTAATGGCTTTTTTAGCTACAGCCACATCACCTGTATATTTTACAAAATCTCCATTAGTATCATATCTATATAAATCTTTTCCTGAAACATCTACTCTACTACCTGTATACTCAACATACTCTCCATTAACCTTTTCAAATACTAGAGTTGGTCTTGCATCTTGAAATTCACCATCAAAGATAACATATTCTGAACCGTTCTTTTTATATTTACCATCTTCATCTATTTCAAATATAATGAACTCTCCAGCTTTTTCTGGATTATATTTATATGTTCCTTTATCTTCCTCTTTATCTGTATATGTTTCATATAATGTCCATCTTTCTTGTACAAGAGTTTGATAATCATAATCTACTTCTACAAAATCCAAATCACCAGTTGCATGTTCATCTCCAGATTTATTAATTACAAAATAAACATCTCTATACCAATGATCAGTAACTTGTGCAATATAAGGTGTATAGGCTTTAAAATTATAATCTTGATTCTTACCAAGTTTACTTATAATAGCATCTACAATTCCTTTACAACGATCACAAGGTTTATATACAACTTGAATATCTTGTAACGTTCCTGTATATTCCTCTCCTTTTGTAGTATAAGTTTCAAGAACTTCGCCCGTTTCTTCATCGTATTTAACATTCGTTGCTGCATAAACCCATTTGCCACCTTCTTTAACAACTCTATATCCTCTCGAATCTCCTTTTCCTGCTTGAGGTTCACATGTACAACCTTTAGATTCATCAAAAGTACCTACATCAACGCCAACATCTTTTGCACATTGCACTTTATGTCCTTTATAAGACAACCACATTGAAATATCCTCAAACAAATCTTTAAGCCATTTTACAAAAGCATTGTCAGAATCTTCTCTTTCAATATTTGTTACAGCTTCGCTAAAATCCTCATAAAGAATTAAATTACCACCTACTCTGTAACCCGCTTTAACTGAACCACCAACATCATGGAATAGCAACATTATTTCTGTTGGGAAATTAGTAACCATATCCATTGCAAGGTCAGGCATCATCGTAGCTTTATGAACAGATAATAAAAATTCTACTGGCATACCATATCTTCCGGTCCAACCATCTAAACTAAACTCTATTGCATTATTATTATTAAATAAAGATCTACGTTTTACTGACAAAGTTTTAGCTTCTGTATTTATATCTATTGCATCCCAATTCCAAAAAGTTCCATCATTAACAGGTTTTTGTATTCTTCCGAACATCACCTGTATCATAATACATCATGATTAGACCTTTTCCCCATCCTTCCATAACGCCTTCAGTTATTCCTAAAGCATCAAATAAAGGACTAAACATAAAGTTCTTAATTTTATACCAAGCAGTAGCGATTGCATTTAATAAATTTTTTAAAAATCCACTATCATCCTTTTGAGTAACAATATTATCATTTTTTAGCGTATAAACATAGTTATCTGACATTATATATGTAAAAATAAAATCACTTCTAGCAAGACCTATTTTATCATCATCAAATCTTACTACACCAGTTTCTTCATCTATTTCCCAATCTCTATCATCTTCATTTAATTTACCTTTTTCATCAGATGTTATATCACTGGATTCTTCAATATAACCACTTAAAAATCCTTCAGCTTTAATATCCCATCCCATTTGTTCTAAGTAATCTAACGTCTCATAAACTTCAACCTCATCAATTTGTTCAGTTGTATCAGCACCAAAGAAAGCAGCAACATAATTTCCCATTGCTTTAAATAATGCTTTTATTTTATCCATTACCATACCTGGCATTGTAACAAAAAACATTATTAAACCAATAATTACAAAAAGAATAACTATTGCTAAAGCAACGTACATTAAAACGTACGACAATGAAGCCATAAGTGAGCTACTAGCCGCACTTTTAGCAACATGTTTTCCAGCTTCTTTTGTTACTTTCTTAGTAACTTCTTTTGTTCCTTGTTGAACAGCGTTACCCGCTACTTCTCCCACAGGATTTGGCGGATTATCATTTGATGATGTAGGATTATTATTCATATCTGCATTATTTTTAACATCTTCATTTCCTTCATCAGCATTAGGAACTTGATCATCCATATAACTACTCATACGTACTCTCCTATTTATCGTATTTTATAACAACAGTATCTTATCATTTATCACGCAAATATTCAATAACAATTTCATTACAAAAACAAAAAAGAGAGTGATTTTTTTCACCCTCTTTTCTATAGCTTAAAATATTAATCTAAAACTATAAATTTCTTTTCCTAACATATCACATGTAATTGTTTCTCCATTGCTATATTTTATAATTAAATTAATATTATCACCTTTTAAAATTTCACATTCTTCTATCTTTGCATAATTTTCTACTTGAAGTGTTTTATATTTAGTATTCATATTAATAAATGATTCTTCGCTATCAATTCTTAAATTTTTAGTAATTTCATCTTTATTATCATTATAATATTTTTTTAGTTCTCCATCATTATAGTCTTTTATATTCTCAATATATTTTGGTATTTGATTTATAAATATTTCATTTAAACTTTTTATACCAGTTGATACAGGAAGTTTTCCATTAAATTCACTCAATAATTCCATATTAGTAAAATTAATATTATCACTTTCTTCTTCAACATAGTTTTCAGGTTTATATACTCCAAGAATTTCATATTCATGTTCCTTTTTAGGATTCATATATAATACCACTAAACCAAATATCATTAATATAATTATCAAAACTATAATTACTGTAACTATTTTTCGTTTAACTTCCATTAAATCTTTTCTATTCTTTTTCATATGCAACACCTCTAATATCTATTATTTGCGCAGAAGAATGTATCATAAGGAACCCCATCTCTTACATATTCTGTTGGTTTTCCATCACCTGTTGAATCTACCCACCACCAACAACTAAATTTAGGATTACAACCTTGACACCATCCTGATTGTCCTAAGATATTTCTTTCCATTTGTTCTCCGCTTGGATTTGAAACTGACATACAATCATATGTTAAACACCACTCAGCATTCGCTAAGCAAAGTTCACATGTTGTGTTAGGTCCATTTAAAACTTCATCGGCTGTACTATATTGTCCAGGAGCTTTAATTTGATCTACTATAGTTGTACCATATTCACCATAATTTACTAAAGCTCTATTAATACATACATATCCAGTAACTCTTGAAGCTGCTTGTGCTTGTTCTTGATTTCCATTTAATAAACTTTCAAAATATCCTTCACAACCTTCATGGTGAATTAAATTAGCAAGTATTTGTAAATCTCCAGGTTGAGCTGCATATGGTTGTGGAGGTAAAAATGATGCATCATCAAGTTTCATATAATTTTCTACATCCTCAACTACTGTTCCATCTAAATCTCTAAAGATTATTCTTAAATAATTACCCATTACTCGATCTGGTTCTTTCTCTTCATCTGGATCAATTGGTTTTTCAGGTCTGTAATATTCATAATCTTCTTCAGGATTTTCTCTTATTTCTTCAATAAGTTCTCTATCTGTCATTGTTCTACCAAGAATTGTACCTTCTTTAATGAATATTAATTCTTCTCCATCATGGTTAATTGTCACTGCAGGTGAAGCCATTTCTTTAACAGCTGCCTCTGCTTCAATTTTTTCTGTTGCTCTTTGGCTTGCAACTTTATGTGTTTTGTCAATTTCATATAATGTTTGTGGTGCATCGTTTGGATAATCCTCTAATGAATTTTGATTTACTTTGAAGTCATCTATTGTTAATGGTGTACCCTCTGGTTTTTCTTTCCAGATGTCTTCTACATTATCTCCAGCCTCTTCATCAATTGCAATTTTTGGATCTGGTGTTTCTGCAACAAATCCATCGATATATATAACATGTCCTGCAATACCACCAATTTGATAACTTTCAGCAAATTCTTTAAATCCATAAACTGTTAAATCTTTTTGTGTCCAATCATCCATTGTATCCATGTTAAAGTCATTTATATCACTATAATCTACTATTTGTGGATTATTATCATCTGATAAGTTTGATGTTCCATTATTCTTATTTTCTTTTATTGTAACCATAGAATTTGATTGCCACTTGCTATCAATTTCAGCTTCAAGTTTTTGATAATTTTCTGCATCTAATACTAATATCTTAGCATATCCTACTTTATCAATTATCTCTTCACCTGGTTCTTTTGGTTCATTATTATCTAAGTCCTCTTTATCGATTGATAATAATTCATCTTTTCCATATTTCATATCAACATTTTCTCTATATTCAACTTTTGTAATTCCATCAACATCGTCATCATCATATGTACCATATTCTAATAAAATACCTGTTACTGGAGAAACAACTGCTTCATTTCCATTATATCCTTCATATGCTCCATCATTTTGGTTACCCCAGTTTAATCTAACTGCAAAGTCTGGTGGATCACTATCATTCCAACCATCAAATTCATTGATGCTTGAACTACCATCTCCTTTTTGTGATCCTTTTGCAATTGGGTGACCAGCATTGAATTTATAGAAACTTCCTCCGCCTCTTGATTCTGCAACTATATCTACGTGTGCAAAATTACGATAGAAGCAAATATCACCAGGTTTTAATGGTTCTCCAGGTTCAATCATAACGCCACCTAATTCATCTTGTAAGAAATCAGCCATTGATGATATAGCAAATGGATCTCCACTTGTATATACACCAACATTTAATAACGCCCATCCAACTAAGTAATTACAACAACAATTATAGCTTCCTACAGGATCTTGTTGACTTGATTCAAATGTACCTCTTAAATCACACTCATTTTTATGTACTGTATGTGCACAGTGATTTACATCGCATGCATCTCCACATGTACATTTTAATGTATTAGGAAATGCTGAAATACAAGCATCTGTGCAAGTACAATCTGGTTGTGTTTTATTTCCATCTTTATCTAGAACTGGTCTATTTACACAATAGTCATAACCAACTTCATTCATAAATTCGCACATTTCTTCTGTTGTTTGAATAAATTTAGATAAAGGAACTTGTGATGGTTTCTTTCTAGATTTAATAGCTCCAACATCAGAAATCTCAACACCTGTCATTGAACCAAATCCTAAATCATCTGATGTAATATCTATATCATCTGCCATTGATTCAATTCCATCTGCAGATATTAAATCTGAGCCATATTCAACTTCTTCTCCCATTGCTTCAATTAATGCTCTTATTGTATTAGCTTCATTTGCATCTATATCGCCTTTTGAGTGTACCATTGTTCCAAATTCATTTTCTATTTTATCTATTGATCTATTTGGATATCCTGCAGAGCCAATTTCTGGAACTGGGAATTGTAATAATCTTGGAGTTTCATCTGTTAGTTCTTCTTTTGTAAAGTATCCAAGTTCTACAATTAACTCTTTAAAATCTCTATAAATATAATCTGAATCTAATGTATGTGTATTTTCAAGCATACTAAATGCATTTAATGAATCTTGATTTAATGTTACAGTTCCAGCATAGTCTTCAGCTATATATTGTTTACCATCTATTGTAACTGTTCTATTTAAATCGTCTTCATCCAATGGTCCATATTTTATATCATGTTCTTTTCTAAGAGCAGTAATAATTTCTGCAACTTCTTCTGAACCATCATATCTAAAGTATTTATTATTTAAGAACATTTTCTTAATTTCATTATTTGTTTCAACTCTTTGACCTTCACCTACTTGAACGATATTTCCTGTTGTTGATAGGTTAATATATAATCTACGTTTAACTTCAGCTTCTGTTCCAGTTCCATCAATCTCATCATCTTCATAGATTCTTTCAAATCCTGTTTCACTTCCATCTGAAGCTTCATATGCACTCCACACAGATGGATTTACATCATTATTCCAACCTAGGTCTAATAATTTATCATCTTCTGATGAATCAAATGTTACTGCTTTTTTGATTACTTTAATTTCTTCTTTTTCCGCATCAGC
This sequence comes from Candidatus Scatovivens sp., assembly GCA_045602645.1. Taxonomy (GTDB): domain Bacteria; phylum Bacillota; class Clostridia; order TANB77; family CAG-508; genus Scatovivens. Next base: position 9,385 of record JAZSBZ010000097.1, on the reverse strand, counting down.
TTGTGTTCCATCATATAGTGCTCCTAAAGAACCATCTTCATTAACTCTATATAATTTATAATCACCAGCTCTTTCAGGGTTTTCTTCTTTTGTATATGTTTCATATAATGTCCATCTTTCTTTTACTATAGCTTCATACTCATAATCATAATCTATAAATTCAAAGTCTTCATTTTTACCAACTACAAAGTATACATCTCTATACCAATGATCTGTTACATTAGCAATATATGGACTATATGCTTTAAAGTTATAATCATTATTTGCACGAGCTACTCTAATTACTTCTGCTAAATATTCTTTACATGCTTTACATATATCTGTATATTGAATTTCTTCAGTTACTCTATAATTAATTGTACTTATATCAACATCTACTTCTATATCTTTATTATCAGCATCTTTTCTCTTGTAGTAATATGTTCCATCTTCTCTTTTATAAATTACTTCACCAGTATCAGTATTAACATATCCTTCTACAATATCTTTTTCACATGTACAATTCTCTGCATGATCAATACCAAGTTCTGTTGCAATTCTAACTTCTTTATCTGTTTGTGTTAAATTATCAAACCATGACCATACTGCACTAAACCAATTTTTACCTGCAACACCTGTTAATGCTTCATTTAATTCTTGATATGTTATAAATTCACCAGATGCTGTTTTATATGCTGCAACCGCTGTACCTGATACATCATGTAGATATATATTTACATTTGTGTTAAATGTTGTAGCCATATCGTATGCTAAATCTGGCATCATTGTTGCTTTATGAACAGATAATAAAAATACAAGTGGCATACCATATCTACCAGTCCAACCATCTAAACTAAATTCCATTGCATTATTGTTATTAAATAATAATGATCTTTTAATTAATAATTTCTTTGCTTGAACATCTATTTCAAAATCATCCCAATTCCATAATGATTCTGTATTCATATATGTTCCTTTAATACCTACACCATTATCATAATAAAATGCAAGTAATCCAGAACCCCATGTATCACCAGCAGCTTCATTTATACCAAGTAAATCAAATACCGGTCCATAAACAGCATTATATGTTTTATAAAGAGCTGTACCTAAACCTTTTAAGAATGATACAAACCAATTATCACCTTTTGATGCTGTTGCTAAGTTACCATTTTTGATTGTATAAACATAATTATCAGATACCATATATGTAAAAATAAAATCTGATTCTGCAGCAATTATTAAATCATCATCATTTCTTAATACACCAATTTTTTCATCAAGATTTACGCCATTGTCTGTAACTGTGCCATCTGGTGGATTATCTTCTGATTCAATATATCCAGTTAAGAAGCCTTCTGTCTTTAAATCCCAACCCATTAGCTCTAAATAATCCAAAGTCTCATAGACCTCTTCATTTTTAATCATCTGAGTGGTATCAGCGCCAAAATAAGCCGCTATGAACTTCCCAGCCTCTTCGAACAATGCCTTTAATTTCTCCATTACCATACCAGGCATAGTAACAAAGAACATAATAAGCCCTATAATTACAAATAATATAATTATAGCTAGGGCTACATACATTAAGACATAGGACATAGAGGCCATTAATGAGCTCTTAGCAGCTGACTTAACGACTTCCTTTTTTACCTTTTCTTTAACTTTTTTCTTTACTTGTTCTGTTCCTTTTTGTACTGCTTTATTAGCAATTTCACCACCAACAGAACCATTTCCATCGTTGTTTCCAACATTTCCTACATCTGGAGGTGTAATTGAATTTAATTCTCCATCATCTCCAGAACCATCATAAAAATAATTCATAGGCTTACTTCCTTATCTTTTATTTAAAAAATAAACAAACTACTATACATTAATTATACCATAAAATCCCACTTTTTTCAATACTTTTAGCTGCCCAAGGCGTTATTTTTAGGATAAAAAATAAGTATAGTTCAATAATAAAAACATTACATTAAACTATACTTAAAATTTATATTAAAATTCCCTATTTTTCTTATTTTTTAACTTCTTCTATAATCTCTTTTTCTGTTAAACCATAATATTTTAAAAGTTCTCCAGCACTACCTGATTTACCAAAGCAATCTTTCATACCCATTCTAACAAGTTTTGCAGGACATTTTTCTGTTAATACTTCTGAAATTGCTGTTCCAAGCCCACCAATTACGCTATGTTCTTCAATTGATATTAATTTTTTAGTTTCTTTTGCACATTTTACTATCATTTCATCATCAATTGGTTTTATTGTATGAATATCAACAACTCTAATATTAATTCCTTCTTCTCTTAGGGTTTCTTGAGCTTTAAGAGCTTCTGCAACCATAATTCCTGTTGCAAATACAGTTGCATCTTCACCATCACCATGCATAATTGCTTTACCAAATTCGAATTTTGTATTTTCATCATAAATTGCAGGTGTAGACGCTCTACCAAATCTAATGTATACAGGACCATTAATTTTAGCAGCTTCATTTACTGCCCATTTTGCCTCTACATCATCAGCTGGAGAAATTACAGTCATATTTGGAAGACCTCTCATTAAGTTAATATCTTCAAGCATTTGATGTGTTGCTCCGTCTTCGCCAACAGTAATACCAGCATGTGTTGCTCCGATTTTAACATTTAAATTTGGATAACAAATACTATTTCTTATTTGATCATATACTCTTCCTGTTGCAAATACTGCAAATGTACTTGCAAATGGAATTTTACCACATGTTGCAAAACCAGCAGCTGTTGCTATCATATCTTGTTCTGCAATTCCCATATCAAAAAATCTATCTGGAAATTCTTTTGAGAACATATTTGTCTTTGTTGCTCCAGCAAGGTCTGCATCCAAAACAACTACTTTATCATTATTTTTTCCAAGCTCTACTAATGCTTCTCCATAACTTTGTCTTGTTGCTTTTTTATTATTTAAATCCATATTACTTACCCCCTATTTTAATTCTTCCATTGCTATTTTGTATTCTTCTTCATTAGGTGCTTTTCCATGCCATCCAGCTTTATTTTCCATAAATGATACACCTTTTCCTTTTGTTGTTTTAGCAATTATAACAGTTGGTTTTCCTTTTGTTTCTCTAGCTGCTTTAAAAGCATCCATAATCTCTATAAAGTTGTGTCCATCAATTACTAATACATTAAATCCAAAACTTTCAAACTTCTTATCAATTGGATATGGACTCATTACATCAGATACTGCTCCATCTATTTGTAAATTATTATTATCAACAATTACACATAAGTTATCAAGTTTATAGTGACTAGATGTCATTGCAGCTTCCCAAACTTGACCCTCTTGAATCTCACCATCACCAAGTATTGCATATACTCTATAATCTTTTTTATCCATCTTTCCAGCTAAAGCCATACCATTAGCTACAGATAAACCTTGACCAAGAGATCCAGATGTCATATCAACACCAGGAATCTTTTTCATATCAGGATGTCCTTGAAGATAACTATCTGTTTTTCTAAATGTTACTAAATCTTCTTTTGGTATAAATCCTTTTTCTGCTAAACTTGAATATAAAGCAGGTGAACAATGTCCTTTTGAAAGAACAATTCTATCTCTATTTTCATCTTTTGGATTATTAACATCAACATTAACTTCTGTAAAATATAATGCTGTCATTACATCAGCAACAGAAAGAGATCCTCCTGGATGTCCTGAAGATGCTGAATAAACCATTTCAACTATATTTCTTCTAATATTTTTAGCTTTTAAATTTAAATCATCTAAATCTACCATAAAACTTCTCCTTTATAATGTAAATTCTTATTAAATATAAGCAAGGTCATTATATATTATTTGCAAACATTTATCAATAACTCATACTTTTCTTTAAAACTCTTCCTTTTTGTCAAAGTATAGATTTACAAAGCATTCCTGCTTCATGTGAATACTTTGTAAAATTTAAGTTAACAAAAAAAGACAGCCTCCAAATGAAGCTGCCATCATATTTATAAAATTTATTTTTTATTATCTTCTCTTGCCATTGAATGTGATTTTAATATTAAACCAGCACCTGCTGCAATTAATAACATCATTATTATATAATCAAACATTGTTGTTGTTGTGAATGTAATTCTAATATTTAAAATAATTGAAGCTACTATAAATATTGAACCACATAGTGTAATTAATTTTCCAAAAAATGATTTTGGATTATGTACAAGCCATATTACACCAATCATAAGTGGTATAATAACAATTCCTGATGAAACACTTAATCCACCTACTGTCCATGTATAAAAACTTGAACGTACAACAGCTTTGCTTAGTAAGAAGAATAATCCTGCTGCTATAGAAATTATTCCTATGTAAAATTCAATATAATCACTTGATTTCTTTTCCATCTTTTGTTACCTCCTAAAATGGGAATATTCCAAATAAAAATCCCTTTGGCATATGCCAGAATATAATCATTGATGCGATTGTATAACCCCACCATGGTACAGATGATACTAATTGTACAATCCATGACCAAGCATTTCCTGCACCTGTTACTAAACCATCCCAACTAAATATATCTGTTAATTTAACACCAAATATTGAGAAGTTAGATAAATCCATACCTAATACATTTGTTATATCAAATTCCCAACCAAATATACTAATTATATTTGATTTATCTGGTAATTCATCAACCACTTCAAGTTTATATGATCTTAACGCTGTACCTTTTAATTTAATTTGATAATCCTTTGATGCTCCAGGAGCAAGTTCAGGAACCTCAACGTATTTTGTTATAGCATTTAATCCTTGTTTACTATATAAATCTATTTTTACATAATCTTTTGGAGCATAATTACTTGAATTATTTTTTAAAGTAAAATTCATATATCCATTTACATTTGTAGCTCGTCCAGATACATTTTCTATTGAAACTGCATATTGAGATGGAGCAACATCGCCAGTAAGTTCTTTATACATATTTGATATTAAACCATCTTCTAAAATATATGATAAAAATATAAATCCTACTATCATTAAAGCATATGATAGTAATGTTCCCATTCTTTTCATATTATATATCCCCTTTTTTCATACTTATAACAGTTATATTATACTATATTCTAGGCTTTTTGTAAACATTTCCTAAGAACTTTTATGTAAATTATACCTCTAATTTAATTTCTTTATTTAAATAAATTGAATATATATATACATCTTTTACTTTTTTATTCAACCCTTTTTCAAGTGCATCTTTATAAATTTCCAATTGTTTTGAATATTTTACTTTCAATTCATTTTCATCTTGAACATAATCAGTCTTATAATCTACAAGTATTATTTCTCCATTTTCATCAATTCCAAAAACATCTATAATACCTTGAACAAGTATAGTTTCATCTTTTGCATCTTCAAAAACTTCATTAGCTATCAATTTAATACAAAATGCTTTTTCTTTTTCAATCACGCTACATTCTTTTAATTTTAGAGCTAAGTTTGAATTTAAAAAATTCATAATTTTTCTTAAATTAATCGCATCTTTTTCAGATTCTAATATAACTTTTTTAGCAACTAATTCCTCTTTAAAGATTTCTAGTTCTTGCAAAGTATAATCTTTTTTCAAATCTATTTTTTGAAGGAATAAATGCATCAAAGTACCTTTTCTAGCGCCTGAAATTCCTTTTTCATCTGTATCCATAAATGCTGGAGTTATAGATTCTATACCAATTTCTTTATTTGAAATTCTTTCAAAATCTATACCCTCTATGTTCATACTCATTTCTTTTACTTTACTAACAGTACTTTTTATTGGAAGTTTTGTAGAAATAATATTTTCATACTCCCAATTAAATTCTTTATCTAACTTTTCAAAATCTTTAATTTCTTTTTCAAAATCAAAATCTTGAACTTCAACTTCTTTTTGTTCATCTTTAACTAAAATATCTTTTTTATTTAAGACATTTAGTTTAATTATATTCTCTTTTAATTCATTATTAATGATTACTAATAATAACCAATCTAGGTATGTAATATACTTTTTAAGTAATATTGGATTAATTTTACATTTCACTTGATTATAAATATTTAAAAGTTCATTCTTTTTTAATAGATCCTTTTGATAATCTTTCATAGTTCCTGTAATTATCAATTTTTCTTTAGCACGAGTTAAAGCAACATATAAGACTCTCATCTCTTCAGATATTGCTTCATCTTTACCAATAATCTTTAAAGCATCTTTTGCAGAAGTTGAATATTCAATCATTCTTTCATAATTAATATATTGCGGTCCTATTCCATACTCTTGATGTAAAAGTAAATTAGAATTTAAATCTTGTAGGTTTATCCTTTTTGATGTATTAGCTAAAAATACTACTGGAAATTCTAGTCCCTTACTTTTATGAATACTCATTATCCTAACAACATTTTCATTCTCACCAATTATTTTAGCTGCAGACATATCTCCGCTTCCAGTTTTTAGTTTCTCAACAAATCTTATAAAATTAAATAAACCTTTAAAACTTGTTTTTTCATATTCTTTTGCTCTTTCAAAAAGCATTTTTAAATTTGCTTGTCTCAAAGAACCATTTGGCATTAAACCTACATAATTATAAAAACCAGTATCAGTATATATCTTCCAAATTAATTCTGCTAAACTTAAATAATCTGATTGACTTTGCCATAACTTAATTTCTTCTATAAATTTAGAAACTTTTAATTTTAATTCACCTTCTAAACTATCTCTTGCTTCCATTAAAGCTTCATAAAATGGTGCATCTTTTTTGCAAAGTCTAATTTCAACAATCTCATTATCAGTAAATTTTCCAATTTCAGAACGAAGCACCGCAACAAGTGATATATCGTCAATTGGATTATCCAAAACTTTTAATAAGTTAGTAATTGTTTGTATTTCTATTGTATCTAAATACTCATTTGAACTATCTGAAAATACAGGTATATTTCTTTTTAACAATTCTTTTTCAAATATTGGTGCAGACTTTGATGTTGATCTTAATAAAATTACAATATCCTTGTATGTAATATCTCTAAAACCAAGTTTTTTATCTTTTACTTGATATTTTTTATTAATTAAATCTTCTATTCTTGTTGCAACATATCCTGCTTCAATTTCTTCTTTTTCTAGCAATTTTAATTCTTGAGATAATTCGTCAGTTTCTTCTTCCTCACCAATCCAAGCATCAATTCTATCATCGTCTTTTAAATCGATAATATTTAATTCTGCATTTCCAAGACCATTTTCAACATCTTCAAAGCTAGCACCTAAATTTAAATATTCATTTTCATTATAATCAATATCACCTAGAGATTTACTCATTATATTTTCAAATACAATGTTAGTAATATCTAATACATTTTTTCTACTTCTAAAGTTTTTAAATAATTGTATTTTTAGTCCATTATCATTTGCTTCACCTAGTGAATATTTATCATATTTATTTAAGAATAATTCTGGACATGCTTGACGAAACTTATAAATACTTTGTTTAACGTCACCTACCATAAATACATTATTTCCACGTGATACGACATTTAAAATGTATTCTTGTACTTGGTTACTATCTTGATACTCATCAATAGCTATTTCTTCAAACTTATCTTGATATTTTTTTGCAACATCTGTTGGAATACAATTTCCATTTTCATCTTTTTCTACTAATATTTTTAAAGCATAATGTTCTATATCGTTAAAATCTATAATATTTCTTTCTTTTTTCTTTTCTTTAAAAGCTTTATCAAATTCAAATATTACACTTTTTAATTTATCTAAAATTCTTTTCATAGCATATACGTCAGCATACGCTGATTCAGAATCATATGTTAAAATATTTCCAACATGTCTCATTATTTTATCTTTAATTGTTTTTCTAGAATCTTGTGCTTCATCTTTTGCATTGTGTTCAACCTTTTTATCAGATGGCCATGTTTTAAATTTTAAATTTTCTTTATATAAATACGCTTTATCCCATGATTCATCTGCAGCATCATATAAACCTTTTAAACCATCAATATCAGATCCTACTGTTAATGCCCATTTTTCAAGTTCTGGATATCTTTCAAGTTTTGTTTTAACAAGCTTCAATCCATTTATTGCATCTAAAACTTCTTCTTTTAAATTATTAAGCAAAACTTTTCCCCACACACTACTAGAAAAATCCTCTTCACCTTCTTTTTGAGAAAACATATTTACTTTTTCTTCTAACCATTCGTTAGGAAATGGAGAACTTTGCATAAATTTATAGATATTTAGAACTATTTCTTTTAATGCTTCGTCTCCTCTGTATTCTGTATATGTATTTACTAAATTTTCAAAATCATCATCTTCACTCTCATATAATTTCTCGAATACATCTTCTACAACTTCTTGTTTTAAAAGCTCTATTTCTTCTTCAGCTGCAATTCTAAAATTCGCTGATAAATCTATTTCAAAAAAATTGTTTTTTATAACATCTAAACAAAATGAGTGAATTGTACAAATATTAGATTTTCCAAGAAGTATTATTTGTTTTTGTAAATTCTCATTATCAGGCTCTTCATCTAATTTAGAATATATTGCCTCTAAAACTCTTTCTCTCATTTCAGAAGCGGCAGCATTAGTAAATGTAACAACCAAAAGTTTATCTATGTCTACACCATCTTTTAGTATCTTTTGAATTATACGTTCTACTAAAACAGCAGTCTTACCACTACCAGCTGCAGCTGCAACTAATATATTAGAACCTTTTTTATAAATTGCATCTTGTTGTTCTTGTGTCCAATTCATACTATTCCTCTTTCCTTTAAAATAAAAATAAAGTTACTTGTATAATATTATATTTTCGACCATTTTTCCACAGTTTTATGAAAAAAACGAAAATTTTGAGGTACGTTTTCCACAATTTGTATACATTTTGCGGTAAATAAGTACTTCTAGCACTCCGTTTGTCAAATAAGTATAATATTTTACAAATAACTTTATCTCTTTAATTAAGCTACCATTATATTTTAATATAAATCCAATTTATTACAATAACGAAAAAATTAAATTACTATATCAATTTTCTTACATCTTTTTAATATAATTGTAATACGAAAAAAAGAGCAAAAACTTTTTAATTATTTCTGCCCTTTATTATATTTAATTTATTCTACTGCTGGTTCTTCTATTGGTAATTTTTCAATTACTCCAGCATCTACATTATTACATATACTACATGTTCTTTCCTTTTTACCATCTACTCCCGGTTGAGCAGGCTCTACTTCAACCCAATCACCATAAGTATGATCTGCTAAATCCAATTCTTTCTTATATGTTTTTTCACATCCCTCTTGTGAACATCTATAAATAGTATATCCTTTTTCTTTACAAGTTGACTTTTCTTCAATTACAAAAACAGTATAATCACATGTATGACTTGATGTATTTGTATTTGTATT
>JAZSBZ010000096.1:0-11481 GCA_045602645.1 Candidatus Scatovivens sp. | reverse complement strand
ATCATACCAATTTAATGCTAAATTAGCTCTTGAATCTATTTCTCTCGATTCACTATATACAACTTCTGTTGGTATATGAATAATTGACATAGATTCTGGAATTTTAAATTCCAAAAGTGAAATACATTCTATTAAAGTAATATCACTATTATAAACAATATTATTATAATCAAGTATACTTTTAAAATTTTCTAAATATTCTTTAGAAAAAATTTCAATTACATCTGCATACTTTTCTTCTTTAATCAATTTTTCTATATTTTCCTTATTTACCATATGCCCTCTTCCTAACTTAAAAAGTCTCTGTTTTGTTCTGAAGTTTTATCAATCATATGACTATACACTTCTCTATCTTGTCTAACACAAGATTTAAAGCTTTGTATATCACCTTGCTCTAAATATTCAGATGGAAATACTTCTCCTCTTTTATCTATATCTAAACTATAATGAAGTCCATCTGCAATATATGCATATATTTTATCTAATCTCGAACTTGTTTCACTATTATAAAAACAATTTACTTTTGGATTATCATATTCTTCCATTATTCTATAAATTTGATAAACTCTTTTAGAATCAAGTTTAAAATTCAAAAATGGTCTAAATGGTATTTCATCAATAGATTCAAGTGGAAATTCTTCTACCTCAGCCCCTCTCATAACTTGATTATTAATAAGTGGTGAAAAAGAACTTCCATCAGAATGATCTCTAAAACTATTTAAATAAAATGGAATGAATACATTATATTTAGTATTAAAATTAGTTCCATTCATATTTTGATCTCTTTTAATATCTAAAGCAACACCTGTGTTTTCTCCTTCTTCTCTACTTCTTGCTTCAGTTCTATAAAGTTCAATTTGTGTAACGCCTTTTACTTTATACAAATACTCTTCCAATCTTTTACATGCTGCATATTCATATACTTCTTTAAAACCAATACTTGTACCAAACTTTTCATTAGTAACATCCAGCATATTTTTTATTCTATCTGTTACAGGATCAGTTTTTTCAGTATATCCAAGTGAAGAATCCAACAATTGATCTCTTAAAAGATTACCATTCATACAAACACTTGATAAATAATCATTTATATATCTTAAAGTGTACCCATTTAAATCAAGTTCTCCTGGCAAGCTAGCAATAATATTTTTACTAACAAGTTCAACTTCTTTGGATGATTTACTAACCCAATCCATAGTTTTTGCTAAAAGCTCTTGTGTAGAATTATCTTCTGTTTCAGTAAATATTCCTGATAAATCTTCATCACTTAAAATTAATGGTTTTATTGCTTTATTTCCTACTATATTAAATTGTTGATTATGACTATATTTTAATGACTCAAGCATAACTGTTTTACTTAACATGTCTTCATACAAACTTTTAAGCATGTCTCTTAAAACATTATCATAATTTTCATTATTATATCTTGCTTCAGCAAACGCTAAATATTTACTTTTTAATGTTCTAGTAAGTCCGGCATACATATCTGCAAGGCATAAGTTCACGTCAAAAGAATCGCTTTTACTCATCTTTTTAAAGCGATTTTTAATTTTTTCATATTCTTTCTTTTCTCTATTATTACACGAAAAATTAGCCATCTTATACCTCTATTTATAAAATTATATCTTATGAATATACAAAATACAAATACAAATACATGACAATATCATGACATTCTAGACATTTTTGTAATTTTGTTGTATAATTGACTTTAGTCATTTATTTTTCTAATAGAAAAGCTCAAATACAAGTAACTACTATGAGTAATTCTATTTCAAATATACGATTAGTTTGCTATAAATACTGCATGTCGAAAGGGAGGACAACATATGAAAAAACGCAAACGGATCAATCATGGTATTTCTCCATTTTGGATTATTCTCATTATAATAATTGTATTATTAGGAGTTGTAATCGAACATGGAATTGCCGATGATTTTTTCCAAGACAAAGAGCCATCAGGCAAAATTGACGTAGTAATTAATGAAACAATATCTAGCACAACTAAACAACCCGAAGTAACGACAGAACCTGAAACTGAAGTACCTCCTCTTACTCAAGAAACAGAGGAACCTACAGTTACAGAACCTACCACTGAAGAAAGTTTAGCAAACCCTAGCGTACCTGTAGAAGAAACTTACGCCCCACCAATTATCGAAGAAGAAACCAATCCTCCAACAACGGATGATGAAGTTATTCCTGAAAATCATGGTGGAACCATATACCTTACCTTTGATGATGGACCGTCGGTTGAAATAACACCCTACGTTCTTGATATCTTAGCTGCAAAAGGTGTAAAAGCAACATTTTTCATTGTCGGATACGAACCCGGAACACAACGAGAAGAACTTGTAAAACGGATCTATGAAGAAGATCATTCGATTGGATTGCATGGGATTTCCCATACATATTCAAAAATATATTCATCTTTGGAAGCACTAGAATCAAATTTCATAAGTCTCCAAGATTTGATATATGAATCGATTGGTATACGTCCAATAATCATCAGGTTTCCCGGTGGTAGTTCTAACACAGTAAGTAAACATTACTGCCCAAACATCATGACGGAAGCGACTACATATTTTACAAATCAAGGTTTTATATATTTTGATTGGAACGTCGATTCGCGTGATGCTGGTGGTACTGATACTGCTGATGGAGTATTTAACAATGTAACTTCTGCCCTCAAACCGGGAAGAAGAAACATTGTGTTGATGCATGATAGCTCATCAAAAATGCATACACTCGAAGCATTGGAAGCAATTATTGATTATGGTCTTGAAAATGGATATACCTTCAAGGTAATAACATCCGAGACCGAATCTATGGCACACTCAGTCGCAAATTGAATAAAGGCAAAAAAAGAATCGTTCCCTCTTGGGAGCGATTCTTTTCATTTTATTTTTACCAAATATCATCTGAAGATGTTTTCTTTTTATTTCCCATATTCTTTATTTTTCCGAACATTCCAACTTTTGGTTCACGAATTTCTTCATCTTCAATAGTTGAACGTCTTTTTGATGTAATCTTCTTAATTTCTCCAAAGAATGATGGTTCTTCCTCTTCCTCATCTTCTATTTTAGGTTTTTGTGCTTTTCTAATATTTTCAAAGAAAATTGCATTTTTTTCATTATCTTCATCTTTTTTTGATGATCCTTTTTTTCTTGCATTTTCTGGTAAAATATCAGATGCAGATAAATCTATGTTTTGATATTTTTCACCAAATATATCAAACTCTTCTTCATCAAAATCATCTACAACATCATCAACGATATTATCATATGATTGTATTTTCTTTCTTAGTAACTCTTTTATTTCATCACTTTCGTCATCTGGAATTTCTATTCCTCTTTTTGATATTTTGCTTTTTACTTCAAACATCGATTCTTCTTCATCTTCTTCATCTTCTTCAAAATTGAAAACAGATTCTTCTACCTCGTCTTCCATTTCATCTTCCATCTCATCTTCAATTTCTTCTTCATCTTCATCTTCGAATTCTATTTCATCGTCTTCTTCATCATCCTCTTCATCAAATTTTGATGTATTTCCAAAAATATCAAAATCATCTGAATCTTCCTCATCTTCATCGTCTTCTGAACTTATTTTTGTAGGCATGATTAAATCGTCATCATCTTCTTCGATGTTCTTATTGAATTTTTTATATTTACTAAATACTTCATCTTCTTCATCAGAAGTTTCATCTTCATTATCAAAATCAAGTTCAATTGATTCTTTTACTTGGAATGGCATTTTTGGAAGTTCTTTTTTCTTTTCTTCTTTTTTCTCTTCTACAACTTCCTCTACTTCATCTTCAATTATTTCTTCTCCATCATAATCGTCAGAATCATCACTTACATTTTCATCAAATTCTTTTGGAATATCAAATTCTTCAACATCTCTGCCAAAAACTTCTGATACATTTTTATAAAATACAGTATAGATTCCTCTAACTCCTTCTATTCTCCAATAGTTAGAGTTAATTAATGTTGCTGTATTTAAATTTACTCTGTTTTTCTCTTTTTTGAATTTTTCTTCTTTTTCTCTAATCTCTGTTAGATAAGATTGATTATATAATTCTTTATATGCTTTTTTAGTTGCTTTATTTGCAGTCTCTCTTAATAAAAGCTCAAATAGATTATTAATTTGAACAACGTCAGCATTAAAGTTTTCACATGCTTCACTCATTAATCTATTATGTGATTTTCTACCATGAATAATTGTCATTCTTTCATAATCTAGAAATTGTGTCATATATTCTTTAACTGCTATTATGAAGTCAATCTTTGCTTTTTCATTTTTTAAGTATTTTTTATGTAATTCAATTTTAGCGCTTCCCGCGTCAATATCAGCCATCAATTTAACCATTTTATCATAAATAGTTAAATATGAAGCTGCTTCTTTCTTTGCAATATCAAGTCCAAAAATTGTAGCACTTTCAATTACACCTTCATTAAATGGTATTTTCTCTCCACTACCATTTTCTTGTAATGTTGCAATTATATTTTCTGTATCATCAAACTTTGAGAATAATTTTATAGCAGCTACATTTTCTTGATCAATTGCATCAAAGTTTGCTCTGGCTTTTTCATACACTTCATTATAATCATTTTCAGCCATCTTTTTGTATCTTTTGCATTTTGAAAGTTCAAATTTTTTCTCATTAAATTCACCCAAAGTAGCAATAAGAGCTTCTCTAACATTTTTCATGTCTTCGTTATTCTTATCTACTTCAGTTTCGATTTTTTCTATGCACTTTTCAATTTCTTCTACTTTGCTATCTAGGTTATTAAATAATAAATTTCTGTTATATTCTAATTTAGCGCTTCTTTTGTATAATTTTTCTTGTGTGGCTTGTATTGTTTTTATCTTTTTTAATGTTTCATTGTAATCTTGAATTGCAATAAATTCTTTTTGATAATTTACTTGATATTTCTCTAGCTTTTCTACTAATTCACAATAAAAATAAAAATTGTCTCTTAAATTACCTTCTCTTCTGTACTCTAATAAGTTTTCAAAATAACGTTCTAATACAATTGCACTTCTTTCATACATAAAAAATTGCCTCCTATAGCAAGTAATTATTTTTTTACATTATATATGACTTTTTCGAAAAAGTCCATATTTTGAGCAAAAAAACAACACTTTTTCAACGATTTTCACGCTTTTTTTGTCATTTTTATATACTTTATGTCAATATCCTTGGTTTTTACCCTAAAATATGGTATAATTATAATAATCAGACACTCTGATTAAGTAATTGAATATGGAAGGAGCTGTTATAATGTTCTCAGTTTTAGGTTGGTTCTTTGAAACTTGGTTACGTATTGCTCTTGCGATTCCGCTTATCATGCTGTTTATCTTCTTTGTTTGGTACCCTGTACGTTTACTTCTTGAGTTTTTGTGGGATCACAAAGGCATCTTGGTAGTAATCATTTTGGTATTATGGGTATTTTTCCTGATCTTCTAACAGCTCTCAAAGCGATCGCAACTGCAAACGTTACCTGGCACCCATCACTTTCCTCTGCTTCCGAGCAGAACGAATGGTGGGTGTTTTTCATTTTATCTTTACAAAAAAATATCTTTAGTTTATAATTCTAAACATAGTAATCTTGAGAAATGGAGGGATGACTATGTTACTTAATAAATTACTTTCTGATGTCGAAACAATTAATAAAGTTGGCGATCTAAATTTAGATATAACTAATATACATTCAGACTCAAGAAAAATTAAAGAAGGAGGCCTTTTTGTAGCAATAAATGGTTTTACAAAAAATGGTGTTGATTTTATACCAGATGCTATCAAAAATGGAGCTATCGCAGTTATTGTAGAACCAGATGTTGATATTGATTCTCTAGACTTTAAAGACGATCTTAAAGCTATAATCTCTGTTAAAAATACTAGACTTGCACTTGCTCAAACAGCTTGCGAGTTTTATGACAATCCTTCTAAAAAATTAAAACTAATTGGTATAACAGGTACTAAAGGAAAAACAACAACTACATTCATGGTTAAATCTATTTTAGAATCTCATGGATATAATGTTGGATTAATTGGAAGTATTGCTGTATATATTAATGGCGAAAAATACGAAGATACTGATAGAACAACACCTGAAAGTATCGAAATACAAAAATATTTATCCGAAATGGTTAAGCAAAATGTTGAAATAGCAATCATTGAAGTTTCTTCTCAAGCAATGAAACTTGACCGTGTAGCAGGATGTGAATTTGAAATTGGTCTATTTACAAATTTAACTGAAGACCATATCAGTCCAAAAGAACATCCAAATATGGAAGACTATTTTAACTGCAAATTAGAACTTTTAAAAATTGCAAAACATGGTGTTATCAATGTAGATGACCCTACTGTTGCAAAAATAAAAGAATTACTACCTGAAAAAGACTTAAAAACATTTTCTATTGATAATAATTCAGAATTTAAAGTTGATCCAAACACTGTAGAAATAACAGATTCTTCTATAGATTTTGATATCAATTATAACGGTTCTTTAGAACACGTATCTGCATGTATTCCTGGAAGATTTAGCGTTTATAATGCTGCAGGAGCTATTGCTACATGTTCACACTTTAATGTATCTGCACAAAACATAAGAAATGCTTTAAAAGACTTACGTGTTCTTGGTAGAAGTGAACTTGTTCCTAACAAATTAGGATTAACTATTATGATTGATTATGCTCATACCCCATCTAGCCTTGAAAGTATATTAACTGCTGTTAATACTTATGCTAAAGGAAGAGTAATTTGCGCTTGGGGTGTTGGTGGTGATAGAGACGCAACAAAACGTCCAATCATGGGAGAAATCTCTGGTAGACTTGCTGATTTTACAGTATTAATGTCTGATCAAGTTAGAACTGAAGATCCTTTAAAAATACTTAAAGAAATTGAAGTTGGAATCATTCCAACTAAAAAACCTTATAAAATTATAGTTGATAGAACCGAAGGAATTAAATATGCAATTGAAATTGCTAAACCTGGTGATATTATCGTAATTCCAGGTCTTGGACACGACTTATATCTTGAAAGAAATGGAGTTAAATATCCATATGATGAAAGAGAAGTTATAACAAGACTAATTGATGAAATGATTGCATCAGGACAAAGAAAAGAAGTATAAAAAAGTTTGAAGCGGTTATCCGAAATGGACAACCGCCTCTTTTTTTGCATCTTGGTTTGAATTCTTAATTAAGCAGAATTCGGTATTTGAGCACACCATAATTGACAGAGTATTCGTCAAGAAGTCTGATATCTTTGCGATTCAGTTTCTTCACAATGCGGCGTACGCCTTCTCGTCTCTTGTAATGAATCTCCTTCAGTATCCCTTGCTTATCCTGGACGTTGTACCATTTGCAGGTTTCAATCCAGTATAAAAAAGGTTCGGTTCTGAAACCTAACTGCCGCAGGAATTCAGCCTGGCAATCGGTAATATTCCAGATCAACTGTTTTTTACCGGCCTGTTTGGCTTGAAACACTTTGTGTTTCAGCTGTGAATTCTTGTATGCCTTGTTATTCATACCACACCTCATTTCAAATTGATGCATTTTTTCTATAGCACGAGTGCTTTTTCTATTATAGCGTATTTTAAGCCATTTTTCAAGTTTTTTAAACTCTAATGCTTTTACAATTTAATTTTTCCATCAAAAACGAACTCACTTTTTCCACTTAATTCTATCTCATTTTTTATATTTACCTTTAAAAATCCACCCTTTAAATCCACAATTAATTCATCATTTGTGTATTTATACATCTTTGAAATCACTGCTGCCGCGCATGCTCCAGTCCCACATGAAAGTGTCTCTCCCACTCCTCTTTCCCAAACTCTTACTTTAATTTTAGAACTATTTTCAATTTTTACAAACTCCACATTTGTCTTATAAGGAAAATATTTGCTATTTTCGATTAATTTCCCATACTTTTCAATTTCAAGCAAATTTAAATCATTTACGAAGCAAATAGCATGAGGATTTCCTAATGATACAGGATATACTTCTATCTTATCTATTAATATAGATTTATTTCTATTTTTATTAAAAACTGGAATCTTATCAAAATCAAATACAGGTTTTCCCATATTAACCCTAACATTAACTACCGTATTTCCTTCAACTTGCAAATCCAGCTTTTTTATTC
Organism: Candidatus Scatovivens sp.; assembly: GCA_045602645.1. GTDB lineage: Bacteria > Bacillota > Clostridia > TANB77 > CAG-508 > Scatovivens. The sequence continues at coordinate 3,332 of JAZSBZ010000096.1, read as the reverse complement.
CAGCAAGTGTCTCTATTTTTATTATTTCCTTTTCTATCAACCCTTTCTCATATATGTATTTACCAAGACATCTAATCCCATTTCCACACATTTCTGCTTCAGAACCATCATTATTAAAAATACGCATTTTAAAATCCGCTTTTATGCTTCTATCCATAAATATTACACCATCTGCACCAACTCCAAAATGTCTATCGCAAAGAAATTTACTAAGTACTTTTAAACTATAATTAAAATTATTTTCTAATAAATTTACAACAATAAAATCATTACCTGTTGCCTGCATTTTAGAAAAAAAGAACATATAATCACCTCTTAAGCAATTATATGTTCTTTAAAAAATTATATTCTTTTAGTGTGCATCAACAAGCTCTTTTTTAATAACAACATTTATTATTGTACCTTGTTCAACTTCTTGTTCAAAAGTTGGATCTTGTGAAATAACAACACCTTCTGTACCGTCTATTTTTATATTTAAGTTTTTCTCTTTTAGTGTGTTTGTAGCTTGACTTACTGTCATTCCTTTTATATTTGGAACAATAACTTTTTCTCTTTCTTCTTCAGCTGATGTATACAAACAAATTGTAGATCCTTCATCAAGTGAAGTACCATATTTTGGAACTTGATCTACTATTAATGTTGTATCTTTATTTTCAACATCTTTAACAATTACTTTAAATCCTAAATTTTGTAAAAGTGCTGTTGCATCTGAAACAGTTTTATCTTTTACATTAGGAATTGATATTAATTTGTCTTCTACTTCAGGTTCTTCTTCTATTTTAGCTGTTGATGTAACTCCAAGTATAGGAAGAACTTCTCCTAAGATTTTAGAAACACATGGTCCTGCAACAGTACCACCTTGATGTTCTGCATCTTTACTTAAACCTTCAAGCATAAATAATACAACAACTTGTGTATTTTCTATTGGTGATGCAGCAATAAACGAAGCTACATATCCTTCTTCAATATTAGCTGCAATAGGTTCTGATGTACCACTTTTACCACCTATTGAAAAACCTTCAACAGCAGCTTGTCTACCTGTTCCATTTTTTACAACAGATAGCATCATTGTTTTTACTTTATCTGCAGTTTGTTTTGAAATTACTTGTCTTACATTTTTTACTTCAACAACTTCAACACTTCCCGTATCTTTGTTTTCAATTTTATTTACAATTCTTGGCTCAACATATTTACCATCATTACATATAGCAGAAACTGCTGATATCAATTGAAGTGGTGAAATCTCAAATCTTTGTCCAAATGATGTTGTTGCAAGTTCAACTGGTCCCATATCTTCAAGCTTATAAAATGTTCCATTATACGCTTTAGCAATATCACTTCCTGTTGAATCAAATAATCCAAATGCATCAAAATATTTATATAATGTTTTTGCACCTATTCTTTGTCCAAGTTGCATAAACGCCGGGTTACATGAATTTTGAAGAGCTTCAGTTAAATTTTGTGATCCATGAGGAAGTGCTCTCCAACAATTAATTGGTTTTTCATTAGGATTAACAACATAAGAACCTGAACAATAAAAATCTCCAGCTTTATTTGTTGTAACTAATCCTTCTTCTAATCCTACCGCAGCTGTAATTAATTTAAATGTTGATCCTGGTTCATAAGTTCCTGATACTGCTTTATTTTTCCACAAATCTAAAAGTGATGCAGATCTTTGTTCTGCTTCTAATGCCTTCCATTCTTCTTCTGTAAACCCAGTTGCTTCATAACTAGATGGTGAATTTAAATTATAACTTGGATTTGAAGCCATAGCATATATATCACCGTTTTTAGGATTCATTATTATAACTGTACCTGAATCTGCAGTTGGATTTTCCTGCATTGCTTGCGCTAAATATTTTTCAGCAGTTGCTTGTATTGTAACGTCTATAGTTAAATATATATTACTTCCATTTTCAGAAGCTATATATTGCTCATTTTCATCTGATATTGGATTATCCCAAGCATCAACAGTAGTTACAACCTTACCAGCTGTTCCTGTAAGGACATTATCCCATCTTTCTTCAAGTCCTGTTCTACCAGAATTATCTGTTCCGCAAAATCCTATTAAATTAGAAGCTAACTCATTATATGGATAAAATCTCTTTGAATCTTCATCTATATTTATTCCCGCTGTAATTTTGTTTTCATTCATCCACTTTTTTAATTTATCAACTTTTTCTTTATCAACTTTCTTTTCAACAACAATTACTGACTTTTCTGCCTCAAGTTGTTCCATCATCTCATCATATGTAATTTCAAATATTTCAGAAATTCCAGTTGCAATTACATCATTTGGAACTTTCTTATTATTTGAATATACTAAAAGTGATGGATTTAAAGATACTGTGTCTACCGCTATAGATTGAGCAAGAATCTCACCTTTTGAATCAAATATCGTTCCTCTTTTAGGACTGATAATTTGATTAAGCATTTGATTATTATATGCTTTTTTACTTAATTCTTCCCCATCAATAAAAATTATTATTATAAAATGTATAATAACAACTAAGAAAAATAATGTAGCAACAACACCAATAAATCTTAATCTTTTTACTAATGTATCATCAGCAACTTTTTTATTCGGAGTTTTTCTAACCATTTATCCTCCTTTATTCAAAAATTCCTAATATTGCATCTATTAATGCCTTTACAATATCAACTAATGCTTTTACAATATAATTTTCATTATAAAAATCAACTAATATTTGTCTAGTAGGTGGTAAAAACCAAATTAAAGCACAAACTGCAACAATAATTAATATACCAACAACTGTATTTCTAACTCTTTTTAATGTCCATGGTTCTTTTACTTGATACCCTAATTTTCTTAAATAATTATTATATGCTTCATTATAAGCTTGATTATATTCTTCTTCAGCTTTTTTAACCTTTTTTAAATTTTGTTTAAACTCTTTTTTAGCTGCATTTCTAACTCTTTTTTGTTCTTCTTTAGTTAAAACTACGTCATCATCATCTGGTTCAACTATTTGATGTGTTTCATTTGTTTCAACAATCTCTCCTGTATGTGTACTTAAACTAGGATCATCTTGAATTGGAACTTTTTCTTCAACAGTTTTAGTAGGTTCTAGTTCTTCTTCAGGAGTAATCTCTTGAGATACAGTAACATTTTTTATTAATTCTTCAGCTCTTTTTTTAGCTAAATCAGCATCATATTTCTTTCTTTTTTCTTCATTTGATAATATTCCATAAGCAATTTTTAGCTTATTTAATATCATCTCATTTTCTTTATTTTCTTGTTCGCTTAAATTTGGATTCATTTGATATTCAACTATCATAGTTGTATAAGCTTTATCAATTTCTTCTTTAGA
>JAZSBZ010000095.1:0-8487 GCA_045602645.1 Candidatus Scatovivens sp. | reverse complement strand
TTTAAAATATCATCATTAACTTCTCTAAAATTACTCATTTCAAAACCTCCTACCAATAAATCAATTCATTTAAAACAGTTTCTTCAGCACGATTTTTAATATTATTCATGGCTTGAACCCATTCCATTTCGTTATTTTGTTTTAAATTCTCGTCAATTCCTTCAGCTTTTGCTAATTTGCTAATAAGAAGTTCTAATCTTTTATTAGCATCTTTCTCAATAAGTTCTTAATGTTTTAAAAGATTTCCATTAAGCAATAATTCAACATAAAAAGAACGTTTATGTTCTACTAAATACTTAAGTCTTAAACGACCATATTTTCCAATTTGATAATTATCATTGATGTGATTTACAATAAATAAATCAGGAATTAAATAATCTCCTTCTATATGATAAGTAATTTCATTATTCATTTTCAAAACCTCCAAAATAAATTTTTAGGTTTCTCAAAATACTAAATTATGTACGAACGTATGTACTGAACCAATTGGGGAAAAGTTGGGGAAAAACTTCTAAAAAAAGTTTAAAAAATGACACAAATGTTCCCAAAAAGGTCCCTTAATTTTTTATTGATAAATCAGCTAAAATCCTTGATTTCATTAAATTTCACAACTCTGTCAACCCATTCTCATAATATCACTTCCTTGTTATATTTTATACTTAAATAATTTTAAATAAATATGAATAATATTGTTGGCTAAATTTATGTGCCAAAATTGGAGTTTTATTGATTAAATCAATATTTATAACGATTTTAATTTTGCCAACAGGAAATTTTGGGGCTGTTGGCAAAATTGTTGGCAAAACTCATAATTTTGACTAGTTTTGAATAGTATTGCTCAAAATGTTCGATACTTGAAAGCGGCTTTAAATAGCCTTTTGTAGTCTTGAGTGATAAAAAAGACAAAAAATAAGAGAGTCTTAAAACTCTCTTAGATGGTCGAGGTGACAGGGATCGAACCTGCGACCTCATGGTCCCAAACCACGCGCGCTACCAACTGCGCTACACCTCGATATATTTAAAACTCTTCCTTGTGAGAAGAGTTTTGGTGAACCGGAGACGATTCGAACGTCCGACCCACGCCTTAGAAGGGCGTTGCTCTATCCAGCTGAGCTACCGGTCCATACGACAGTAATAATATTACCACACGTAAACAGGTTTGTCAACATTTTTTTGAAAAAATTATCAAAAAAGTGTTAATTTTAAAGCCGATACATCTAATTGACATAATAAGTTAAAAATGTTATACTTAAATAGCGGCTATCATTTGTATAGCATTTCATTAAACACGATTGGAGGTAATAATTTATGTCCAACTCGAAACAAGAAAAGATCATACAATGCATTAACGAGCGGTTGCCATCGCTAGAAGATGCACTTGTAAATTCAAAGACACCCGCGGGAAATGTCCGGTTTGAAAATGTAGTCCTAAGTACAGACTTCGTTGAAAAGACGATTGAAAGATTCAAATGCATTTTAGATAACAATAATCCGGATTACGAAGGACTCTACAAATCAATCACTTTGGAAATGGTTGCTAACAGCAAATTTTGGAGTGAAATACGGTACATGGCCCGCACGATGTGTTTATGAAAGTCACATGGGTGCAAAACATTGTTTTGCACCCAATTTGTTTATATTAGAAAGATGAGCGATTAGCTAATGGTTAATCGTTTTTTTTTTTTTTGATTTGTTTTTTTATTTTTGTTATATTAATAGAGTTTAACTTTTTTATTATTCATATTTAAAAATAACAGTGTCTAATTAAGACGAGAATGGGGTAAATTTGAAATTTTATATTTAAAATGGTATAATTTGAGGTATGGAATTTATTTTTTTGGGGAAATTCCATAAATAACATTTATAAGGAAGGTGTAATTATGATTGTACCGAGACACATTAAGGAATTAGTAGGCCGGATTGTTGTAGAATACGATAAGGCTGCAGAAGCAGGAACTGTATTTTTTTCAAGTATCAAAGATGGGGAAAGGGAATACCATGGTGTAGATGCTACAAGATTTCTTCTTTCTGAAGTGAAGTCTTTTAAAGCACTGCTAGATAGACCTGAAGATCCGTATTTTGATGGAGATGAGAAAGAAATAGCAAAGAAGATTTTTATGGGTGTCGACTCATACTTAGAGGTGCTTGGAGCACCTGAAATCTACAATGTTATTTGCACTATTAAGTGCCAGAACCAGCTTAGCAATGCATTACGTCGCAATATCAAGAAGAATACCGCATACAAGAAAGACGCTGAGAGAATTATGCATGCAATTGATGAAGCTAAAACTAGCTGCTTCACTCATACTGACGAAGGTTATCGCCAGAAGAAGTTTGTACTTGTACAAGAAGAAGCTATTTTTAATTCTATAGTTGCAAAGCCTGGCGTTTCCGAACTGACCAAAGAAGCTACTGAACCTTTTGTAGGTATCAAAGTTGCATTTGAACCTATTTCTGAAAGAGAACAGTATAAGGAAAAGAGCTTGCTTCGAAAGTACAAACATCTTTTGATGAATGTACCTGAGAATGAAAGTTTTGATTTGCATTTCAAGATCATGAACTTCTGGTTTGGCATCGGGAAGAAGGCTATTTATCATGTTTATATTCCTAAGGCGTGATCCCCGAAAAAAGAGCCTGGCGATTGCCAGGCTCTTTTCCTGTATAAGGGTTATTTAGGATTTATGATACTTTTTATAAGCAGTACTCCGGATAAAAACACATCGTGCATCCGCACAGTAGCATAGAAAGAAGGACTGCTAATGCGATAACGGTAATAACTTTTTTTAATTTGCATTTATTCATAACAACTCCTTGTCCTTATGGGGCTAACTATATACAGTCTGTATACAGAAAGCAAAGATAAATTTACATCTTTATTAGTATAACATAATGTTAACATAAATACAAGACTAACTAAACAGAGCAAATGCGAGGCGCCTTTAAAAAGCGTCTCCTTTTGTTTTTATAAATAAATATCCCGCAGCGTTTTTGTTTGCTGCGGGATATTTTTCATTATTCAGTTTTTTCGTTTTTTGTTACTTTTGATGTGTTATCCTATTAAATTCTTGTATGTGGTAAGTATTCTTTTTGAATGACCAGAAACATCGCCAAATGCAAATCCAGACCACTTGTGTTCATCAAGTTTCATTTTTGCTATAAGGCTTAGTTTAGATACTGCGTAGCTAATTTCTGCATGAAGTCTTGTGTAATTGGTATAAGCACTAGACGTCCAGAGAATATTTTGTATATGCTGATTAGTGATTTTTTCATCATCATTTTCAAGCATTTTTACTGCACACATTATTTCAGCAAATATTGTAAAAAATCTGTTTTCTTGCTCTGGTGTTTTAACATTTTTAGAATAATAATAGGGATAATCAATTGTAAAGTCTTTGCTTGTTAGATGTTTTCTAAAGAATTTATCGCATTTTTCTTTATATGCTAGTTCTTCTTCAGTTGGCATCCGGTAGCAAGTCTTTTTGTCTGGGATTCTAGATTTTAACCCAGCATTTTTTCTAGCTTTTGTAATTATCTCTTCGAGTTCTGAAGCAGATATATTGTTTTCTAAGGCTTTACTAGCCAAAGATTTAGCAAGACTAAGTAGCTCTGTATTCGTACTTTCTTTTGTCATGCTTTGGTCCCTCCGAAATTTCTTATGAAACAAGGGTTAACAGTTACTATAGCAAACTTAAAGTTTGTTAATTTTTTTATAGACAAACATTATTATATCATACTTTACATAAAATTGAAATAGAAAAATAAAAAACTCTCTCCTTGTGGGAGAGAGCAAGCGATACATCGCTTTTGGAAACCAAATGTTACAGACTAATGTACAGTCCGGCGCCTTCGATGTGTCTGAAGAATTTTGCCAGTGTCAGGAATTCTTCAAGCGCAGCGGTCCACTGGGTCTTGTCGGTGATGATAGCGACGCTAGTAGTATCCCAATACATCAGAAGATGATTGTTAAACTTAAGGTCACGTCGCATCAGTTCGAAAGATGCCAGGTCAGGCAGCCAGATGTTACGAGGCACGCCGAGTGCTACGATGCTGAAACCAGGATACTTTGCAGTCTTTACGACAGCATCCGTGGTTGGGGAGTAACCGTGATTGTGTTCTTCACAGTTTTCTTGACGAAGCATCAGGGAGCGAACCCTAACGATGTCAAATTCACCGTCGCTGTTAAAACAGCAGTCAGCGCTCATCTGGAAATCAGAGAGCCTTTTGTAGTACTGGGGGTGCGATGTCTGGTACTTGATTGCCATGTGAAATAACCTCCTTGAATTATCGTTGCTTGGGTATGAACCGAGGTTACCAAGAAAATGACTTTTAAAAGTCAAATTCACCTTTAATTATACCACGAAATAGCATTAATTTCAACTGATGAAGTGTTTGTGAGGTTGTTTAGATAAGCTTGGTGAAAGGAAAGAGACGAAAAACGATAAAATAAACCCAAAGAGTTAAACTTTTTGTCTAACAATTTGGGTTTAATTCAGTCTCGTAGGTGATTTTAGAAAGTTATTTTTTTAGTTTTGTCTTGTTTTATTTTATTGTTATAGGATCATAGTAAACATTAATATAGATAGGCACGTAAATAGGGTAGATAGAATAGTATTAGCAAGATATATGTATTTATTATCATCTGATGCAAGTCCTATTATAGCGCTATATGTAATAAGTGTTGGAACTATATATCTAAAGTTCATAGTAAATGTAAAAGGAAAATCAAAGCAGAATTTAATATAAGAAATTATACTTAAGATTCCTATTAACATTAGAAAATACATCCAATTATTTAATTCTTTTCTTTTTATTATAGCGTAGATTATTGTTATTAAATAGAAAATTGAAAAAGTGATAGATAAATAGAAAATTCCAAATATTATTGTTTTTAATGTTTGATTTTGTTCATAATCAATATACTCATCTATGGTGAATGATTTTATTGTTGTTAGATAAATATTATAGTCAGCGTTTTCTAAACTCATATCGATATTAATATTATCTAGATGAGATGGATTGATTTTAAAGAATCTATCTAACATAGAATACTTTGATATATTTGCAGTATTTGATTCATCTACTGATTGAACATATGTAATTGGCATATCATAAAGTACTAGATTTTTTATTGGAAACCATAGTCCAATTGGCAGAGCGATTATAGCAAATATAGCAAAGTGTTTAATATATTTTTTAATTTCAGTTTTATTTTTTATTACTTTGGTTAAGAATACTATAGCTATTGCTACTGCAATTAGCGCTGCACTGATTTTAGTCATTATTGCGAGGCTAATTGTTAGAGCAATCTTTATTAGATTTTTTAAAGTATCATCTTTATACCATATGAGAGTATAATATATAGCCATAGTAGATAGCATTATAGATAAAATATCATTATTAATACTTCCTGACATTATTATCATAGCAGGAGCTAAAGCTGTTAATAAAAGTGATGGAATAAGTGATTTTTTTATACCAATTTCTTTTAAAATTTTATATACATAGATATCAAATATTAGCATGTATATAAATGAGAAAAGTTGCACTATTTCAAAGCTAATATCGATAGAGTTTATAAATAGCATTACTGTTTTCATCACTAATGTTGATACTATATAAAAAAGTGGTGGGTTATAAAAACACCATATATCCATAGGTGATCCATTTGGCAGTGAATTATTGGTAAAGATATATCCAATATAACCAAAATGTCCACCGTTTTCTGGATAATAAAATGATCTTGAGTCATGTTGTCTTGACCAATATGGGGAATAGCAGTTGTACCCAAGAAGTATACTTATTATTATTAAGAATATAAATATAGTTTCTATTTTTGGAGTACATAATTTTAATTTAGTAAGTATTGATAGACTTAATAAATTAAAAATTATAGATACGCACATAAACAAGTGGTTTGGATTATATTTATCTTTTAAATAATACATAGATAAAAGTGAAACAATATAAGTTATGAATATTAATATAGCAGCTTTTGCTTCATTTTTACTTGGCTTTTTTAATTTTAAAGTTGTAAAGTAAATTATTGTTCCAAGTAAGCTTAATATTAGTAATTTAATTTCATTAATAATAAGTAAGTTTTCCATTTTTGTTCTCCTTTAATAAAATAACTATATTAATTATTGATTTTTTTGTCAATCTAAATTAAAGAAATATGTAAATTAGTGAAATGGGGAAGTAATTAAGCTATTAATTTTTTTATTGAATTATTGAAATCATTTTTGTTATATGTTTAAATTATAATAGGGTAATTATATTTAAAACTTGAATTTAAAGAGGATTAAAATGGAAGCTGAGCCAAGAGATGCAAATACTATTTTAAATAGCGATTTAGAAGCGTTAGAAAGAAAAATTAAGTTAATAGGAACTTCTGATCCAGAAAAGTATAAAGAATTCATGGATAGATTAAAGGCTATTCAAGATTCTACTTTAGGAATGACCAGAAGTGAATTTGATAGTGCAAAATTTTCGGTAATAGATGCATTAACTGCGCTTCAATTTGAATTCGATGGTTACATGAATGGTACTGATTTTAACAATATGCATGAAAAAGTAGAATCAGGAAAAACAAAAATCAAAAAACATCAAATTGGACTTTATAGATCAATTGTTGATGATTTGAAAAAACTTGATGAGATAGATATTGAAAGTCTAAATATGCTAAGAAGAAAATGGGATGAAGAAAAGGTAGATGAGTATTTAGATTATTTACCAATTGAAGCATCTGTTGTAGAAGAAGCAATTTCTGAAGCATTTTTAGAATATCAGATTAAATATATTAAAGCTCATAATTCTATGCCAGAAGCTAAAGTACTTGAATACACTTCAAATGAAGAATATAAAGCAAGAATTATGGAGATGCTTTTAGAAAGATCAAAAGATGAATCTTTAGATCCTGTAACTAGATTAGATATTGAAAAGTATTTAAAAATGGATATTTCTTTAGATTTTATGTTAAAAGACGATAAGTTTTGGAAAATACTTACTAAAAAAGATACAGCATTTACTAAAGTAAGTGTTGATAGTGTTTTAGAGGATACTAAAAAAGAAGAAAAACAATCTAATCTTCCAGCATTAATAAATGATCCAAAATCTAAACATCAATATGCTTATGGAATAATTAAAAAGAAAAGTATTTTTGGTAAAGAAAAAGAAAAAGAAGTTAAATTTAAAGTAAAAAACGGATATTTTCATGTTCCCAAAAAATACAAAGATAAGCTTATATCTGCAGTTATTCCTGAAGGTATTACTCAAGTCGGATGGTTTCAATTTAGTGACTGCATAAACTTAGAAGAAGTATTACTTCCAGAGACAATTGAAACTATTGGAAAAGAAGCATTTAAAAACTGCGTTAGTTTAAGAAAAATTCATCTTCCAAATTCTGTTAAAGAAATAGAGGAATTTGCTTTTTCTGGTTGTGAGAATTTAGAAGATGTTAATATTGGCTATAGTTTAAATTCTATTGGAGAAGCAGCATTTGAAAATACTGCAATTAGAAAACTAGATTTTACTACAGGTGAACCTGAAATTCCAGAAGAAAGATTAGGGCTTGGAAAAGAAGCATTTAAAGGATGTAGATTTTTAGAAAGTGTTAAACTTTCTAGAAGAACATCTTATCTTGCTGAAGGTTTATTTAGAGATTGTGAAAGATTAAAAGAATTTGAATTTGCTAAAGGGCTTAAAGGAATAGGTGAGAGTGTATTTCGTGGATGCAAGGAGCTTGCTGACATGTCTGGTATCCCAGATTCAGTATCAGATATTGGTTCTTATGCATTTGAAGATTGCGAAAAAATGACTAAATTTAAGATGCCAACATTCTTAAAATATATGAGTCCATCTGCAATAGATCATGGTATGCATTTTGATAGATTCTTACTTCCAAAACAACTTATGAATGTTGAAGTATTAAAATACTTAGATTTTGATGATACAACTTTATTAGAAGCACCAATTGATAGTCATGGATACTTATATGAAGTTTTAGGCATTAATCCAGGTGATAAAGTTTCATGTGAAAAATTAAAATTATTAATTGCAGAAAAAGACGCAAAAGAAAAGGTAATAGAACCTACTAGGGTAAATAAAATGCAAAGATATCCTGGTAATAGAGTTAGAATGAAATCTGTAGTTGAAAATCCACCAGTTATTGTTGGTGTTGAAGGAAAAGATTTAGAGTCAAATTCTGAAGAAGAAATGGAGCCATAAATGTTAGAATGTTACTTAAATTGTAACCTTCTTTTTGGTTATATATTGAATTTTTAAGTTTAGTGTGATATATAACTAAAAAAAGGAGGTATCACTATGGAAATTAAACCAGTAGGTCCAGTTGAAAGAACTTCATTTAATACAAAAAAGAAATTAAATACTAAATTTGAAAAGGATAAAGATAAAAAAGAGGACAAGAATGCTCCAACTTTTGAAGATATATTAAGAGAAACAGAAGCTAAAAGAAAAAGAGAAGAAGATTAT
>JAZSBZ010000094.1:0-5730 GCA_045602645.1 Candidatus Scatovivens sp. | reverse complement strand
TTTCTTTTATTAAATAAACTCTTAAAATTATACTCTTCTTCTTTTTGGTGGTCTACAACCATTGTGTGGTATTGGAGTAACATCTTTAATCATTGTTATATCCAATCCTGCTGTTTGTAATGATCTGATTGCAGCTTCACGACCAGCACCTGGTCCTTTAACATATACATCAACAGTTTTTAATCCATGTTCCATAGCTGCTTTAGCTGCAGTTTCTGCTGCTTGCCCAGCTGCGAATGGTGTGCTTTTTCTAGAACCTTTAAATCCTAATTCACCAGCACTTGCCCAAGAAATAACATTACCTTGAGTATCTGTAATAGAAACTATTGTGTTGTTAAAACTAGAATGAATATGAGCTGAACCTTTATCTATATTTTTTCTTTCTCTTCTTCTGATACCACCTGTTTTTTTAACGCTACTAGCTTTTGCCATTTGGTATTTACCTCCTATAAAAATTCTTTATATTTTATTTTTTGCTTTTACTAACTAATTTTCTTGGACCTTTTCTTGTTCTAGCATTAGTTTTTGTTCTTTGTCCTCTTACTGGTAATCCTCTTCTATGTCTAATTCCTCTGTAGCATCCGATTTCTGTAAGTCTTTTAATATTTAAAGCAACTTCTCTTCTTAAGTCACCTTCTACTTTAAAACCTTCCATAGCTTTTCTAATGTTAGCTACTTCATCATCTGTTAAATCTTTTACTCTAGTATCTGGATTAACTCCAGCATCTTTAAGAATTTTTTGAGAGCTTGGTAAACCGATACCATAAACGTATGTTAATCCAATCTCAACTCTTTTTTCTCTAGGTAAATCAACTCCTGCTATACGAGCCATATTATTTTGCACCTCCATAAATTTTCATCTTTATATAATATTGCATTGTGTTTGTCATTCAATAATTAAATCTGAAATGTATTAATAAATGTATACAATTACATCATTAATAAAATCTAACTACTTCAGACATATATATAAACACAAATATGAATATCATTTCTGACAGCCGCTCCACACTTGTGTTAATATCTAAATTTTTTAATAAATAAATTATTAGCCTTGTCTTTGTTTATGCTTTGGGTTTTCGCAAATTACTCTAACAACACCTTTTCTTTTGATAATTTTGCATTTTTCGCAAATTTTTTTAACTGATGGTCTTACTTTCATTTTCTTCCCTCCTAAAATATTATTTATCGATATAAGTGATTTCTTCTTTTCAGTTCTTGTACACACCGAACTCTCGCTTAAAGAATCCATCTCTTATTTGTTTTTATATTTTATTTTGCTCTCCAAGTAATTCTACCTTTTGAAAGATCATATGGTGATAATTCTAGTTTAACTTTATCACCTGGTAGAATTTTAATGTAATTCATTCTAAGTTTTCCAGAGATATGAGCTAAAACTTGATGTCCATTTTCAAGTTCTACTTTAAAATTAGTATTTGGTAAAGTTTCAACAACTGTACCTTCTACTTCGATAACATCTTCCTTAGACATTTAAATCCCCCTTACTTGGAAATGCAAATAAGCCTCAAAAAGGCGCATTTATTCCGTATTTTATTGCTTTTAGAGCAATAATCTATAACATTATAACCGATTTTCCCTGTAATGTCAATGATTTTTGCATATTTTTTAATAATTTTTTTACTTTTTTACAAATAAATTTTCTTCACAATTTTTATATAATTTATCAAAGATAAAGAGCCTTAAACAGTAGTCTGTTTAAAGCTCAAAATACAATTAGAAAACGATTTTCATAAAAAGACATTTTTTGAAGTTTTTTACGAACATTTAGCATCTAATTTTATTTTAATTTTTTATTTAATTTTATAATAAAGTTAACACTTTTGGTTCTTTATCTGTAATTAAAATTGTATTTTCATAATGTGCAGATAAACTTCCATCTTGAGTTGCAATTGTCCAACCATCTTCAAGTTCCCAAATATCTTCACGACCAGCCATTACCATAGGTTCTATACATATTGTCATACCTTCTTCAAGTCTTGGACCTTTACCAGCTTTACCTATATTTGGAACTCCTGGTTCTTCATGCATTTCTTTTCCAATTCCATGACCTTGGAATTCTCTTACTAAATTGAAACCATGACTTCTTACATATGTTTCAACAGCATTAGAAATATCTCCAATTCTGTTACCTGGTTTAGCCATTTTCAATCCTTCAAAAAATGCTTGTTTGGTAACTGCTACAAGTTCTTTTGCTTCATCAGAACAATTTCCAACTAAAAATGTTCTTGCAGCATCACCATGAAATCCGTTTTTTAAAACAACAAGATCAACAGAAACGACATCTCCATCTTTAATTATTGTTTTTTTATCCGGTATACCATGAATTACAATATCATTTATAGAAACGCAAAGTGTTCCAGGAAAATTTGGAACACCTCTCACGCCACTTGGATAACCTTTTTGTGCTGGAATACCACCATGTTCTTTAATAAATTTTTCTGCTAAATTATCAAGTTCCAAAGTAGACATTCCAGGTTTAATAATTTTTTCTATGTAATCGTATGTTAATGCAGTTAGCTTACATGCTTCTTTCATTAACTCGATTTCTCTTTTTGATTTTATACTAATCATTTTATTCTCCCTAATTTCTATCCACATCATGCAAATTAATTAATACGTTTTTTATTTATTTTTTAAATATTCAATAACATCAGCTGCAACTTCATTTTTCATTCTATTAACAGCTTGGCTTAATACTGTTGAGTATAAAGCACCTGTTTCTTTATAATAATCAGCAACTGGTGCAGTTTCTCTATGGTAAACTTCAAGTCTATTTTTAGCTTTCTCTAATTTATCATCATCTCTTTGAAGTAATGTTGCACCACATTTATCACATACTCCATCAACTTTTGAAGGATTTAATACTGTATTATAAACTGCTTTACATGCTGAATTTGAACAAATTCTTCTATTTACAATTCTTTCTAATATTTCTTCTTCTGGTGTCTCTAGATTAACAACGATATCTATTTTTTTACCGTCTTTTTTTAACATTTCATCTAATACTTTTGCTTGGTTAACTGTTCTTGGGAAACCATCTAAAATTAATCCGTTTTGAACATCATCTTCTTTTAATCTAGATGTAATTAATTCAACAGTGATTTCGTCTGGAACTAATTCTCCTTTTGTAATATATTCATTAGCTTTTTTACCAATTTCTGTTCCTTCACTAATGTATTTTCTAAAAATGTCTCCACTTGAGATTGCTGGTATAGCAAATTCTTTTGAAAGAATTTCAGCTACACTTCCTTTTCCTGAAGCTGGCGCTCCTAACATAATAATTACCATAAAGATTTCCTCCTAATTAATATTTAATTTTATGTACTAATTAAGTGATACTAACCAGTACCATTTAATTAATACATAAAAGATTTCTTATATAAGCACATTTGGGTGGCATAAAGCCACCCTCATTTGTGCAAATATATTATTTCTCTAAAAATCCTTTATAATGTCTCATTATTAATTGAGATTCTAATTGTTGAACTGTTTCAAGTGCAACACCAACTATAATAAGAATTGATGTACCACCGAAAGAAATATCAACACTTGAAAATCTTGTTAACATTGGTAGGATTGCTATTAAACTTAAGAATATTGCACCAAACCAAGTTAATTTACCTAAAATTGATGATATATATTCTGTTGTTGGTTTTCCAGCTCTAATACCTGGAATGAAACCACCATTTTGTTTAATATTTGTTGCTACTTCAGCTGGATTAAATGTTGCATATGTATAGAAGAATGTAAATCCTACTATTAATAATAGATATACTATAGCGTTAGCTAATGAATATCCCCATGCAACACTTGATGTTGATGTGGCAATTGAAAATTGATATAGTCCTGCTAAAAATCCTGAACCACCGATTTTGTCAGCAGCAAAAATTTGGATCATCATAGCTGGGAATGTCATGAATGATGATGCGAAAATTACAGGCATAACACCAGCCATTGCTAGCTTAAGTGGAATATGTGTATTTTGTCCACCATACATTTTTCTTCCAACAACTTTCTTTGCATATTGAACTGGAACTTTTCTTTCAGCTTGTTGTACGAATACAACACCAGCTACTAATAAGATTGCTCCAATTATAATAGCGATTGTAGTTACTATACCTACTGTGCTAATTCCTTCAGCTGTTACGATTATATTCCAGAATGTTGTAATAGCTGATGGTAATCCTGAAACGATACCAATGAAGATAATCATTGAAATACCATTTCCAATACCTTTATTTGTGATTTGATCTCCTAACCACATTAGTATTGCTGTACCAGTAACTAATGAAAGTACAACCATAAGTCCTGTTAAGAACCCTGGATTTATAAATATTCCAGATGTACTATATGAAATATAAATACCTAAACCTTCAATAGTTGCAAGTACTAAAGTTAATAACTTTGTATACTTGTTAATTTTTTCTTTTCCGGCTTCTCCACCTTCTTTAATTAATTTCTCTAAAGAAGGGATAATCATTCCCATCAATTGGATAACAATTGATGCTGTGATATATGGAGTTATTGTCATTGAGAAAATTGATAAATTTGAAAAAGCACCACCTGATATAGTATCGATTAGTCCTGTTAAACTTCCTGTTGCTGAGCTCATTTGGTCTGCAAGCGCGATTGTATCAACACCTGGTACTGTAATAAAACATCCAAATCTAAAGATTATAATTAATACTAATGTATAAATTAATTTCTTTCTAACGTCTGGTGTTTTTAAAGCATTTTTAATAGTTTTAAACAACTAAATCACCTCAATCTTTCCACCTGCAGCTTCGATTTTTTCTGCAGCAGCTTTAGTAAATCTCTTTGCTTTAACTGTTAGTTTCTTTTCTAAGTTACCTGTAGCTAAAACAACTATTCCATCATTTATTTTTCCTATAATTCCTTCTGCTAATAAACTTTCAGCTGTAACTTCTTTAGCTTCTGATTGGTTAAGCATTGTTAAAGTTACTTCTGTGTAATTTTTAGCATGGATATTGTTAAATCCTCTTTTTGGTAATCTTCTATATAATGGTGTTTGACCTCCTTCGAATCCTCTTCTAACACCACCACCAGATCTAGCTTTTTGTCCTTTATGACCTCTACCTGATGTTTTACCTAAACCAGAACCGATTCCACGACCTACTCTTTTTCTAGTTTGTTTTTTAACAGCTGGTCCGATATTTCCTAATTCCATCAATTTGCACCTCCTCTATATGTTTTTTATATTTCCGATTTTTATTATATCATTAATAAATATAATTTCAAATATTTTTTATTCAAAAATATTATAAGATTTCGCTAACTTTTTTTCCTCTTTTTTTAGCAACTGATTCTACAGTTTGCATGCTTTTTAAAGCTTCGATAGTAGCGTATACAACATTTCTTGGGTTATTTGTTCCAATAACTTTAGAGTTGATATCTTTGTATCCTGCAAGTTCTAATACAGGTCTTACACTACCACCAGCGATAATTCCAGTACCTTGTGCACCTGGTTTTAACATAACGCTAGCGCTACCAAATCTACCAACAAATTCATGTGGTATTGTTGTTCCAACGATTGGAACTTCTATTAAATTCTTTTTAGCTTCTTCAATAGCTTTTTTGATTGCATCTGGAACTTCAGCAGCTTTACCATTTCCAACACCGATATGTCCGTTTTCATCTCCAACAACAACAACAGCGCTGAATCTAAATGTTCTACCACCTTTAACAACT
>JAZSBZ010000093.1:0-5507 GCA_045602645.1 Candidatus Scatovivens sp. | reverse complement strand
TGGAATGCAAAAAGAACGTAATGAAATAATGAAAAAACTAGTTAATATGCAATATACAAGAAATGAAATGGACTTTAAACGTGGTACATTTAGAGCAAAAGGAGATATTTTAGAAGTATTTCCATCAAACAGAGAAGAAACTGCGATTAGAGTAGAATTTTGGGGAGATGAAATCGAAAGAATTTCAGAGATTAACCCATTAACAGGTAAAGCAGAAGCTCTTCGTGAACACGTTATGATATATCCAAATTCTCACTATGTTACAAGTAAAGAGAAAATTGAAAGAGCTGTTATAACTATTGATGAAGAAATGGAAGAAAGAAAAAAATACTTCCAAGATAATAATAAATTGATAGAAGCTCAACGTATTGAAGAAAGAACAAATTTTGATATAGAAATGCTTAAAGAAACCGGTTTCTGCCAAGGTATAGAAAACTATTCAAGACATATTACAGGTAGAGAAGCAGGTAGCCCTCCATATACATTATTTGATTATTTCCCAGATGATTATTTATTATTAATTGACGAGTCACATGCTACAGTACCACAAGTTAGAGCTATGTATAATGGTGACAGAGCAAGAAAAGAATCATTAGTAAATTATGGATTTAGACTTCCATCTGCTTTTGATAATAGACCATTAAAATTTGAAGAATTTGAGGAAAGAATTAATCAATGTGTATTTGTTAGTGCAACACCAGCTGATTATGAAAAACAAAATGCTAAAGATAACGTAGTAGAACAAATCATTCGTCCAACAGGACTATTAGATCCAAAAATTGAAGTTAAACCAACAGAAAATCAAATCGATGATTTAATGGAACAAATAGATATTCAAGTCAAAAAAGGTGATAGAGTATTAGTAACTACTCTTACAAAGAAAATGGCTGAAGATTTAACTGCATACTTAAGAAATGCAGGTATAAGAGTTCGTTATATGCACTCAGAAATCAAAGCTCTTGAAAGAATGGAGATTATTAGAGATTTACGTATTGGAGAATTTGATGTATTAGTTGGTATTAACCTTTTAAGAGAAGGTCTTGATATTCCAGAAGTATCTTTAGTAACAATATTAGATGCTGATAAAGAAGGATTTTTGCGTTCAGAACGTTCATTAATTCAAACAATTGGACGTGCAGCTAGAAATACAGAAGGAAGGGTAATAATGTATGCTGATGAATTAACTGAATCTATGGAAAAAGCAATTACAGAAACAAATAGAAGAAGAGCAATTCAAGAAGCATACAATAAAGAACATGGTATAGAACCACAAACAATTAGAAAATCTGTTAGAGATGTTATAAAAGCAACAATCGTTGAAGATATTCAAAGTAAATATAACATTGGAAAAGATGAATCAATTGAAGATATTATTTCAAAACTAACAGACGAAATGTTAAATTATGCTAGAAAAATGGAATTCGAAAAAGCAGCAGAATTAAGAGATAAAATTAAAGAATTAGAAAATATGAAAGATTAAATTTTAGCTAGGAGATATATCCTAGCTTTTTTAATGCAAAAATGTTTACATAATAACTAAAAATGCTTGCATATAGTTTCATTTTTTGTTATAATAAAAATAGTTGTTTCATTAGAGAAAAGCGGCAAAGATAAGATTTTTGTTAAGAGAGGAAAACAATGGAAAGTAGAGTTAGTATATCGGAAGAAGAAATTAGAATATTAACTGTCATGTGGAGAGATCACGCTATTGGATATTTAATGAGAGAAGATGGAGTAGGATACCTTTATAAATACAATGTTGAAGGGATGAAAAAAGCCAGAGAAGAAGGATTTCCTTATTTAATCGGTTTTAAAGATCTAAGAAAAGTATATTCTTCATCAGAGTTATTTCCTGTATTTAAATCAAGAATTCCAACACGTCAAAGAAGAGATTTAGAAGAAAAATTAGCGATGCATGGAATTAACGGATATGATGAATTTGAATATTTAGTAGCATCTCGTGGTAGATTATTTACTGATGAAATTGAAGTAATAGAAGACGAAGTTATTAAAGCTCATATAGAAAGAAATAAAAAAAGATTATCTGCTTATAATAAAAAAGCTAAAGAATATTTATATCAAAAGAGATCAGATAAGCCAGTAGATAAAGATATGTCAAGGGAGTAATTAATATGTCAGAAGAATCACATGGTAGAAAATATGTAAATTTATCAGACAGACCATTTAACCATAAAATATATGATGAAACTAGAAGCGGTTTGGGTTATAAACCTAAATCTGCTTTTTGGTGTTCGCTTGAAAGTAATAATGATGAATTTGTTTCAACGTGGGATGAATTATATGGAGAAGTTACTGAACCGGATGAAAAAGGTAACTTGTATGTTACAACTGTTGAAATCAAACCAACAACATATGTATTCAATCCAACTGAAGACGAAGTTCTTTTAGAAGGATTTCAAAATTTTGTTGAAAACCATAAAGGTAAGCTATCAGCACCAGAAAAAAGAAAATTATTTTTAGAATTATTAAAAAAGAAACAAAATAATCCTGATATAGAACATGTTATATGTCAAATAGATTTACCTCAAGATATTGAAGTAATAGAACGAATATTTGCAGGATATGATCCAGATAAATATAACCCTGATGAAGTATATGAAAATATGATGGATAATGTTAGAGGAGCATTTGTAGAAGTATTTTCTGGAGTAGAAGTAACAGATTATGCTTTAGGAAATGATGAAATATCAGAATTTGAAGGGAATGTATATTTCTTTGAAGGAATGAAAAGAAGAAATGACCCAAAATATTCAGCAGATTTTGGATTCTGGGAAGTACATTCTTTAGCAATTTTTGATACAAATTGTTTAGACATAATTGATGAAAGAGTAATTAATCAAAACGAAAGATTTAAAGATTTAGATGATGATGCAAGATAAAAAATAAAACAGTAGGTGGATGTATGAGAAGAGACGTAAGTAATTGTCCATTGATCTATGCTGAAGATAGAGGTGTTAACACTAAAGAATGGATCGATGTAGATGGAAGAGAAGCTTTATTTAAAGAAACACAAATTAAAGATAACGGTGAATCAACATATGCAGATTATGGTGAAGCTATCGTTTCTGATATTTGTGCTTTACTTGGCATTCCTTGCGCTGAAATAGAATTAGTTGAAAGAAATGGAAAAGAAGGATGTTTAAGTTATAGCTTCATAGATAAAAAACAACAAGAATTAATTGATATGGGAAGCGTTATTCAAAATGTTAGAATTCGTTTCAATTCAAAATCAATGATTGATGAAGATACTAAAGAAGTTTACAACTTAGATATGATTTTAGAAGGTTTGGAATCAGTATGCTCATCAAAAAGAGAATTTGCATTAAATAGAAAACTATTATTTAGAGATATATTACTTGATTCTTTAATTGATCATTATGATAGAAATCCTTCAAATGTTTCTGTCATTAGAGATAAAAATGGTGTAAGATTATCTCCAAAATATGATAATGGTACTTCACTTAGTATTTCTGTTCCAGAAGAAGTATTAAAAGGGATGATTGATAGACACGATACATATGTTGGAACTCATAGAGAATTAAGAAGTAAAGTTTATTCAAAAATTGGATATTTAAATAGAAAATTTGTTGGATATCCAGGACTTGAAAGCTATATTTTCAGTTATTACTTTGATGAAGTAAAAGATTTCGTTGGAGTAGTTGAAGAAAGATTAACAGAAGATAATATTAATGCAATATTATCTCAAGAAAAATATGCACCACTTGGTGCTGTTCAAAAAGAAATAATCAGAGGAAAGCTTCTTACAAATAGAGATGCTATGGTTGAAAGATTTCATGATATCTCTAAAAAAGTTGCTATTGATAAGATTATATATAGTAAGGCAGCAAAAGCTAATTATATGTCTTCTACAAGAAATAGACAAATATATAAAATTTTACCAGAACTTTGTTTATGTAATGGTGTTAAAGATGAAGATACAGATTATGCTGATACACTTGATATGCAAATACCTGAAAAAATGCAAAGTATTACAGATTTAGAACAATTAGCAAGATATTTTAAAATACCAATTGCACCACTTACAAAAAGAGAAAAAATACTTGCAAAATGGGTTTCTATTATAGAAAATATTCAAAAAGCTGGTGATGATAGCGATTATCTTGATGTAATAACAGAAAGATTAGGATTTGTTGAAGAAGATAAAACATTAATGCATTGTTTAATAAAAGATAAATTTAAAAATGAAAACGATGTTTTAGAAGCAAGAGAAATAATCTATGGTGATAACGGTATAGGCGAAGAAAATATTAATCTATACATCGCAAAAAAATTCGTTGATGCATCTATAATGAGAACAGATATTAGAGATCAAAGAATGGAAGAATTAAGAAAATTTATTAGAACAATGGAAGAAGCAGTTGAACTTGAACATATTGTTAGAGATAAAGTTCCTGTAAAAACAAGAACTGTTCAAAACTTTGGATTACATGACAAAGCAAAACTTGTTGAAATTCAATTTGCAATTGCTAGAGAATATAGAGCTAATCCTAGAATTAAACCTCAACATATGGTTGAGATGGCACGTAATCTAGCAAAAGATGCATTAAATACACCTGATAAAGAAGAAGTTGCTGATGGCGTATTCGTATCTAAAATAGAAGCAGAAGAAGTTAGAAAAAAATCAATTGTATTAAAAAATGGAGAAAGATTATTAATAGAAATTGGAAACACATCATTAGTTGAAGCGGCAACATTAATGGGGATCGAATATTTCGGTTTAATTAACACACATCCTTCTGGAGAAGGTATTACATGTTCTATTACAACTAAAAAAGGTGGAGCGTTCCCAAAACCATTCTTAGATTATGCAGCTGGTATCGAAGAATCTTTAAAAGATAAATACAAACCGGGTTCTGTAATATTTAAAACACCAACAGGAAGAAAAACTGTAGGATGTTTAATAGTTACAACATCAAAAGATCCTGATGCAAAAATTCCAGGAAAAACACCTGAACAAATGAGAGATGAAGTAATCGATATATTTACAGAAAGAAATCGTGATAATAGAAGTTTAGATGATGACGAATAGAAAGGATATATACGTATGAGAAAAATTAAATGTGATGAAATATTAAATAAAAATGATTTTCTAAATTTAAATGATAAAGAATTCAAAAAACAAGTTGAAAAATTTTGTTATGATAAAACAAATGAATATGAAATTTCAGCTAAAAAGATTGAATCTCTTACAGAATATCCTTCTAAACAATATGAAATCTTTAAACTTGATTTAGAAGATGAAGGAGATAAAATTTTCGTTCTTGATACAAAATTAATAAATTATGATGGGGAAGAACAAGAAAAAGAACTATACTATTCTAGATTAATAGCCAAAAGAATTTGTGAAAATTTAAAAAGATTAAATGAAGATGCAGCACTACAAAATATTGATACAAGAACAATGTTTTTAGAAGATATAAAAGAAATAGAAAATAAGAATAAAGAATTAAAAACATTGGATGAAG
>JAZSBZ010000092.1:0-19695 GCA_045602645.1 Candidatus Scatovivens sp. | reverse complement strand
TTTTTTTATATCTTCTGATTTAAATTTATCTTCATTTTCAATAAAAACTTTAAAATGTTGTTTCTTAACATCTATAAATAAATCTCTCATTTCTTTAAATGTTTCTATTGTATCTGATTTCTTTCTTGAACCAACTTTATTATTTTTGTGTTGTCTGTATTTTATTAATGATTCTTCTACATAAGCTATTGTTCCTGTTTGACTAGCAATTAGTGAAACCCAATAATCATGAAGTACATACTTACTTGTCTTAGGAAGTGGTAAAGATTTTTCTATCAAATCTTTTCTAGCTATGATTGTACAACCAGTAACAAAATTATTTAAATATAAGCTTTTGAAATTATTGTATTTTTTAATCTTATGATAAATACCTTTTAATTTCCAGTATGATTCAAAAGTAATATTTAAATTAGAATCAACCACTTCTAAATCTGAATAAACAAGTTCTGCATTTGTTAATTCAATTTTATTTAATACTGTTTCAATTTTTTCTTCTTTCCAAATATCATCTTGATCTGAAAACATAAAATAATCAGCTGTAACTTTTTTCATCAAGAACTCAAAGTTTTGTACAACTCCTACATTCTTTTCCTGATAAAAAACTTTTATTCTTTTATCTTTTTTCTCATACTCACTAATTATTTGTCTTGTATTATCTGTTGAACAATCATCTGAAATTAATAATCTAAAGTTCTTATAAGTTTGTTTTAAAATACTTTCAATCTGTTCAACTAAATACTGTTCTCCATTATACGTTGCTAATAATATATCAACCGTTCTCATATTTTTACCTTTCGAATACTTTATCTATTGTTTTATTCTATAATACGTCTGCGAAATCTTTTTTAGTTTTCTTAAATACTGCATTTCCCCATATATACATTATTATTGTTATTGCCCAGAAGATAATTGTATATAATCCATTTGAATCTGTAATGATTGTTGATGCTTCCATAAATGCTTGCCTAAATCCTTCAACCAAGTATGTAAATGGAAATGCTTTAAAGAATCTAACCCATGATTCAGAAAGCATTGTTAAATTCCAAATTATAGGCGTAAACCACATAAACAATTGCATTAAAATTGTAAGTAGTTGTGCAAAGTCCGGTACTACTGTTGTTAATGCTGATGTAAATCTTGTTAAAGCTATAATAAAACAGAATGCACAAAAAACTATATAAATAACAGTTAAAAAGTTTGGTATATATCCCCAGATTGATGCAACTACAATTGCAATTGTCAATAAAAACATCCCTATAAAACTTGATGATGTAAGAGATATTATTGGAATTATATCTACAGGGAAAACAACTTTTTTAACCAAGTAACTATAATTTCTTATTGAATTACTTGCTGTTAGTATTGCATCGCTGCAGAACATCCACATTGACATTCCTGGTAGAAACCAAACTACATATGGATAGTCTCCACTACTACCTGTTTTTAAAATATATTGAAAAACAATTACGTAAGTTAGCATAAACACGAATGGTTGTGCAAATCCCCAAATTGTTCCTAAACTTGTATTAGCAAAACGGTTTCTGAAATCATTTTTACCTAATTTCATGGCCAATTTTCTATTCTTGAAAAGTGTCTTTATAAATTCCATTTTTTCTTCCTTTTTACCCAATAATTTTCCATGTAATTATATCATTAAGCTGCTCATATATCAACATTTTTGTGTGTTTTTTTAGTGAATTTTTATTACTTTTTTTGCCTTATTTTTCAAGGGTTTCAGAGCATAAAAAAAGAAGATAAACTTTAACATTTATCTTCTCAAAATTTATATATTATTTTTTTGATAATTCCATGTATCTCTGCAAATATCTTCAAGCGTTTTTTCTGTTTTCCAACCTAATTCTTTAAGTGCTTTTGAAGGGTCTGCATAATATTCTGGTAAATCTCCTGGTCTCCTATCAACAATTTTATAATTAACTTTTAACTCATTAACTCTTTCAAATGTTGTAACTATCTCTAAAACACTAACGCCTTTACCTGAA
Organism: Candidatus Scatovivens sp.; assembly: GCA_045602645.1. Taxonomy (GTDB): domain Bacteria; phylum Bacillota; class Clostridia; order TANB77; family CAG-508; genus Scatovivens. The sequence goes on along the minus strand of JAZSBZ010000092.1, from coordinate 17,695 downwards.
CCTAAGTTATAAACATTTAATCCTTCTGGTGAATTTTGAAGCGCTTTTACATGTCCTTTAGCCAAATCCACAACATGGATATAGTCTCTTACACCAGTTCCATCTGGTGTTGGGTAATCATTTCCAAACACACTTAGTTGTTCTAATTTTCCAGCAGCAACCTTCATTACATATGGCATTAAATTATTTGGAATTCCATTAGGTTCTTCTCCAATTAATCCACTTTCATGAGCTCCAACTGGATTAAAGTATCTAAGAATTGTTATATTCCATGAATTGTCAGATACATATAGATCTTCAAGCATTTTTTCAATCATCGCTTTTGTTGTTCCATATGGACTTGTTGTATTTCCTCTTTTCATAGTTTCAACATATTTTGGAGTTTCTTGTTCTCCATAAACTGTTGCAGAAGAACTAAACACAATCTTTTTAACATTATGTTTTTTCATTACTTCTAAAAGATTTAAAGTTGATATTAAATTATTTGTATAATACATTAGTGGTTCTCTAACAGACTCTCCAACAGCCTTATAACCAGCAAAATGAATTACAGAATCAACATTATTTTCTGTAAAAACCACTTCTAATTTATCTTTTTCTAAAAGATCATATTGATAAAATTTAATATTTTTCCCTGAAATTCTTTCTAGTTTTTCTAAAACTTCAATCTTGCTATTATAAAGATTATCAACAATAATAACTTCATTATTTTCTTTTAATAATTCTACTACTGTATGAGAACCTATAAATCCAAGTCCACCTGTTACTAATACTTTCATTATTTTTTAGCTCCTTCTTCAACTTCCTTTTCTATGTTTAGTTTATACAATGTATATGAATCATTTCTACACAATATCTCTACACCATCATAATCTTCTAATCTTTCGTTTAAAACTCCAATACCTTCATTTATCGCTTCTGTACTCATTATAATATAATTTACATCACTTGCAACAGCAGGTTTTAAAATCTTGTTAATTCTACCTTCTTTAATATAAGTTGTAAGAGAATTTTTCCCATAATTATCTTCAAAACTTCTTCCTGTAAGCAACTTTATATTACCATCTACTTGTCTTGTATATACATATGCCTCTAATGGTCCAGCTAATTTTTTATTTTCTTCTTCATCAGCAGATGCAACCATAATAACTTCTAATAATGCGTCTGGAATTTTAAATTTATTTCCTACTTTTTCAAAATTTTCTTCAGTATATATCCATTTTCCTGTCATACTTAAAAATGCACAAATCATTAATGCTATACCAATTTTTTCTACATTCTTTTCTGCCATATCTACAGCTATTGTACAAGCTACAGCAATAATTAATGATGTTGGAACAAGCCAGAACATTCTCCAATACACACTTGATCCAATAATTTTTATAATAATTTTACTTAAATAAAAATTAAATGGAACGCAAAGTGCAATAATTGCAAATAATCCAAGTGCATATGCTACACCTTTATTTTCATTTTCTTTTTTAAAATAATATGCTGTTACAAATACAATTGCCATATATGCAAAACCATTTAAATTTCCATCTCCAACAAATCGTATATACGCTTCTGTAACAACGAATATATTACTTTCTTTTCCTACTTCATCTATAAATTCTGCATATTCTTCTCCATCTAAATTAACACCGATTCCATCATTATATGGATTTACAAATGTTAAATATGACCAAATAGAATAACTACAAAACGCCACTAAAGCAACTATAGTTAGTGATTTAAATATCATATTAAATTTTATTTTTCTAATAATAAATAATATTGCAACTACTATAAAAACAGCAATTCCAATTGCCCACATTTGAGCTACAGAAAAATCTATTTCATCTTTTACTGTTAAATACATAATTGCATAAAATGCATTTGGTAAAACACATAAAACTAATTTATATAAATATCCAAAAGATGAATCTTTAATCATAAATAGTACTGTTAATATTCCAAGCACGATAACTGGAAGCATAACACTCATAGTTGATAAAAGTATTGAACCAAACAATGTTAAAAACATTGCTACCCACGCAAACTTATCATCTTCTTTTCCTACATGTTCAACAAATAAATATATTATAAACGGAATTATAACACTTACTAAAATTGATTTTCCTTGCCATGGTCTAAAGATAATTCTACTTGAAGCAGCAAATCTTGTAGTATCTCCAAAAGAATATACTAAAGCTACAAAAAGCAAGAAAATCATTGTTTTTTTCTTATCATGTTTAAATATTGCATTACCTAATAAGTAATACACATCATATGCTAAAAGTAAAAATACAACTGGAAAAATTGAATGTGCAAGAACTGTAGGATGAATATCAACAAAATCAGATATCGTTGCTGTAAAAATTGGAAATGGTGATAAAACCTGTCTATCTGGATAACCTTTATATTCATTACCAACATCATCATAAACAAACATTGTATCTGTATCTCTTGTTATTGTTGCTTTTGCTACGAAATTTGAATCATCATAATCTTCGTGCATATATGTATAACCTTTATATGCTTGCATTGAAGCAATAACGACGAATATTATCGTTAATACAATTGGAAATTCTTTAATTTCTTCCCAATTCTTTTTTAGTATATCTTTAATATTCTTAATGTTAATTATAATTGAACCTACTAAAAGAACCATTATCGTTGTAAACCAATATGTTTTTAACATTGTAAATGATTTACCCATAAATATCATTGGTGTTGCATAAATTTCAAATGTTGCAAGTTCAATGATAAAACCAATTATCCATCCTAAAAATATACTTCTATTTCCTTTTTTATTAAATTTTAATATCCCTTGACCTAACACCATTGGTATTAAAATTAGCCATACTACTGACAATAATAACGCTTTAATCATCCTCTATACCTTTCTTCTGTATCATCTTTTCTATCTTTCAAATTCTATCATTATATAGTATTTTTTTCAATAAAATTTATACCTTTTTATAAAAAATAAACGCTCTAAAAAAATTTTTACAGCCCTAAAATATTAACTATTTCATTAAATATTCTGGATGTACTAAATACCAATCAATTGTTTTTACGATACCATCTTTAAACATTGTTTTTGGTTCCCAACCAAATTCTTCTTTTAATTTTGTTGGATCGATAGCATATCTATAATCATGTCCTTTTCTATCTTCAACATATGAAATTAATGATTCTGGTTTTCCTAATCTTTCAAGAATCAATTTAACGATTTCAATATTTCTTTTTTCGTTGTGTCCACCGATATTATATCTTTCACCTTTTCTACCTTTATGTAAAACAATATCAATAGCTTCACAGTGATCTTCAACAAATAACCAATCTCTAATATTTAATCCTTGTCCATAAACTGGTAATTGTTCATCTTTTAATGCTTTTGAAATCATATGTGGTATTAATTTTTCATGATGTTGGTATGGTCCATAGTTATTTGAACAGTTTGTAACTGTTACATTCATTTTATATGTTTCACAATATGCTAAAGCAATTAAATCTGAAGATGCTTTAGATGCTGAGTATGGACTGTTTGGTTGAATTGGAGATGTTTCTGTAAAATATCCTTCTTCTCCTAATGTTCCATAAACTTCATCTGTTGAAACGTGAATAAATTTGTTTTCGCTTCCTTCTCCCCAGAATTGTTTAGCAGCTTCTAATAATGTATGTGTTCCAATTACGTTTGTTTGTGTAAATACGAATGGATTTTTAATACTGTTATCAACATGTGATTCAGCAGCAAAGTGAACTACTGCATCAATATCATATTTTTTGTATGTATCCATAACAAAATCAAAATCACAAATATCTCCTTGTACAAATGTAATTTTGTCTTTAACTTCATCTAAGTTATGAATATTTCCTGCATATGTTAATTTATCAAATACAACAATGTTATATTTTCCTTCATATTTTTTTACCATTAATTCAGCAAAATTTGCTCCTATAAATCCTGCTGCACCTGTTACTAATATATTTTTCATTTTAATAAACTTCCCCTCTTATTTTAAATTTTGAAATAAATCTGTGTTTCTTAATTCTGCTAAGCTAGGCCATTTTCCATCTTTTTCAGATGTTAAATAATCTTCTTTTGACATTCCTGGGATTTCAGGCCATACAATTCCTACTTCCTCATCATCCCATTTTAATCCGCCTTCACCTGCATGATTATATACATCATCACATTTATAAGCAAATTCAGCTTCTTCTGATAATACTAAGAATCCATGAGCAAATCCTCTAGGAATCATAAACATTTTTTTATTTTCTTCAGAAAGAATAACTCCTTCCCATTTTCCATATGTTTCGCTTCCTGGTCTTAAATCAACTGCAACATCGAAAACTTCTCCTTTAATACATCTAACAAGTTTTGCTTGAGTATTTTCTTTTTGGAAATGTAATCCTCTTAAAACACCTTTTTTAGATTTTGATTGATTGTCTTGAACAAAATCATTTGTAATTCCAATTTCTGCGAAATCAGCTTTACTATATGTTTCCATGAAATAACCTCTATTATCTCCAAAAACAGTTGGTTCAATAACATAAACACCATCGATTGAAGTGTCAATTCTTGTAAATTTACCCATTTTATTCTTCCTTTCAAATATATAATTTTATTATATTTCTTTCATACCTTTTTATATCAAAAAAATACATATTTTTCAAGTATCTTTTTACAGTAATTGAGCTGTAAAATCTATTTTCATTTACAGCTCAAATTACTTTATTTATATTCGATTAATTTGCATTAAATAAATCACTTTCATAAATTTCTTTATATTGTTTGAAATCTGTCTCTGCAACTCTTTTTAAATATTTACCATACTCAGTTTTTTTGTATTTTTCAGCTTCAACTAATAATTGATCTTTAGTAATCCATTCATTTTTGTATGCAATTTCTTCTAAGCATGCAATTTGAACACCTTGTCTTAACTCAATAGCTTTAACATAGTCTGAAGCATCAGCTAATCTATCAGCTGAACCTGTATCAAACCAAGCATAACCTTTTCCTAAAGGAATAACTTGTAGGTTTCCATTTTCCATATATACTCTATTAACATCTGTTATTTCTAACTCGCCTCTTGCAGATGGTTTGATGCTTTTTGCAATTTTAACAACATCATTATCATAGAAATAAATTCCTGGAACTGCAAAATGAGATTTTGGATGTTCTGGTTTTTCTTCAATTGATAATGCTTTACCTTTTGAATCTATTTCAACAACACCATATGAAGTTGGATCAGCAACTTGGTATCCAAATATGATTCCACCTTCTTTTAAGTGACTTGCTGCTTTTAAAACTCTTTCAACTCTTGATCCATAAATCATATTGTCTCCTAAAATTAAAGCAACATTATCATCACCGATAAATTCTTCTCCTAGTATGAAAGCATCAGCTAGTCCAACTGGTTTTTCTTGAACTTTATATTCAAATTTCATTCCAAATCTTGAACCATCACCTAATAAACTTTCAAATGCTGGTAAGTGAACTGGTGTTGATATAATTAATACTTCTTTTATCCCTGCCATCATTAATGTTGAAAGTGGATAATAAATCATTGGTTTATCATACACTGGTAACATTTGTTTAGAAACAGCTAATGTTATAGGGTATAATCTTGTGGCACTACCACCTGCTAAAATAATTCCTTTCATCTTTAAAGGTTCCTCCTAAAATAATTTAATTTATCTAATTAATTCTCTTTTAATTCTTCTTTTAAATATTCTTCTAAAGCTATTTCCCATTCTACTGGAACTATTCCAGCTGCTTTTAATTTTTCTTTTGATAATTTACTGTTTGTTGGTCTATCACTTGATTGTGGATACATTTCTTTATACTCTTGTGAAGTAATTGCTTTAACATTTGTTGAAATATTTGCAAGTTCAAATATTTTTCTTGTAAATTTGCACCATGTTGTAAATCCTTCATTTGTTGAATGATATACACCATAAGCTGGTTCTTTTTCCATAATTCCTTCGATAATTTTGCAAAGTGTTGTTGTTGAAGTTGGACTTCCATGTTGATCATCAACTACTGTAAGTTCATCTCTATCTTGAGATAATCTAAGCATTGTTTTAACGAAGTTCTTTCCTCCTAAACCATAAAGCCATGCTGTTCTTAATATGTAATATTTTTCAGCTTTTGCTGCATTTTCTTCTCCAACTAATTTTGTTCTTCCATAAGCACTAACAGGAGCTGGCTCCATATCTTCAGTATATATTTCTTCTATTGGTAAATTTCCTGGAAACACATAATCTGTACTGATATGAATAAATGTAGCATCTTGTTCTTTTGCTGCTTCAGCAATATTTGCTACTGCTGTTCCATTAACAGCCATTGCTAAATCAGTGTTAACTTCACATCCATCTACATTTGTATAAGCTGCACAGTTAATTATAAAATATGGTTTAACTTCCCTTGCTTTTGCAAGAACTGCTTCTCTATCACAAATATCTAATGTTGCAAGTGTTGTTCCTGTTACATCATAATTTTTTTCTAATCTTTCTCGTAATTCTCCTCCAAGCATTCCATCTGCTCCGATTAATAATACTTTCTTCATTCTTTCTAAACCTTCCTCTTTTTAGTATTTCTTATGTGTCCTCTATCAATTACGCACACATTATATCACAGCATTTTGCGATGTCAAAGGTTTTTACAGCCATTTCACATTTTACACAAAACTTTCACAAAACTCTGCTAATTAATTATAATATATTACTTCTTCTGGTGGTTTTACCGCCTCTGTAGTCTCTGTTAAAAGTGGATTTATAGGTAACCCTCCCAAAATTGTTAATATAATTAAAAGCGCTAAAAATGCATTTTTATATCCTTTTTCTCTCCAGAACATAAAAATAAACGCCATTGTACATAGTTCTGCAGTATGGAAGAACAAAAATCTTTTACTTTCAAATTCTTCTGGTCTTCCAACAAAAACTAAAATACATATTACAATCATAACAAATCTTATAGCGTGATTTGTCTTAACTTTAAGGTCATCAACATTTCCAATAAAATAGAAAATCATTAATAAATTTGAAAAACTTATTGATGCAGCCATCTTATATATATCTACTTCTAGATATCCTATTGCTTTTTCTATTCCATGTGGCATCATTCCCATAATACATATGATTCCTATTACACTTGAAAGAACAACTGGTAATAAAAACGATGTATGTCCTTCTTTTTTATACAAATAATATAGTGCAATAAGCATTGGCACAGGAAATAGAGAAAAAATTCCTGCAACTTTAAATGCATTTTCCATTCCTTCAGTATATGGTATAAATAAGTTATTTAAATAATTAAAAGCATTACTAAATCCATTATAATCATTGTATATATTTCTTTCGCCAAACATATTTATTCTTAAAACAATAGGAACTATAATACTTACTAATAAAGTTATAATTGTTAATAAAACTATAAATTTATTTTTTAAATACTCTTTATTTTTAATTAATCTCCAAATTAATAAAGCTATGACAACATAAGAAAATGCTATTGTATATCCATTATCTGCAAATGTAGAAATAATTGATATTGAAATAGTTGCTAAAGCACATATAACATTTACAATTTTAGTTTTAGAAATTAACATTTTATCAAATAAAACAACGATCAATTCTGCATATATTAATGGTGTAATATTATTAAAATCTAACTGTACAAGTGTAGATAAAGCCACAACATATGTTCCAATAACTGATAAACCTTGTTTATTTCCAGTTACAATATAAAATAGTTCATATGAAGCAAGTACCAAAGCGTAAAACTTAATATTCCAAACAAGCGATAATGGTATATCTGTAACCTTAAACCATTCAAAGAATCCAAACGGATTAACAAAAAATCCTAAAATTGTTGATATAACAATCATTATTCCAGATATTGCAAATCTATTTTTTACTAATTTATTATATAAAGTTGGCGCTCCCCATACATAATGAAGTCCTAAAAAACTTAAAAATCCAAAACATATGATAGCTCTTGCTATTGATATTTCAGTAAACGTTTTTCTTATAAACACCATTACTATCTCAAATAAAATTGCAAGAACTACGTTTGTAATTGCCATTTTATTAATCATATTCTTTTTCTTATCTCTATTTTCATTCGTCTTTTTTTCAGCTGCAACTTTTTCTTCCATTGTTCCTCCTATAAAACTTTTAAAAAGACTGCTAAATTTTACAATTTAAACAGTCTTCAAAAATATTTATTACTTTTTAGTCCATTTAAAACAACTTATAAAGATTATTTATTTTTTCTTTCTTTATTTACTTGTCTTTCTCTTGCAATTCCCATATTATTTGATGGAACATCTTCAGTAATTGTAGATCCAGCAGCAATTAAAACATCATCACCTAATGTAACTGGTGCAACCAAATTAACATTAGATCCAATAAATGCTCTATCTCCAATTATAGTTTTATGTTTGTTTACTCCATCATAGTTACATGTAATTGTTCCACATCCTACGTTACAATCTGAACCAATTTCAGTATCTCCAAGATAACTTAAGTGTGGTATTTTTGTTCTATCTCCAACTCTAACTTTTTTTAGTTCAACAAAACTACCTACTTTAACATTATCTCCAATTACACATCCTTCTCTTATATATGCATTTGGACCAATCTCACAATTTTTTCCAATTACAACACCACTTTTAATTGTTGTATTTGGATGAATTACTGTATCAACTCCTATTTCAACATTATCATGAATATATGTTGTATCAGAAGCTTCTATAGTAACTCCTTTTTTCATGTGTTCTGCATTAATTCTCATTCTTAAAACTCTTGTTAAAAGTTCAAGTTGAGCTCTATCATTAACTCCAAGAATTTCTGTATTATCTTCAACAATAACAGCTCCTGTTTTTAAACCTTTGTCATTCATTATTTTAATAACATCAGTTAAATAATATTCTCCTTGAGCATTATCTGGTTTTATTAATTTTAATGCAGCTAATAATTCTTCAATATCAAAACAATAAATACCTGAATTTATTTCTTTGATTTCTTTTTCATACATATTAGCATCTTTTTCTTCAACTATAGCTTTAATATTTCCACCTTCGTCACGGATAATTCTTCCGTATCCAGTTGGATTTTCATATATAGCTGTTAAAAGTGTTGCATATTCTTTATTTTTATAACTCTTTGTTACAAGATTAATTAATGTCTCTTTTCTAATGATTGGAACATCACCATAAAGAATTATTACTTTACCTTGTTTTCCTTCTAAATATTTTGTCGCTTGCATTACAGCATGACCAGTTCCTAAAAGTTCTTCTTGGTATGCATATTGAACAGTATCACCTAAAACATTTTCAACTTGTTCTCTTAAATATCCTACAACAGCAATAACATCATCTGATCCTATTTCTGTTGCCACTTCAGCAACTCTTCTTACTAATTCTTTATCATAAATTTTATGTACTAGTTTTGATTTTTCTGATTTCATTCTAGTACCTTTACCTGCAGCCATAATAACTGTAATAACATTTCTATCTATTCCGTCAATAATCATAAGATTCACCTTTCTTTATCTATGATAATCATTTATTATAATTGTATTCTTCACTTCAAAATACTGTACTAATTTTATTATAATATTGCAAATTAGTCAATATTTTGAAAAAAAGAAACAAGCCTCGGATTGCTCCGGGGCTTGCTCTTGTTACATCGAAATAATGTACTTACAGCGCTTGACAGTGGTAAGGTGATCGAAATACTCTCCTTTCTTGATTTTAAGGGACGTATATTCATTCAACCTATAGACCTTCTTAGGATTACCTTCGTCGTCGAGCACTACATAGTACTTTCGGTTGTGAGACATGTACACTACAGCGTACACGAGAGTGATGACCCTCATAACCTGGTTCAAAGCTGTACGTTCCAGCCTGACTTCAGCTACGATTTCGGCCTTGCCATCAGGCGAAGCAGGTTCAACAGATTCAGTGATAATCGCACGAAGAACATCCTGCTGAATAGCAGCACATCTTCCTTCGAATTCACATTCTGCCTTGCTCGCTTCCATTTCTCCAGTCATACTGGATTTCCTCAGCCACTCCTTGCATTCTTCAGAAACAGTTACATTCCGAAAAATATTCATGCAATGCACCTCCTATTTGATGTCCCTTTAATTATACCATTTTTAGGGAATTATGTCAATTTAGGAGTACCTCAAACCATAGCTTCAAATTCTTTATTTTGTTACTCTTGTTATCGCTAAACCGTCACCAACTTCTAAGATTTCAGTTTCTAAATTAGGTGTTTCTGTTACTTCTTTTAAATACTCTCTTAAATGTCTTACTGCTGTTCTTTGTTTATGTTTATTATAATCGCTCATAACATATCCTTTATATAAAACATTATCAGCTAAAATAATTCCACCATTTTTAATCATTCTTAATCCTTCTGATAAGAATATTGAGTATTTACTTTTAGCAGCATCAATAAACACTATATCGTATTCATTATTTAATGTTGGTAATATTTCAACAGCATTTCCTATCATAATGTTAATATTTTTATCAACACCAATTTTCTTTACATTTTCAATCGCTTCATTTGCTCTTACTTCATCAAGTTCAATTGTGTCTACAATAACTTCAGGAGCATATTTTACAAAACATGAAGCAGAATATCCAACTGCTGTTCCTATCTCTAATATTCTTTGTGGTTTTTCTTTTTCAAGAATTCCTTTTATAACCTCTAAAGTATCATCCATTATAATTGGAATATGATTCTCTAAAGCTCTTTCTTTAACAATTTCAAATTCTTTTTCGTTAAACATTTTTATCCTACCTTTAGTTAATTTAAAACCCGCCTTTTAAAAAAGCGGGTCAAATATTATTCTTTCATTGCAGCTCTTGCAGCTCTTTCTCTATCTTTGTTGTTTAAGATTTTCTTTCTTAATCTAATACTTAATGGTGTAATTTCTACAAGTTCATCATCTTGAATAAATTCAATAGCTTTTTCTAAACTCATTTGAATTGGTGGAACTAATCTTAATGCTTCATCTGAACCAGAAGCTCTAGTATTTGTTAAGTGTTTTTCTTTACAAACGTTAATTGCTAAATCTTCACCTCTTGAGTTTAATCCAACGATCATACCTTCATAAACTTCAACACCAGGACCGATAAACAAATCTCCTTTATCTTGAGCATTATATAATCCGTATGTAATAGATTTTCCGTTTTCAAATGCTACGATTGTTCCTCTTACTCTTGATTGAACATCACCTTTGAATGGTTCATATGAATCAAATATATGATTCATTGTTCCTTCACCTTTTGTGTCTGTTAAGAATTCTGTTCTATATCCAATAATTCCTCTTGCTGGAATTTTAAATTCGATTTTTGTATGTCCTTCTTCAGCTGATTCCATATTAATCATTTCAGCTTTTCTTCTACCTAATTTTTCAATTACGTTACCAACACAATCATCTGGAACATTAACAACTAATCTTTCGATTGGTTCACATTTAACTCCATCAATATCTTTGAAAATAACTCTTGGTCTTGAAACTAAAAGTTCAAATCCTTCTCTTCTCATATTTTCAATTAATACTGATAAGTGAAGTTCTCCTCTACCAGAAACTTCGAATGAATCTGGAGTGTCTGTTTCTTTAACTCTTAAACTAACATTTCTATCTAATTCTTTAAATAATCTATCTCTAATATGTCTTGAAGTAATAAATTTACCTTCTTTACCAGCAAATGGTCCATTGTTAACACTAAATGTCATTGAAACTGTTGGTTCATCAATATCAACAAATGGGATTTTTTCTGGATTATTATAATCACAAATTGTATCTCCTATGTTAATATTTGTAACACCTGAAAGTGCAACTATATCACCAGCATCAGCATGTTCAACTTCGATTCTTTTTAACCCTTCATATACATATAATTTTGTAACTCTAGCATTTTCTACTTTATCTCCAGATTTACAAATAGCGATTGGCATATTTAAATCAATTGCTCCTCTTTCAACTCTACCGATAGCAATTCTACCGATATAATCATCATAATCGATATTAGAAACTAACATTTGCATTGTTCCTTCCATATCGCATTCTGGAGCACCAATATGACTAATAATTGTTTCAAATAAACATTTTAAATCTTCACCCGGTTTATCAAGTTCTAAAGTTGCTGTACCTTGTTTACCTGAAGCATATACTACAGGGAATTCTAATTGATCATCATTTGCTCCAAGTTCAATGAATAACTCTAATACATCATCTAAAACTTTATAAGGTTGAGCTCCTGGTCTATCAATTTTATTAATAACAACGATTGGTTTTAAATTTAATGCTAATGATTTCTTTAAAACTTCTCTTGTTTGTGGCATAGCACCTTCGAATGAATCTACTAAAAGTACAACACCATCAACCATTTTTAAAACACGTTCTACTTCTCCACCGAAATCAGCGTGTCCTGGTGTATCAACAATATTAATTTTTGTATCTCCATAATATACTGCAGTATTTTTAGAAAGAATTGTAATTCCTCTTTCTTTTTCTAGATCATTTGAATCCATTACTCTTTCTTGAACGTTTTCATTTGATCTGAATATACCACTTTGTCTTAACATGGCATCTACTAAAGTTGTTTTTCCATGGTCAACGTGAGCGATGATAGCTACGTTTCTAATTTTTTGGTTTTTCATTTTATTACCCCTTTATTTTCTTTTTTATAAACTTAATTTTACAATAAAAAATGGTTAAAACTACTATACGCAATTTTAACCATATAATTATATACTAAACGACAATCTTTGTCAACAAAATTAGCTATATTTCAGTACTTGCTAATTTTATAATTTCATCTTTAATAATTTCACTTACTTTATCTTCTACAGTCTTATCTGTTTTCATTTCTTTAGCATATTCAGAAAAGTCTAAAGGCTTTCCATAAATGATTGCATTTTTTGTAAATGGTTTAGCTGGTCCAACAATTCCAACTGGAATAACTTTAGCATTTGTTTTTAATGCCATATATGCAGCTCCATTTTTAATTTTACCATCATTTTTTTCTAAACCATTTCTTGTTCCTTCTGGAAATAATCCTACACAATTACCATCTTTTAATGTTTTTAAAGCTGTTTTTAAACTACCAATGTCTTTTGAATCTCTTTTTACATATATTCCATCATATAAAAACCCTAAAAATGCAAACAATGGATTCTTTTTTAATTCTTCTTTTGCAAGCATCCTCATATATCTTTTAGCTGTAACAATTAAAAGTGGTGGATCTAAATATGTTTTATGATTTCCACAAAATATTAATGTTCCTTCTTTAGGAATATTTTCTGTTCCTATTATTTTTACTCTGTATACAATTTTACAATATGTACGGATTAAAAAGCTAACTATAACTCTACCAATTTTCTTTAAAAACTCTTTCATGTTCTCTCCTTTAAACTGATTTCTTTTCTTCTATTATTTTTGAAATTTTATCTACAACTTCTTCAATTGTTAAATTTGTACTATCAACATATATTGCATCTTCAGCTTGTTTTAAAGGTGCAACATCACTTGTTTTATCATTGTGGTCTCTAAATATTATATTAGCAAGAACTTCTTCATAGCTTGCTTTAATACCTTTTTCTTCATTTTGTTTTAATCTTCTATTTGCTCTTTCTTCAGGAGTAGCATCTAAATAAATTTTAACATCAGCATTAGGAAATACATTAGTACCGATATCTCTACCTTCCATAATAATGTCTAAATTATTTCCCATCTCTCTTTGTAATTTAACCATTGCCGCTCTAACTTCTGGAATATGAGATACTTGTGATACAATTTCATTTACTTCTTTTTCTCTAATTATTCCTGAAACATCTTCACCATTTAAATAAAATTTATCAACATTATTTTCTTTTTTCATATCAATCTTGATTTCACCAAGCATTTTATTGATAGCTTCCTTATCATCAAGTTTAATATTATTTCTAAGAACATATACACTAATGCATCTATACATAGCACCAGTATCTATATTTAGCAAATTCATTCTTTTTCCAACTAAAGATGTAATTGTTCCTTTTCCACTTCCTGCTGGTCCGTCTATTGCAACTATAAAAGCCATATTTTCCCCCTATTTATTATCTACATTTACTCCTCTTACAATGATTTCCATACTTAAAACGTTCATTGCAGTTAGTTTTTCAATTTCTTTAACAATTTTTCTTTTTAATTTTGTCATTGTATCATTAATATTGAAGCCAAATTCTATAATTACTTCTATATACAAATATATTCCATCAGATGGTCCATGTTTTTTTACTATTGTTCTATAAATCTTATGAACACCTTCTGTTTTTTCAGCAACATACTCTATTATTTGTTTAAAAACTGTATCTGAAATTTGAAAATTCCCCATATAACTAAATGTAGGTCTAATAATTGATTTCTCAGATATATATGGTGCATTTCCTCTACCTTTTGATTTAAATATTTGAAGTGGATCTAAAAGATATCCAGAAAAATCTTTTTTAATAGCAAATGTTGGCACAGGAATAACATGTTTACCTTCTGTAACTCTTATATTTCTTGCCATTGCCATTTCATCTTCTGTAGCAACATCAGTTATATATATTGTTTCTGATATTGGTTCAAAGCCAAGATTTTCAGCAATTCTTCTTACCATTTCATCAGATGTACCTAATATTAAAATGCTTTCCGGTTTCTTTGATTTAATTACTTTTTGTATTTCTTTTCTTCTTTCCTCGTTTTGAAATAAAGCATTTCTTACAGTCTCTATTTTAGTTGGCGCCTTTTTTGCAGATATTCCAGCTAAAACTTCATTACCGCTTATTAAAAGTCCATCATCAATTATATAATTAATTCCTCTTTCATTAGCAACCATTTGAGCTCTATAACTCTTACCAGTTCCAGATGGTCCAACAAAAGCATATGTTTTCATCTTATGACCAAATAACATCTATTTCTCCTAAAAATTATTTCTACGTTATTATATCATTTATAGTTTATTTTCTCAAGATAATTTATTAACTAAAAAGCAAAAGCGAGGAAAATTTCCTCGCCTTTATCTATTTATTATTTTGTAATCCATTTTATTAAATCTAAGTTTTCAGAATCTAATAACATTTCATGTTTTGGCATTACTCTAAATGTATATCCAAAGTTTCCACCTGTTTTTAAATCAAGAACAGCTTCATATTTTAATGTACCATTTTCTTGGTTTTCACCAATTTTATTCATTGTTTCTGTGTATACATTTCTTACTGTTCCATTTTCTAAAAATTGTCCAAAGTAAACTTGAATGTCTGTATTTTCTTCTGCAATATTTGGAAGTTTAACTTCACATGTTACAGTAATTTGTGTTCCTGCAACTAGTCTTGCATTATCTACATTTCTATCTTGAACAAGTTCAATCTTATGCCAATTTTCTTTTACATTCTTTTTCCATGATGTAAAATCAGCAACTTTTGATAAATCTTCAAAATGTTTTTTCTTTAATATGCAAAGTGGCATATATAATTCATTAACATAGTCACAAACCATTCTAGATGTACTGTATTTTCCACCAGTAGTCTTAATAGAATTTTTCATGTATGTCATCCATTCTTTAGAAATACCATTTTTATCTCTATGATAATATGCTGGGATTATCTTGTTTTCTAATGTATGATATAAACTGTTGCTATCTGCTTTATCTTGTTCTTCATAAGAATCATAATGTGCATTTGTTCCAATTGTCCATCCATTAGTTCCATCATATCCTTCACACCACCATCCATCAAGAACGCTGAAGTTAATTGCACCATTTACTGATGCTTTCTCTCCTGATGTTCCTGAAGCTTCCATTGGTCTTCTTGGATTGTTAAGCCATACATCAACACCACTAATTAAATATCTTGAAACTCCTATATTGTAGTTTTCAAGCAAGAATATTTTTCCTTTGAATTGTGGCATTAATGAAATTTCATGTATAAATTTGATTAACTCTTGTCCATCTTTATCAGCTGGGTGTGCTTTACCAGCAAATACGATTTGAACCGGACGAGATGAATCATTTAATATTTGTGTTAATCTTGCGATATCTTTAAATAGTAATGTTGCTCTTTTATATGTTGCAAATCTTCTTGCAAAACCTATAGTTAAAGCATTTGGATCTAATTTATTTACAACTTCTGCAATTTGATCATATCCAATACCACTATTTACATATCTTTCTGTTACATTATGTTTGATTAATGTAATTAATTTTTCTTTTCTCTTAACATGTTCTGCCCATAATCTTTCATCTGGGATATCATCAATTTTCTCCCATGTAGAATCCAAATGAATTTTATCTTGCCAATATGGTGGTAAATATTCATTAAATAATTCTTTTAAGTTTGGAGCAAGCCATGTACATGTATGAATACCATTTGTTACATGTGTAATTGGAGATTCATCTTCAGCAATATTTGGCCAAACATCACTAAATAATTCTCTTGAAACTTCTCCATGAAGTTTACTTACACCATTTTTCTTACCAGCTATTTTAAGTGCTAATACACCCATATTAAATCCTGGCTCTAATTCATTTCCTGGCATACCTAATTTTAAGAAATCATGTTTAGTAATTCCTAATTTTTCCCAGAATCCATTAAAATATTTTTCAATTAATGGAATTTCAAATATATCATTTCCAGCAGGAACTGGAGTATGAGTTGTAAATACAGTTTGTACTGTAGCAATTTCTTTTGCAAGTTCGAAAGAAATTTGTTTTTCTTCCATAATATTTTTAATTAATTCAAGTGTTAAGAATGAAGAGTGTCCTTCGTTCATATGGTATACTGCAGGGTTATATCCTAATGTTCTTAATAATTTAACACCAGCCATACCTAAAACGATTTCTTGACGAATTCTCATTTCTTTATCTCCACCATATAAGCGAAGTGTAATTGGTCTTAAATCTTCATCGTTCTTTTCAATATCAGAATCCATTAAATATAATTTAATTCTTCCAACACAAATTTGCCATATTTTTAAGTATAATGTTCTATCTCCAAGTGGGATATCAATAACTACATCATCATCCATTTTATCTTTTACTGGTGTAATTGGTAAATTGTAAAGATCAATATTATGATATTCTGAACATTGTTCACCACGTGAATTAATTTTTTGATGGAAATATCCATTTTTATATAAAAGACCAACAGCTACAAAAGGTAATCCTAAATCACTTGCAGATTTCAAATGATCTCCTGATAAAATTCCAAGTCCACCTGAGTAAATTGGAACTATTTCATCTAGACCATATTCTGCAGAGAAGTATGCTATAACATCTTCTTTATTATTTGGATAATTTTCTGCAAACCATGTATCTTTACTATTCATATAACTTTCATAGTGTTCTACGGCAATGTCGTATTCTTTTAGGAATTCAACATTTTTTACCATCTCTTCTACTTTTTCTTGACTAATCATCTTTAAGAATTTTACAGGATTTTTTTCACTAACTTCCCATAAATCTCTATCCATAGTCTTAAATAATTTAAGAAATTCAGTGTTCCATGACCACCATAAATTGTTTGCCATTTCTGATAACTTACCTATTCTTTTAGGTAATTGTGGCACTACAGTAACTCTGTTGAATATATACATTATATATTCCTCCTTTGTATTTAAAAAATTTTACTTTCGTTTGTATTTATACTATTTAATTAT
>JAZSBZ010000091.1:0-3209 GCA_045602645.1 Candidatus Scatovivens sp. | reverse complement strand
AATTATAAAAAAGAAAATAATATTAAAGCAAATACTACTTATTGGAAATGTAAATGTAAATGTGGTAATATTAAAATAGTATTGGGACAAAGTTTACGAAATGGAAAAAGTTTATCTTGCGGGTGCTTAATAAAAGAAACTAATTCAAAAGATATTACTGGTAAAAAATTTAATAGATTATTAGCATTAGAATCTACACATAAATCTCATTCAAATGGTTCAATTATTTGGAAATGTCTTTGTGATTGTGGTAATATTCATTATGTTAGTTTAAATGATTTAACTTATGGTTCTATTAAAAGTTGCGGTTGTTTACAAAAAGAAAATGCTTATTTTGCTAATGGAAAAAATTTATTAAATCAATATTTTGGTAAACTATTAGTAATAAAAAATTTAAATAAGAGTGACAAACAAGGTAATCGTATTTGGCTTTGCGAATGTGCTTGTGGAAATTTATGTGAAGCAACTACAATAAATTTAATGCGTGGTGATAAAAAAAGTTGTGGTTGTCTTAAATCTAATGGGGAAATGATTATTTCACAACTTTTAAAAGAAAATAATATACCATTTGAAAAACAAAAAACTTTTCACGAGTGTAAAGATAAAGCACTATTATTTTTTGATTTTTATATTAATAATGATTTTTTATTAGAATTCGATGGAAAACAGCATTATAATTTTTCAGAAATAGGATGGAATACAAAAGAAAAATATGAAATTACTCATAAGCATGATATAATAAAAAATAATTTTTGTATAAAAAATAATATTCCATTAAAAAGAATTCCTTATTGGGAATTAAAAAATCTTACTATTCAAGATATAATGGGAAATAAATTTTTAATAAAGGAATGATATAATGAAAATCTATTTAGCAGGAGATTGTAGTTCAGAAAACCGCTATAATATGGTTCAGATCGCCAAAGCTTTTCGCGTGCACGAAGACTACGAAGTATATTGTCCTTGGGAACTAAAAATTGAAAATGCTTGGGAGATGCCGCAAGAAGAATGGGCACAGAAAGTTTTTGAATCTGATATAAAAGCCATTCAAGAATGCGACGTATTTGTTATGATTACTCCTGGACGCGAAAGTACTTCAGGTAGCAACTGGGAAAACGGTTACGCATACGCTTTAAATAAGCGTATCGTAATCATTCAAATTACAGATAAACCAACTTCTTTAATGACTTATTCTAGCGCGAATGAATTTTACAATTCATCACTTGCCGGCTGTTTAGATACAATAAAAGACATATTATTTGATTGGGATTATTATGGTATAAAAAAGGGAAGAAGAAAGAGTTATTACAAATGTGAAACAATATTAACATAATATAGGAGAAGTAGAATGTCTAAATATCAAGAAATATTAGATTATATAAAATGGTATCAAGAACAACATAAAGATAAAAACGGTAATACTCCAAATCCTATTTTTGAAATTATGTTATTTGAATATCCAAATAAAGAAATAATTTATCATAAAACAGAAGGCGATGTTCCTTCTGGCTGGCCTGATACTGGTTCTATAGGAAATATGGGTTTTTATTATGAACTAGATACCGCAATTCAAGCAATGAACGAAAATTGGGCAGATATGCAAGAAACGTGTTACTTCGCTGGTTTTATTCTTTGTCATTTTCCTGGACTTTATAATTCTGCTGATACAGATCAACGCTTATATTTTCTTTGGAACGAAGAGAAGGGTGGCTTTTTTGAAGCTGAAGAGCCGCAAATTTTTCAACATTTTAGTTATTGACTTTTTACTTAATTTATTCTACTATAATTATAGTAAAAGAAAAGGAGAATGAAATATGGGAATGGATCTCTATCTCGTAACCGCGCCCTCTAAGCTAGCCCTCAAGGACACGAATTTTTGGGATACTATTTATTCGAACAACTTCCATGACGAAGAAGACGAGAATCGAATAAAGTGGGCAACTCCTCACGAAGTTTACTATGCACGCAAATTTTGGGATCTTTTTAACAATCTCAGCTTCACAAAGGATTATGAGTGTGGTGAATGGATACCGGTTACATATAGAAATGTAAAGGAAATGCTCGATGTGGCGTGTCGAAAAACGGATTATTTCGATAGCTTCAATAGCGTACCACAACTTTGCGAATTATTATATCATTGGCAAGATATAGAGAATGCGGGATTGAAGGTATTTTTTGAGTGCGACTGGTAACAAAATATAAGTTTTAATAATAGAAAATATCACTTATTCGATAAGGATAAGTGTATTTTCGTTTGGTCAGGAGGTGTCTCAGAGTCACATGGTTGAAAAAATAATTGAAAAATTTAAACGTTTCATCGACTATAAAGGATGGACATATAGTATTGCCGCGCAGCAGTTAGGGTGTGATAGAACTCATTTAGGGCGAATTTTTAATAAACGTAGAAACCCATCAGCTACTTTAATAACAAAAATGGAAGAACTTATGAATAAATTGCATTTTGAGGAGGAGTAACATGAAAGTATTTAAAATTTTCACTTGGAAGCTCGCAAACAAATTACGCGCGCAAGGCTTTCATCCTATAGGAAAAGCCATCAATAAAAAAGACCCTACTCAAGATGTAATATTATTTGAAGATACACCAGAACTTAGAGAAGCAGTTTATAATCTTACTAAACAAAAGTAAGAGGGAGGCACTATGGCACAAAAAGCACGAGGTATTGGAAAAAACCCTCCAACCCTCAAATATACGGGTGATAAATGGAATGGAAAAGGCAGTTACTCTAAAAATAATCAACAAGGTTTATTTTTTGGACAAATTCCTTCCACTCTAAGACGTTTTATTTGGCATAGACTAAATGGCCAACAAGGTAACTTAATAAAAATAATGGAATTGTTAATTATGACAGAACAGAATTTTAAGGTTTCTAAAGAATGGATATTAAAAGAGACGGGAATGGCCTCGAATAAATATTATGAGGCGCGCGACAAGCTTTGTCAGATGGGTTTTATCACTTACTATGATGACGGCGAAGAACAAGAATTATATGTTAATTATGATTTTTTATGGGATGAAGCATTTAAATATGAAAAGGATACGGAGCGTATCCTTTAACGAAAGGTAACGGAGCGTTTCAACTTATCTGCTCCGTTTTTTTAAAGGTAACGGAACGTTTCGAAAAGGTAACGGAGCGTTTTCCGAAAGGTTATGGAACGTTACCCATAATAAATAAATAATAAATATATAA
>JAZSBZ010000090.1:0-4940 GCA_045602645.1 Candidatus Scatovivens sp. | reverse complement strand
TTTAGGGAACGATATACATGTTTACACTAAGTAGCACAAAATAAAAGGCACTGAGTTTTTTCAGTGCCTTAAATATTTGATTTGTAGTCTTCGATTGAATATAAACAATTGGTCATATGCAATTTAAGAGCATTAGCAATTTTAACATTTTGCTCCCCAACATCACCCGCTGTCATAAGTATTAATTCCTCTTTACGCCTAATTGTTCCATTTGCACAATAGACTACCTCGTAAAATTTCTCTTCAGAAAAATCGTATTGGATTTGTACATATATCGGTTTCTGTCTATACTTACTGCTTGGTATAGGATGTTTAGACATTTCTGTTATACCTTGCATTATAAAACAATCATCTCTCAAAAATATAATCTCATTGAAATGAAATGATACTCTACTAGATAAGTACCTTTCTTTTTCTGGTTTGATAAACAATAGTGTGAACCTTCCTATTGTATCAAATACCGAAAGTGATAATGCCTCATAATTAATTTTCGCTGACTTATCCAGTTTATCCATGTTACTTCTTCTATTAGATGGTTTGCCATAGTATAGGTTACCTTTTAATAGTTCATCTTTTGCTTTCATATTGGCACCAGATGGGAGTGTTGCTATTCGGTAACCAATCTCATTTAATACATTTTTGACGGACTCTGAGATTATATGTTTTACTTCGTTTTCAGTTAATCGTATTACTTTACCCATCGCAAAATTACTATTTATCCTTTAAATGCCAACCCTTTCCTTTGGTATAATCATAGTTACCATATCTATAGTCTTCTAATTCTTTTTGAGCACCAAAAACATCATTACCTACACGTTCAAGTGCAGGATTATCATATTCATCAGTTGGAACATCATAAGATTGATAGACACTTCCAACTTTTTTAGTAAATGGGGTTTCTTTATCGCCATATGCAATATACCCACGCTCATCTGGACTGTCTAAAGCTACGTAAGGTACGTCTGTATAAAAATCCGAATCTAAATCATAACCATTATTTTTCTTTTTTCTCAGTCCATATTTATCTCTAAATCTTTCATCAGCTGCACGATTGAAGCGTTTTGCACGTACCCAATCTTCTCCTCTCTCTCTGGATTTTTTAGCTGCATTAGCATATGTTTTCCAATCAAGTTCGGAAATAATATTCTTTACTGATTCAGTAATAATGCTCTTTAATTCTGAATCTGTGAGTCTAACTATTCTTTTACTCATATTTGAAAATCAATTTATTCTCATTATTTCTATATAAATATTGCATTAAATCCACTTTTTACGCTGCAACTGCACACTTTTTTACATCTGTATAAGATACGACACCAATGGACTTACAGAACATATCAGCAAAGCGTTCACTCTGCTCACAACTACGTGTATTATAGCGGTACACCGCCTCATCAAGATACCTCTGAAGGTAATCCTTACCAACGAAATGATATGTACCAAAGACCATACGTTTGAAGTGTCCCCAAAATCCCTCAATACTGTTGGTAGTAATACCATCCTTGGAGAACTCCTTCTTGCTGTGCTCTATAACGCTGTGCTTCATACCTTCCCTGTTAAGGCAAGAATATGAAGTCAACTCATCGGTAAAGAAATGAGCGTTTTCCTTACAGAACTGCTTGATGATTGGCATAAGGGTAGATGCCTTGGTATCAGATACCTTAAGAGCGTGAACGAGACCGTCACGCTGAACCATACCGAAGATAGGAGTTTTAGTCTTGGTTGAACGACCCTGTGTACCCTCAGTCTTCTTAGACTGATGCTTGTTTGTTTCTCTACCACCAAGGTACATCTCGTCCAACTCAATTTCACCTTCAAGAGCAGGTGTATCGTACTGAGCGAAAAGGGTACGTACCTTATGGAGAATGAACCACGCTGTTTTCTGAGTTACATCAAGGTCACGTGACAACTGGTGCGATGATATACCCTTCTTATGTGATGAAATGAGGTACATTGCCATAAACCACTTCTGAAGTGGGAGTTTGGTATTATGGAAGATTGTACCTACAAGACAAGAGAACCTTTTCTTACAGTCAGCACACTTGAACTGATTATCACCGTTGGAGCATACGTAAGTATGGGTGCATCCACAGAACGGGCAAGTCACATCACCGCCCCAACGCTGTTCGGTAATGAAATCACGGCAACGCTTATCAGAGTTGAAGTAAGTGACGAGTGAGATGAGGGAGTTGAAATGTGCTAACTGAAGTTTCATAAGGCAACGTAGGTTAAGTTCGTTATTAATATATACTAATAATCTAACCTGGTGTTACCAAAAAGTCCAGACATTTTCGTCTGGACTTCAATTATTTATGACATTTTTAGTGTAAACACGTATATCGTTCCCAATTTTTATTATAAAAATTGTATCATTTTTTTCTATATAAATATCCTAAAAATGGTAAAAAAATATTTTTTTACCATTTAGGTGTGCCATAAACTCTTGCCACCTCATTTATCACCTCCCTTTCACAATTCTTAAGAAGATATTTAAATTCTTGTTCAGTAAGATTTATTTTCATTGCTCTTGCTTTTATTGTAAATAGTAAATGAAAAGAAAAACACACTCGTCATGAGTGTGTTTGATTTTATTCAAGTTTATTCAAGGGAAGGAGATTATTAAACTTTATTCATTAACAACACCAACAAATGGTGTTGAGCAATAATTAGATAAATTTTCAAAGGCTACATATTTTGCGCCTTCTGGTACAGTTATTACAAAATTTCTTGTTGTTTTATCTACATTAGAAATATTAAAATATTGTACCATATCTGTTTTATCTTCTTCATAACCTGTAGCAGTAAATGAAGGTAATTCTTCAATTGAATTTAAGCCTGTTGGTAATTTTGAAGTAAACATCGCATAATATGCTCCAGATTGCACAGATGTTGCTGCAGTTATTTTAATCTGTTTGCCTATATATGAAGATACATCTGCAATTACTATTTGAGCTCCCCAACTACCAAGTGTTGAATTATTAAAATATTTAAATACATCTTGATAATACATTACTGCGTTTCCTGATCCAGATTTATAATGTGTTATTTCCGTTGCTTCAACGTTATCATAATTTGTGTCTCCAGATGTTGTATTTGTGAGACAATGTATAAAATCAGAAACTATACCATCTGCAATTTGAAACATACCAGAATCAGCAGGATGAACATAATCAATACCAAGAGTTTCTTTATCTGAAATTCTATAATTGATTGCAGATTCTCCTTCTTGTAAAGAATACTCACTGTCTATCATACATGTTGTCCAAACTACTTCTACATTTGAATATTGTTCTGCTAATTCCTCATACATTTCACAAATTTTTAGCATCATTCTTTTTAATCTATGTTCATCTGACCACAATGTTGCTCCATAAACATGCGCTCCTATTCCTCCATGTGTCCCAGGTACATTTTGTGTCCATAAACGAACTTTTATATTAGGATATTGCGTAGTGAGAGCATCTAAAAAGTTTTTAGCGTTAGCCTTTGCAGTATCTACGTTAATATCCAAATCTGTGTCATTTAATGGAATTGTTCTAGTATCATTCCAACCAAGGCCAATATAAATTATATCTGGAGTACCATTTTTTGAGAAGTAATTTGAAAAATTCAATTTTCCACCACTATAAAATGGACTACTTGAACCAATAAAATTACTCCATTGCCATCCTGATCTACCTTCGTGTTTAGTCTGTCCAGTCCAACCTTTAAAATTTATTTTCTGAGTTCCAATTAAATTTACATTAGATGAACCTCTACCGACAGGTTTATAACAATTATATATAGATACAGTATCTTTAGTAACTGTTTCTGCATCAGTAGACGTCAATATTCTACTAAATTCATCAGTAATTCTATTATAATATGTTAAACTATCTCCTATAAATAATACATTTGTTTTATTAGCTGGCAAAACAGACTTTTTAATTATTAATAATACATTTTTAGTATCAATTAAATTATGTGCAGCATCATACAAATTAAAAGTTAATGTTAGAGTTTTTTCTTCTGCAGATGTGTATGTGAAATATCTGTGGCGATCTTTTCCATTACCATTGTCTGCAGACATATTAACTTGAATATTATATGATTCATAATTAAATGCATTTGTTATACAATGTTTAAATATATATAAAGGTTTATTTGTTTCCCATCTAATAACTTTTGGTAAATACAACTTTACTTGTTTAATATTGGAATCAGAAACGTCATTTCCTATAGATAAATTGTATATAGCATCTTCTATATGCGAAAAATGTGTTTCTGTTAAAGTAACTCCATTTTTTAAATTCAATTTTTCGTATGCCATAATTTACAAATTAATTAAATACAATATTTGCTTCGTTATTAGCTCCTCCTTTTCTAGTATGTGTAAAATATACATATTTAGCACCTTCTGGTACAGTTACACTCTTGGTAGTATATGTATCTGCAGTAGAAGAATCTACAATATCAAATCTTTCAATAATTATGTTTTTATCAAGAATAACATCCATATTGCTATTTCCTGAAGTTGTGCCTAAATCTGACAATTCTGTTATAGATGGTAACATTTCAGGAGTTTTATTATTTGGTGCTGCATTTAAGAAGAAGCAATAATAAGCATCACCATATGTACTATTATTTTTAATATAAGCATGTGTTGTTGAAATACTAATAGTTTTTCCTACATAATTAGATACATCTGCAGCTACAACCTGACAATAATATGATGAACTTTGAGTTGTTGAATTACTTTGAAATTTAAAATCACCAAATTCCATAATTTGAATACCAAGTGTTTTGTTAGTTCTATAAATGGTTGTCCCAGTGTCAGGTGTATCCTCTCCATCTCCTGTATTCACTGCTTCTGTTGCCACTGTAACTACAACGTTTCCTGTTATCTTACTAGCCGGAATGGTTATTGTCGCACCATTTGTTGTTGAACCTGTGGTATATCC